>CAZBIP010000272.1:1107-4384 GCA_964491885.1 uncultured Vicinamibacterales bacterium
CTTGCTCGCGCATCTCGAGCGGTGTGCGGGCTGCGCGGCCCGGCTCGAGCGCGAGCGGTCGTTGTCGGCGGCGCTGAAGGCCATGGCCGACGCCGAGCCGCCATCGGCGAGGGCGGCCGAAATCGAGGAGCGGTTGCTCGCCGCTTTCGCCGATCGGCGGGCCGGCTGGCCGGCGCAGCGCGCGGCGCGCCGGACGACCTTCGTGACGGTGCCGGCGGCGCGCGTCTGGCTCGCGGCGGCAGCCGTCCTTGTGCTGGCGGTGGCGGCCTGGCAGGGCGTCGCGCGGTGGCCAGCGCCCGAAGGAAGCCCTGCCGGGCGCGGGACCGGTCCCGGGCCTGCCGAGGGCGGGGCCCAACCAAACCCAGGGCCGGCCGCCGACGGCCAGGCACTGCGGTTCGTCACGTTGCCAACCGCCGTCGGGCTCCCCGCGCTCGAAAGCGGGCGCATCGTCCGCGTGGACGTGCCGACGGCCATGCTGCCGGCATTCGGGTTCGACGTGACGCCTGAGCCGGCCTCGGGCGCCCTCGAGGCCGACGTGCTCGTCGGCCAGGACGGCCAGCCGAGAGCGATCAGGTTCGTGACACTCGACGAAGACCCAAGGAGACCGCAATGAAGAAGATCGCGATGACCGCAGCGGCGATGATCCTGACGGCGGCGGCGGCAAGCGCGCAAGTCATCACGCACGAAGCCGGCGCGAATGCCGCCAACGAACAGCATCTGCAGATCCTGACCGAGAAGGTCGCGTCGGCCGGCGTGCACGTCTCCATCGAGACCAAACCCGTGACCGGCGCGCCGTACAGCGCCGAGGCCACCAGCGAAACCGTCCAGGTCCTGGCCGACGGCAACCGGATCGTCCGGCGGACCACGGCCAGGGTGTACCGCGACGGCAAGGGACGCACGCGGCGCGAGACGCTGGAGCCCGACGGCCAGGTCACCAGCATCATGATCAGCGACCCGGTCGGCGGCACGAGTGTCGTGATGGATCCGGGCGCCAAGACCGTGCGCCACACCGGCCTCGCGACGTTCGTCTCGGAGGCGGGCGGGCACGTAGAGGTGTTCGCGCCCAAGGTGGAAGTGTTCACGCTCAAGGAGCGCTCGACCGGCACGGCCAAACACATCTCGATCGAGACGAACTCCGGAGGAAAGTCCATATCCGCGCACGAGGCGGAGCAGAAGGCCGCTCAGCACGCGCACCAGAACGCCGCGCAGCAGCCGCACGTCGCCTCGGTCGGTTCAATGAGCTGGGTGACCTCAGAGCATGCGTCCGCAGGAGCCGCGCCGAAGAAGGAGGACCTCGGGCAGCAGATGATCGAGGGCCTTCAGGCCAGAGGGACCCGCACGACGACCGAGATCCCGGCCGGCGCCATCGGCAATGAGCTGCCGATCACGGTGACCGCGGAAGAATGGGTGGCGGTCGACCTGAAGGTGCTCGTCCTGACGAAGCACGCCGACCCCCGCACGGGCGAGACGACGTACCGGCTGACGGGAATCACCCGCGGCGAGCCGGACCCGTCGCTGTTCGAACCGCCGGCCGGCGTGACCGTGAAGTAGCGCGCGCACGTGACATCCCCGCACGGTGTCCAATAATGGCCGCCTGCACAGGGTCCCTCCCGTCGCGTCGCGATCCCGGCTGACGGGAGCCGACGATCGGGTGTTGCCGCCGCCGCTTCTCGATCTGGAGGCTCTCCTGGATCGTGCGCCAACTGCCGCGCGACCCGCTCCACCTGTTCGCGGCCAACATCTTCCACCCGGAGCCGCCGGCGCTCTGGGCGCTGCATCGCACGGTCGCGCGCGGCCGGATGAGGGACGGCCTGCTGACCGTGTTCCGCGACCGGGGCGTGGACCGCGTCGTCCTTCACGAGCGTGACTTCCCGGATCCCGCGACCTGCCGGACGATGATCGCGGAACTGGCGAAGCGCCCCGGCATTCGGGAGGTGAGTCGCGCGTTGGCGAACGGCGGAGAGGCGCGGCTCCACGAATTGGGGAAGTAGCGCCTCGGCGGCCCGAGGCTTCAGCCCAGGCAGGCGAAGGCGTACGCATCCATTCAGCGCGACTCGCGCAGGCAGCCGCCGTTGAGGTTCTCGCCGCCCACGTCGACTGGCGGGTTGCTAGCGCCGGGACCAGATCTCGCGTTGGCCAGCCGTGATCCGCAGCGCGTTCTTCGAGGCGGTCACCGTGATCGGAGCGCCTGGGCCGGTCGGCTTCTCCGCTCCATCCACGACGACCCGCCCGGGCTTCACCACGAGGGTGCGCTCATTCCTGCCCTCGTCGATGTTGAATCGGATCGCGCGCTCGTCGGCTCCGGGCACAATCGAGCACGTGACGGACCGTCCTCCCTGCAACCTGAAGCGGATCGGCACGCCGCGGAGGTCCGTGAAGCCCAGTGCGTGGTATTCCGTGGACGTGCCGGATGCCTCCGAGCCGCTCGTCGTCCCGCGGGTCGTCGCGATCGTGCCGGAAGCAGTCTGCGAGGTTGACGAGCCGGATGCGCTGGCGCCCCACGATCGACGGGCGACGATGTTGACGATCAGGAAGTCCCGCCCTGCGTTGAGAGACACGCGCGTGTAGCTGCCCACCTCGAAACGTTCGCCATCCACCGCAACGTCGTCGTCCTTCAGCGTCACCGTTCGCGCGCGGCCGTCGATCGTGATCGTGACGCGGCAGTCCTGGTCGCCCTTCCGGATCTGAATGTCCGGGCGCGCGTCGCCCGAGAGTTCGTACGTGACGGTCTTGCCTTGCCAGACCTCCGTGCCGGAGGCGCGCTGCTGGGCTGCCACGTCGGCGGTTCCGGCGAGCAG
Organism: uncultured Vicinamibacterales bacterium; assembly: GCA_964491885.1. Lineage (GTDB taxonomy): Bacteria > Acidobacteriota > Vicinamibacteria > Vicinamibacterales > JAKQTR01 > JAKQTR01. The sequence goes on from CAZBIP010000272.1 coordinate 3,906, forward strand.
GGCGACGGCCGACACCGGAATCAGCAACCCCGCCGCGCGGAACCTCGAGCGGAATCCGGACATGCGCATGTCGTCCCCCTACCGTGGCTTAGACGGCAGGCTGGGGGAGAAAGTCGGAATGACCGGCACAAGAACTCGGCCGCACACGACGAGGGCCGCCGTGAGTGCGGCCCTGCAGCCGCAAACAACCGCAATCCGGGGCTGCCGGGGCAGCCAGGGCTTCGCTGGCGAATTCGCGATCAGCGAGAACGTGCGGTAATCGCGCTATGATCGGCCGACGGAGGGATGGCCGAGCGGTTGAAGGCGGCGGTCTTGAAAACCGCTGTACGGGGAACCGTACCGGGGGTTCGAATCCCTCCTCCTCCGATTCCTCAACACAGTGTTTCAGGAGCCGGCGCTTACGAGCGCCGAAAGGGTGAGCCCGGGTCGACTTTTGGTTCACCGGCGCCAGCCCAACTTTCGCAGATCGGGGACTCGGG
>CAZBIP010000272.1:4394-4674 GCA_964491885.1 uncultured Vicinamibacterales bacterium
CCGCTGTACGGGGAACCGTACCGGGGGTTCGAATCCCTCTCCCTCCGCCATTCGACTCGCCTGGCTCCATCTGCTCGCGAGCCGCCAGGCTCGCTCCCTTCGACCTTGCTCAGGGAGCCCCGAGCCTCGCCGGGGGGCTCATGGCGAGCCAGCCCATGGAGAATGCCCTGAGCGAACGAAGTGAGTCGAAGGGCCGACCATCCTTCTCCGCGCAGGCTGTCTCGCCGGCGCCTGAATGCCTCATAATGCATTGAGCCCCCGAAACTGCCCAACACGGAGT
>CAZBIP010000273.1:0-4661 GCA_964491885.1 uncultured Vicinamibacterales bacterium
GGACGGCACGGTGGGCGCGAACAAGAACTCGATCAAGATCATCGGCGAGGAGACCGACAACCACGCGCAGGGCTACTTCGTGTACGACTCGAAGAAGGCCGGCGCGATCACGATCTCCCACCTGCGCTTCGGCCCCCGCCAGATCCGGTCGTCGTACCTGGTCAAGCAGGCCGGGTTCGTCGCCTGCCATCAGTACGAGTTCATGGACAAGTACGACGTGCTGGGCTACGCGAAGCCGGGCGGCGTGTTCCTGCTCAACAGCCCGTTCCCGCCGCAGGAGACCTGGGACTCCCTCGCCCGCGAGGTGCAGCAGCAGATCATCGACAAGCGGCTCGACTTCTACGTGATCGACGCCTTCGCGGTGGCGCGCGAGACCGACATGGGCACGCGCATCAACACCGTGATGCAGACCTGCTTCTTCGCCATCTCGGGAGTGCTGCCCCGCGACGAGGCCATCGCGCAGATCAAGCGGGCCATCGAGAAGACCTACGGCAAGCGCGGGCCCGAGGTCGTGCGGAAGAACTTTGCGGCCGTCGACCAGTCGCTCGCCAACCTGCACAAGGTGGACGTGCCGGCGGCCGTCACCGCGACCCGCGCCCTGCCGCCCATCGTGTCCGACGAGGCGCCGGACTTCGTCAAGCGCGTGACCGCGGTCATGCTGGCGAACAAGGGCGACCTGCTGCCGGTGAGCGCGTTCCCGGTGGACGGGACCTGGCCGACGGCGACGACGCAGTGGGAGAAGCGGAACATCGCGCAGGACATCCCGGTGTGGGATCCGGCGATCTGCATCCAGTGCAACAAGTGCGCGATGGTCTGCCCGCACGCGGCGATCCGCATCAAGGTCTACGAGCCCGACCGCCTGGCCTCGGCGCCCGCCACGTTCAAGTCGATCGACTACAAGGGCAACGAGTTCAAGGGCCAGAAGTACACCGTCCAGGTGGCCCCGGAGGATTGCACGGGCTGCACGCTGTGCGCCGTGGTCTGCCCGGCGAAGGACAAGGCCAACCCGAAGCACAAGTCCCTGGACATGCACCCGCAGCGCCCGCTTCGCGACGCGGAGCGCGAGAACTACGCCTTCTTCCTGGGCCTGCCCGAGGTGGACCGCACGGCGGTCAAGCAGGACGTCAAGGGCGTGCAGTTCCTGCAGCCGCTCTTCGAATACTCCGGCGCGTGCGTCGGCTGCGGCGAGACGCCGTACGTGAAGCTCCTCACGCAGCTCTTCGGGGACCGCGCCATCATCGGCAACGCCACCGGGTGCTCGTCGATCTACGGCGGCAACCTGCCGACGACGCCGTACGCGGTGAACGCCGACGGGCGGGGCCCGGCGTGGTCGAACTCGCTCTTCGAGGACAACGCCGAGTTCGGGTTCGGCTACCGGCTGGCCATCGACAAGCACCTCGAGCAGGCGCAGGAACTGCTGCGCCGCCTGGCCCCGGCGCTCGGCGAGACCCTGGTGGATGCCCTCTTGACCGCCGAGCAGCGCTCGGAGGCCGGCCTGGCCGATCAGCGAGGCCGGGTGGCGATCCTGAAGCAGAAGCTGGCGGGGATCGGGTCGGCCGAAGCGAGGTGGCTCGAGCGCCTCGCGGACTACCTCGTGCGCAAGAGCGTCTGGATCGTCGGCGGCGACGGATGGGCCTACGACATCGGGTACGGCGGTCTCGACCACGTGCTGGCGATGGGCCGCGACGTCAACATCCTGGTCCTCGACACCGAGGTGTACTCCAACACCGGCGGCCAGCAGTCCAAGGCCACACCGCTCGGCGCCTCGGCCCGGTTCGCGATGGCCGGGAAGCCGGCCGGCAAGAAGGACCTGGGCATGATGGCGATGGTGTACGGCAACACCTACGTGGCGCACGTGGCCTTCGGCGCGAAGGACGTGCAGACCGTCAAGGCGTTCGTCGACGCCGAGGCGTACCCGGGGCCGTCGCTCATCATCGCCTACAGCCACTGCATCGCCCACGGCTACGATCTGGCGAAGGGGCTCGACCAGCAGAAGCTGGCCGTCGACGCGGGCTACTGGCCGCTCTACCGCTTCGACCCGCGGCGCGCCGCAACCGGCGAGAGCCCGCTGATGCTGGACTCCGCGCCGCCGAAGATCGACCTCGCGAAGTACACCGGGAACGAGACCCGCTACCGCGTGGTCGAGCAGATGGATCCGGCCCGGTTCAAGATGCTCGCCGAGCGCGCCCAGCGCGAAGTCACCATGCGTTTCGGCGTCTACGAGCAGCTCGCGAAGCTCGCGTTTCCCGTGACCAAGCCGTAACCGGAACCGCACCACCAACCAGCCCGGCGCCACCGCGCGGCGCCGGGCGATGGAGACCCGCAATGGATCTGTCGACGACGTATCTGGGACTGAAGCTGCCGCACCCGGTCATGCCCGGGGCCTCCCCCATGGTGGACCACCTCGACCTCGTGAAACGGATCGAGGACGCCGGGGCGGCCGCCATCACCATGCACTCGCTGTTCGAGGAGCAGATTACCCGCGAGCAGCAGGGCATGGTGTACCACATGGAACTGCTCGACCACGGGAACGCGGAGGCGCTCTCCTACTTCCCGCAGGCCGGCGAGTTCCGGCTCGGGCCGTACCAGTACCTCGAGCAGGTGCGCCTGGTGAAGCAGACCGTGGCGCTGCCCGTGATCGCCTCCCTCAACGGCACCACGTCCGAGGGGTGGCTCGAGTACGCCAAGCTCATCGAACAAGCCGGGGCGGACGCCCTCGAGCTGAACGTCTACCACGTCGCCGCCGACCCCGCCGAGTCCGGCGATGCCGTCGAACAGCGCGTGATCGACATCGTGCGCGAGGTCAAGTCGTCGGTGACCGTGCCCGTGGCGGTCAAGCTCTCCCCGTTCTACTCGTCGGTGGCTCACCTGGCCGCCCGCCTCGATGCCGCCGGCGTCGACGGGCTCGTGCTCTTCAACCGTTTCTACCAGCCCGACATCGACCTCCAGGAACTCGCCATCACGTCGCAGCTGTCGCTGTCCAGGTCGCAGGACCTCCTGCTCCGGCTCCGCTGGATCGCCGTCCTCTACGGCCGCGTGAAGGCGGCGATGGCCGTCACGGGCGGGGTGCACACCGCCGCGGACGCCCTGAAGTCCGTCATGGCCGGCGCCAGCGCCGTGCAGACGGTCTCCAGCCTCCTGTTGAACGGCCCCGAGCACGTCAAGGTCATCGTCGACGGCATGCGCGCGTGGCTCGAGGAGCACGAGTACGAGTCGCTGGCCCAGGCGAAAGGCAGCATGAGCCTCGAGCGCAGCCCGAACCCCGCCGCGTTCGAGCGCGCCAATTACATGAAGGTGCTGGCGGCCTACCAGATGAAGATCGCCTGACGACAGGCTCGCCTGACACGCCAAGGGCCCGGCGGGCATCGCGCCCCCGGGCCCTGATTCGTGTACGCCGGGCACGCGGCCCTGTCCGCTACCTCACCGTCTTCGTCTTCCGGCGCGGGCCCGCGCTCGCACGAGGCGGCGCCGCAGAGGCCTCCTCCGCCAGAAGCGACGTGATCCGGGCGCGGGCCCGCCGCCTGACGTCGGCCGGGAGCGAGGCCGCGCCGGCCTTGTGGCAGAGATCGACGGTGTGCCGCAGGCCGTCGGCCATTGTCTGGCAGCAGGGACAGTGGCGCAGGTGAGCGGCAACCGAACGCCGCTCCGACGGGGACAGGTCGCCGTCGATGTACCTGGAGAGCCGCTCCCGGAGCCGGAGGCACCGCTGTCGGGCCGGCGACGTCACGGGGCCTCCAGGTGTTCGCGCAGGCTCAGCCGCGCCCGGTGCAATCGCGTCTTGACGTTGGCCTCCGAGATGCCGACGACGGCCGCGACGTCCCGCGTGGACAGCCCCTCGACTTCGCGCAGGAACACGATGAGCCGGTTCTCGGGCGAGAGCGTCTGAAGCGCGCGGTCCAGGGCGCGCCTGAGCCGCGTATTCTCGAGCGCCTGGTACGGCCCTCGGCCCGGATCCTCGACGTCCAGCGGCTGCGCCACCCCATCGATGGACACCGACTCCCCATCGAGCGAGTGCAACCTCGACGGCTCCCCCACTCGACGGCGGCGGCTGATGAGGCACGCGTTCTTCACCGTCCGGTAGAGCCAGGTCTTGAACGCCTCGGGTTCCTTGATCTGCGCCGCGTGCCGGTACGTCTTGAGCAGCGCCTCCTGCATCGCGTCGTCGGCGTCGTCGGCGTGCCCGCACACCAGCAGGCTGAAGCGGTAGGCGATCTCCTGTGACTTCATCAGCAGGCGTTCCAAGGCCGCGTGGTTGCCGCCCTGCGCGGCGCGCAGCAGGGCCGCGTAATCCGTCTCGCGGCCGCCGTGCGTTCTGCCTGATGGATTCTGCCCGGAGCGATTGGTCACAGCAGCGGGTATTGTATCCCGAAACGCCGCCCCCTCGGTCCGCGCCACCAGCCGGCAGCGCCTGTCACCTCGGGCTTCGGCGTGAATCCAATGAGCACGGGCTCGGGCGCGCCACGGCCATGAGCGGGCGTGGCGGCTGAGCCGGAACGGAGGCGGACGTGAGAGAATCATCGTACGGTGTGAGCGTGGACGTCCCCCTGGCGCATGACGATGCCGTGGCCAGGACCGTCGAGGAACTCAAGCAGGAGGGCTTCGGCGTGCTGACGCGCCTCGAATCTTCCGGCCAGTCAACGGAGTCATAGACGCGTGGAATA
>CAZBIP010000274.1:0-4643 GCA_964491885.1 uncultured Vicinamibacterales bacterium
GACGAGGGCGTCGCGCACGGCGGGCACGAACGGGCTCTCCGGATTTGGCGGCTCCGCGCCGCGCGCGGTGACGGGCACGGCGACGGCGAGCGTGGCGGCGCGATCGGCGGCGCCGGCTTCGTCCCACCACGCCGCCAGCGTCTCGGTGTCGTGCGTGCCCGAAGTGGCCACGGAGAGCGCCGGGTAGGTGGACGGCGGGATGAACGGCCGGCCGGGCTCGTCCCACTCGCGCTCCCAGCGCAGCACGCGGTAGCCGGGCACGCCGAGGCGCGTGATGGACGCGCGCACGAACGCGGGCACGCTCCCGAGATCCTCGGCGACGACGGCGGCGCCGGCGGACGCGATGACGCGCACGAGGGCGTCTCCCTGCGCGGCCTGCTCGTCCTCGTCTTCGGGCACGAAGCGCGGCGGGGTGCCGTCCTTCGGGAAGATCCACGTCCGGTAGAGCCCCACGAGATGATCGACGCGGAAGAGGTCGAAAAGGTCGGCCATGCGGCGCGCGCGCGCGGCGAACCACGCGAAGCCGAGGCGGCGCATGACGTCCCAGCGGTAGACGGGCAGGGCCCAGTTCTGGCCGGTCGCGCTGAACGCGTCGGGCGGCGCGCCGACGGTGCCGTCGAAGGCGAAGAGCCCCTGGTCGGCCCAGACGTCGGCGCTCTCGGCGGCGACGCCGAACGGGAAGTCGCCCGCGAACCGCAGTCCGGCCGCCTGCGCGCGGGCAGCGCGCCACTGCTCCTGCGCGATCCACTGGAGGTACTGGCGGTAGAGCACCTCCGCGGCGGCATCACGGGCCACGCGCGCAGTCTCGGCGCGATCGCGGACGCGCAGCGGCGCGGGCCAGTCGAGCCACGACTGGCCGCCGAGCAGGTGGTGCGATGCGCGGAACACGGCGTAGGCGTCGAGCCACGACGATTCGGCGGCGATGAACGCGCGCAGCGCGGCGGCCCGGTCCGTGCCCTTCGTCCACTCGTGCTCGACGAACCGCCGGAACGCGCGCTGGAGCACGCGATCCTTGAGGCCGCGGACGCCGCGGTAGTCCACCTTCCGGCTCGATCGGACGTGCGCGAGCAGCCTGATCTCGGACTCGTCGAGAGACCGGTCGCCTCCCGTCGCCTGGTAGTCGGCGACGTCGGGCACCGAGATGAAGATCGGGTCGAGGGCCATCGCGCTCAGCGCGGAGTACGGCGACGCCTGGCCGGGGGCCATCTCGTTGAGCGGGAGCACCTGCAAGACGCTCAATCCCGCCTCGGCCATCCAGGGCGCGAGCGCGGCTACGTCGGCGAACTCGCCGATACCCCAACTGCGGCGCGACGGCATCGAGAAGAGCGGCAAGAGCAGCCCGGCCGTGCGGCCAAGCGCGAAGCGGCCATCGGACATCGCGCGACCGCCTGACACTGCAGGACCGCCTGACGTCACGCGGCGGCCTCGATGCGGGTGATGACGCGGCTGACGGCGCGGTCGAACACCTCGGGGCGCGGCAGGAGGGAGACGACGAGGAACGCCTCGCGCGGAAAGTCGAAGAAGTAGCCGGGGTGCACGAGCACGTGCTCCTTCTCGAGGATCTGGAGCACGAGCGACTCCTCCGACTGCATCGCCGGCACCTGCAGCACCGCGTACCAGCCTCCCTCGGCCGGCAGGACGGTCATGGACGGGCACCGCGCGGCCGATTCGACGAGCGCCTGGTGGTTGCGCGCGATGCGCTCGCGGATCTGCGCCCGCACGATGACGCCGTCCCCGAGCAGCGCCGGCAGCGCCAACTGCACGGGCGTCGCCACCGACAGGTAGGTGTCGCAGATGAGCTCGAGGCGCTCGAGCGCGGGCCTCACGAGATCGTCCGGGCCGGTCGCCGCGATCCAGCCGAGCTTCAACTGCGGCAGGCCGAGCCCCTTCGACAATCCGCCGAGGCTGAACGCGAGCGCCTGGCGCTGACCCAGCACGGACGCGGTCCGCGGCAGGTCCGCGTCGAGCACGTACTCGGCGAACACCTCGTCGCCGATGAGGGCTAGGTTGCGCTCGCTGCAGTGCTCCGCGAGCGCGTCCAGCTCCGCCCGCTTCAAGTACGACCCGGTGGGGTTGTTCGGGCTCACCACCACCACCGCTCTCGTTCTCTCCGTCGTCGCACGCCGGAGGCCGTCGATGTCGACCGACCAACTGCCGTGATACTCGAGGTTGTAGGGCCGCGGCGCCACCGCGTCGAGCCCCGCGAGGAACTCGAAAAGCGGGTAGCTCGGCACCGGCACGAGCACCTCGTCTCCCGGGTCGCACAGCAGCTTGAAGAGCAGCGAGTACGCCTCGCTCGTGCTCGCCGTGAGCACGACGCGATCGCGCGGGACGTGCGTGCCCCGGCGGCGGAAGTCGGCGGCCACCGCCTCGCGCGCGGACTTCAAGCCGAAGGGCTGGGGGTCGTATTCCAGCCCCTCGCGCCCGCCGAGCGGGTCGAGCAGCCGCGCGGGATACGCCAGGCCGACGCGCGTGGGGTTCGACTCGGTGAGGTCGTCGATGGAGACGCGCGCCTGCCTCAGGCGCGCGAGGGCGGCCGTCAGCCGGTTGGGAGCGAGATCGAAGGAGAGGCGGGTGGAAAACACTGAACGAACAGGATACCGCAGCTTGCGCGCGACGCCGCCGCTTCCCCGATCACCGACCGAGACCGAAGCGCCTCATGTATTGGTCTGACCTGCTTCGGGTCTGGCGGCGCGCGGGCCGGCGACGTTCCGGTCCGCCAGGCTGATCGCCATGCCCACCAGGATCACGACGACCGCGCCGACGACGTTGTGCCACAGGAAGGCGATGGCGGTGTACCGCGCCACGAGGGCCACCGCGGCCATGCCCGCGAGCAGGCCCCAGAAGGCGCCGCGCGATGTCGCCCGCTTCGTGCCGATGGCCAGCACGAACACGCCCAGCAGCGACCCGTAGAAGAACGACCCGAACCGGTTCACCACGTCGATGAGCGGCCCCAGGTCGGCCGCGTAGAGCGCGACGAGGCAGGCGACGAGGCCCCAGAATCCGGTGACGAACTTCGACACCTTCAGGTAGTGCGCGTCGGACGCGCCCGTGCGCCACAGGCGGCGGTAGAAGTCGATCACCGTGGCCGTCGAGAGCGAGTTCAGCTCGGCCGCGATGCTCGACATGGCGGCGGCGAAGATCGCGGCGATGATCAAGCCCACCAGCCCGACCGGCATCCGATCGGTAACGAACGTCGGGAAGACGTAATTGACGTCTCCGTACGCCCTGTCGCCGCTGACGTCCCTGACGATGCCCGCCGCCTGCGATCGCACGCCGGCCAGGCGCGCGTCGCTCGCGCGGAAGGCTGACGAAGCCGACGCGATCGCCCCATCGTCTCCCCTGCGCCGCGCCTCCGCCAGCGTCTCGGCCGCCGCCTTTCTCTCCACGAACGCCGCGTCGAACTGCTGCGTCAGCGCGCGATACTCGGCGCCGCGCCCGCTCGCGAGCACCGCCGCTTCGTGCTGGCGGTTGAAGAGCATCGGCGGCTGGTGGAAGAGGTAGAAGACGAAGATGAGCACCCCGATCAGCGGGATGAGGAACTGGAGCGGAATCTTGACGTACGCGCTCATCATCAGCGACGAGCGCCCCTCGTCTTCCGATTTCGCCGTGAGGTAGCGCTGCACCTGGCTCTGGTCGCAGCCGAAGTACGACAGCATCAGAAACAGGCCGCCGATGAGGCCCGACCAGAACGTGTAGGTCTTCGCCGGGTCCCACGTGAAGTCGAGGGCCTGCATGCGCCCCGTCGTGCCCGCGATGTGCAGCGCCTCCCCCACCGACAGGTGGTCCGGCAACTGGAAGATCAGCACGGCGACCGCCGCGCCGACGCCCGCGACGATCACGACCATCTGCTTCACGTCCGTCCAGGTGACCGCCTGGACGCCGCCGACCATCGTGTAGAGCACCGTCGGCAGGCCGATGCCGAGGATGGTCAGCGTCAGGTTCCAGCCGAGGACGATCGATAGGATGACCGCCGGCGCCGCCACGATCACGCCGCACGACAGCGCGCGCGAGAGCAGGAACAGCAGGCTTGCGAGCGTCCGCGTGCGCGAGTCGAAGCGCCGCTCGAGGTACTCGTAGGCCGTGTACACCTTCGCGCGGTAGAAGAACGGCACGACGGTCAGCGAGAGGATGACCATCGCGACGGGCAGGCCCAGGTAGAGCTGCACGATGCCGAGGCCGTCGGTGTAGCCGCGCCCGGTCGTGCCGACGAGCGTGATGGCCGAGAGCTGCGTCGCCATCACCGACAATCCGACCGCCCACCACGGCAGCGATCGCTTCGCGAGGAAGTAGCCCTCCACCTCGCTCGTGGCCTTCGAGCGGCGCACGCCGTCCCAGACGATGAACAGCAGGTAGGAGACGATGACGGCCCAGTCGAGGGGGTGCATGGAAGATAGGCGCTAGGGGCTAGGCGCTAGGCGCTGGTCGGAGCAGGGACAAGCGGTGGGGCATCATGCGCCGAAGTGGCTCTGGATGAGCCAGATGGCGAGGAGCACGAGCGCCTCGAGGGCAATCGCCCCCGCGTACAGCACCCGCCTGTCACGCGCGCGCGTCGGTTCGCCGGGGCTGTCGGGGGTGCTCATCACCGGGTCGTCTGATGCCGGGCCTGAAGGCCCGGCCTCCATCTCGCCTTCGATTCTCCG
>CAZBIP010000275.1:0-4612 GCA_964491885.1 uncultured Vicinamibacterales bacterium
ATCAGTTGACGCCGACGACGGGCCACGGGGAGATCCGGCCGCGCGATGTCAACCATTGGACGACGCCCCAGCCGGCGCCTGGTGGATCATACGCTATCCGGCGCGATGTGGCCCGTTCCTGCCCCCCCTGGAGTGCGGGCCCGGGCTCCCAAGTGGAACAACGCTCGTGATGGGTGACGGCGTCCGTTCCCGGTAAGCCGAAGGCGCTGAACCAAGGTGTCGCCGAGACCACCTCGCGAGGCTGCTCGAGCGAGCGAAGCCAAGCTCGACGCTAATCTCTTTGATCGATCGGGGCGGTCGTTCGTCCAGGCGCGCTCTGGCTGCCGACTCAAGCAGTTCGAGCTGCCAGGCTCGATAGGTCCTGCCCAACTCGGTCTGCACGGCGCGCGAAAGCGTCGCGACACTGACCTGGCAGAACCTCGCCACCCCGGCCAGCGTCGCCGCCGGCCGGCGTGAGAGAAACTCGTGGGCCGACTGAACCAAGGCCGCCCGAGAGTAGCTCACGATCGTTCCCTCGCTCAGTGCGGGTTCGTCGCGGCCCCGCTGCGAGGATGACGCCACGGGGGGGGCCTGTTGTCAAGCTGCGTGAAGACACCGTTTCGACCACAGTGAAAACACCGTGCAAGGCTACCCTCGTCACGCAAGACCTGGCATGTCTTGATGATCGATTCGGTGCTCGAATGAGCGACTTGGGGCGCCCATTCCGCTTGCTCCAGCCACGGTGAAGTCCGATCATTCTTCTGGAAGAGGGTCAGATGCGACCAGAAGACGGTCGCGGATCACGCGGGCGCCACGACCTCGCCCTCCCGCCGCCGTCCTCAGGCGAGGAAGGCCGCGTGGCGCTTCCGTCCAGCGTCGCACGAATCAGGCGACACCTGCCTGTCCTGGCGATCGCCGCCCCCGGGGCGACGATCCGGGCGCGTGGCCACACGGGCAAGAACGATGAGGTCCGCACGATGTCGTCGGAGCAAGTCCGGGGCTCTTCCGAAGCGGCCGATCGCTGGCTCTCCCGCCTGGCGAACGTGGCCATCCTAGCCGTGGCAGTTGCGGCTGCTGTGACGCTCGTGAACCGCGACCGACAGGTCGAGCAGCGCCACTCATCAGGCTACCAAGCCGGCGACCAGCTGGACCTGTTTCGATTGAGACTGCCAGGTGCCGGTTTCATCGTGGTTACCCGCAGCACTTGTTCTGCTTGTGTGGCCAGTGTGCCGTTTTATCGCTTGCTTTCTGGCGTTTCCATGGTCGCTGTGGCAGCCGAATCACTCGAAGCCAATCGGCAGTTCCTCGCCAAGTCTGGCGTCACACCCCTGAATATCATTCCGCTGGAAGGGTCTGGTCTCGATGTTCAGGGCGTACCGACCCTGATCGCGGTGGACGCAGGGGGCCTGGTTATTAACCAGTGGCGTGGGCAACTGAGCGACGAACAGAAGACCCGAGTCCTCAGCATTCTCACGCAACTACAGGGGAAAGGACCGACACCATGAAGGCAGCAGTGCTACTCAGGCCCGTCCTCGTCACTCTAGTGTGGCTGTTCGTCGTCGCGAGTGCGAGCCAACCGGTGGAAGCAATGTGTTGGTCAACCGGCGAGACCTGCAGCAGTCTGGAGGACTGCTTGCCCTTCCCGGGACCCGGGGCGTGTTGGTATGCCTGCCCGCAGGACTGTGCTGGCGAGCTCAAGAGTGTCACGTGCGCCAGTGGCGTCTGCCGATGCACCTGTGGCCTGCCCGACCAGGATTGAGGGGTTGCGCGCGAGGATATCGATATAGGATCGTTCCGCTTCGGCCAGTAGCCAGATGGTCGAAATCAAGATCCTGATGCGACGGGTTGCGGCTGCGCCCGGGGTCTACCTGACCGCAGTGGCCTCCCTCGCAGCCGGCCTCGGCGCCGTCATTGGCGTGCTCGGAATCGTCGATGGCACATTTCTCAGGCCGCTCCCTGGCGTCGCGGCATCGGGATTGGCGGCGGTGCAGAACACCAATGCCACGTCCAAGGCCTACTCGTTCAGGCAGAGCCAGACGCTCGGTGAACGACCCGACCTGTTCGCCGGCGTCGCCCGCTTCGGCTGGGTACTGGGCGATCGGACCGTCCACGTGAGCGAGGCGAATGTCCGCGCCGTGGCAGTCATGGTCAGTGCCGGCTACTTCGAGACCCTCGGCGTACGAATGGCCGCGGGACGCGCGTTCACTGCTCCCGACCACACGGTGGACGAGCCGTCAGCCGCGATACTCTCCTACGCGTTCTGGCGTGCTGGATTCGGAGGCGAACGCTCCATCCTCGGGCGTCGGCTGACGATTGGCGGCGTTCCGGTCGTCGTCGTGGGCGTGACGGCCCGCGGCTTCCGCGGCACGGACGTCTCGAAGCACCCGGACGTGTACCTCCCGCTGGAACTGGCGCCGCGCGTGAATCCCGCGCTCCCTGGTATCGACTGGCTCGGGTTCCGGTCACCGGCGTGGCTCCACGTCGTTGCGCGCCTGCGTCCCGGCATGAGCGTGCAGAGCGCGAACGCTGCGCTCGCGGCTTGGGCCGAGCGCGAGTCCGATCGAACGACACGCACGATCGTGTCGTTCTCCCGCGTGGTCGAACTGCAGCGTAGCGCCATCCCGGCCCGGTTGGCGGACGAGTTCAGGCGACTAGTCCTGCTGTTCGGGTGGACGGCCCTGGCCATCCTGCTGGTCGGCAGCGTCACCGTCGGCACCATATTCCTGGTGCGCGGTGAGGCTCGCTGGCGCGAGCAGGCGGTGCGCCTCGCGCTGGGCGCATCGCGCGGCCGGTTGATCATGACGATGTGGCTGGAGAGTCTCGCGTGCTGCGCAGCCGGAGCCGTGCTCGCGCTTCCCATCGCCTATGCTCTGCCGCGGGCGGCGGCCGTCCTCGCGCCGCGGTCGGGCCCGATCTTCGATCATGTCGGCCCGCCCTTCAGTCTCCGCGCGTTTGCCAGCGCCATGGCGTGCGCGTCCGTTGCCAGCGTGCTTGTGACGTTCATCGCCCACCGTAGCCGGGCAGCCGCCCCAGCCGGCGTCGCGCTCCAGGGAGGCGCCTTTTCTGCGCCGGTCTCCCGTCACTGGACACGTCACCTGATTGTGGCGGCGCAAGTGACGCTGGCCATGGCGCTGCTGTGCAACGCCCTCCTGTTTGCCAGGAGCCTCGCCGCCGTCTACCGGGTCGATGTGGGGTACGACACAAAGAACCTGGTGGAAGCCGCCGTCGACGTGGTAGCCGTCCGGCTGACCGATAACGAACGGATTGGGCTGTACGACGAGATCGAACAGGCGCTGCGACGATCGCTTCCCTCGGCTCGCATTGGCCGGCGCGAGCTCGAATCCGTGGTGTTCGGGTCGCCCCGCGCGGCAGGTGCTCGAGCGGGCACACCGGCGGACAGGACGCCGACCATCGTCGTGTTGCCCGTCAGCTCCGGCTATCTCGAAACGCTCGGGCTGCCGCTCCTTGAAGGGCGTACGCTCATTCGGCGAGACAACGCGGTCGGGCCCGCGGTTGCGGTGGTCACCGCGAGTCTGGCGCAACGCCTGGCGCGGGATCGCTCGGCGCTGGGTTCTCGAGTGGATGTCGGTACGGGTCAGACGGGATCGGTGGTCGTCGGTGTCGTCGGAAACACCCGCTTGGACGCGCTCGGCGCGGAGAGCCTCACGGCATTCGTCCCTGCCGCCGCAGGCCCTGGCGGCGGGACGCCCGCTGACAGCGAGCGCATTCCCAGACAGACAACCTTCGTGATTCGAACCAATCAGGTGGCCCTAGTCAGCCAGATCCTGAGGAACGCCGTCGGCCGGTGGCCGGCAGCGTCAGTGTCTGTCCGCCGGACGACGGAACGATTCGCCCGAGAGGCTGCCGTGCAACGTCTAGGCCTCGCCGCCTTCGGTCTGGTGGCCGTCGTCGCCACGGTGCTGGCCATGCTCAGCCTCTACGCCGTCATCGCATCCACGATCACGCGGAGCACGAAGGACACAGGGATCCGCATCGCGCTAGGGGCCCCCGTGCGCGCGATCGCCACGGCTCTGGGGGGAGATGTGCTTCTGCCCGTGGCCGGCGGTCTGCTCGCGGGCGGGATCGTCACATCCGTCAGCCGGCGGCTGCTGCAGGGCTTGCTGTTCGGCGTCGAGCCGGCAGACCCCGCGAGCGCGGTTGGCGCCGCGGTGCTGCTGCTCACCGTCGCGGTGTTGATTCTGCTTCCCCCCATCTTGCGCGCGACGCGTTCGTCTCCTTCCCAGATGTTGCGGCACCCGTAGCGGGCTGCGATGGGCCCGTCTCGTCGCAGGGCAGGCGGCGCCGTCAACAGCCCTGGCGGAGTTGGCGTGCCCATTCCTGTGCGGAGGCAGCTCCGCCTGGTCGCGGGTCCTGTTCGGGACGTTTCCATGCGCGGTCGTCGACGTGTCGAGGCTGAAGCCTCGACCTCCATCCAAGATGGAGCCCGGGGCCTTCAGGCCCCGGGGCTGACGCCGCCTAGCCTGCGCCCTTCGACGCAGCTCAGGGCGTCCTGAGCCTGTCGAAGGACGGGCAACAGGGAGAGCGCCCCGGCCACCCGCGGAAGGCGGGCAGACGCGGGGGGCGCCGCTCGGCGAAGGCGGGCGCTCGGCGCCCGAATGACCTCCCGGCACGG
>CAZBIP010000276.1:0-4601 GCA_964491885.1 uncultured Vicinamibacterales bacterium
GGCACCGCCGTCAACGCCGCCCCCGGCTGCAGCCGATCTCCCACGCCACCGCGGCCGCGGTTTCCTGGGCCGCCCGCGTGCACAAGCCCCCGCGCGCGCCGATCACGCCGTGCGCCTCGTACCACCGCTGCATCGAGGCCGCATCGACGATGGACGGCGCGGACGCCACCTCGACGGCATGCTGGAGTTCGTGGCCGAGGAGCGCGAGCAGCTTCGCCTGGTCCTGCGCCACGCTGAGGGTGACCCGGAGGTGGCGGCCGTACGCCGAAGCCGAGACGAAACGCAGATCGGCCGGCGCCGTTCGAGGGCCTCTCGCGACGTAGACGACGACGTCGCTGGCCTCGAGGGTCTCGACGAGCCGCCGGAACGTCGCCGAACGCGACTTGCCCGTCTCGAGGAGCGCCGACGCGGCCGCATCCGCTCCGCGGACGTGCGTCCTGACGAGTGGCTTGTCCTCACCGGCTCCGGCTCCCGGGACGGCGCCTCCCGTCGCGGCTGCGGCAAGCACCCTCTCCGCCTGGCCCGGCCCGCTGCCCTGCTGCGCGAATGCGGGCTGGGCGCCGATCGACACGGCCGCCGCCACGAGGCCCGCGAGCCGCCATGAGGGCCCGCGCGTCCAACGGGTTGTGCTGACCATCGCCCGCCCCCCGGCTTGCGGCCGGCCTCAGTGCCGACTGCACCTCGACAAACGGAAACGGCGGGCGGCGACTGGCATGCGGCGGGCGCGATGGGGCTCGGACATCCACGCGGCGGGCGGTCTTCATCGAGAAACGGCTGGCATACGAGCGGATTGACGGGCGAACCGGTGTAGAATCGGCACACTCACACGCAGAAGCGAACGGACGGCGGAGGGGGACGCGATGCCCGAACCGTCGGCTCCCGAGGTGACCCGGCTGCTCGCCGCCTGGCGCGGCGGCGACGAGGGCGCGTTCGACCGCCTGGTGCCGCTTGTCTATCGCGAGCTCCACAAGCTGGCCCACGCGCGGATGCGCGGCCAGCCGCAGGGCCTCACGCTTCAGACCACTGCCCTCGTCCACGAAGCCTGGGTCCGGCTCGTGGACGAGCGGCACATGCCCTGGCAGAACCGCGCCCACTTCTACGGCGTGTGCGCGCAGGCGATGCGCTGCATCCGCGCGGGCGACGCTCGCGCAGAAGCGCGGCGGCGACGCGGTGCGGGTCCCCTTCAACGAGGCCGTGTTCGGGGCGCCCGCGCCCGACGCGGACGTGCTGGCGCTGGACGAGGCGCTGGGCGAACTCGCTCGCGTCGACCCGCGCAAAGCCAAGGTGGTCGAGTTGCGCTACTTCGGCGGGTTGACGGTTGAAGAGACGGCTGAAGTACTCCAGGTGTCACCCGAGACCGTGATGCGCGACTGGAAGGTCGCGAAGCTGCGGCTCCTGGCGGCGCTGGGGGGCGAGGAGGAGCCGTGAGCGGCGAACGGCGCGAGCGCGTGGACGCTCTGTGTCTCGAAGCGCTGTCGAAGATCGGCAGCGACCGCGATGCCTTCCTGGAGCAGGCGTGCGGCGGCGATGCCGGCCTGCGGCGCGAGGTGGAACGCCTGCTCGCCGGGCAGGCGCGGGCCGACGGGTTCCTCGAGCGCCCCGCGTGGGCCGGGGAGATGCCGCTCGCCCCGGGCACTCGCCTTGGTCCCTACGAGATCACCGCCTCGCTCGGGGCAGGCGGGATGCGCGGATCGGCTGCGGCGGTTCGAGCAGGAAGCGCGGGCGGTGGCCGCGCTGCACCACCCCAACATCCTGACGGTCCATGACGTCGGCTCGCACGACGGCCTCTCGTACGTCGTGACGGAGTTGCTCGAGGGCGAAACCTGGCGCGAGCTGTACGCGCGGCGGCTGCCGACGCTGCGGCAGCGGCTGGCGCTGGCGCGGCAGGCGGCGGAGGGACTGGCGGCGGCGCACGAAAAGGGGGTCGTGCACCGGGACCTCAAGCCGGAGAACCTGTTCGTCACGACCGATGGGCGCGTGAAGATCCTCGACTTCGGGCTGGCCAAGCGAACGGAGATTCGCGAGGGGGAAGACGCGCCGATTGCCGGGCTCACGGAGCCAGGCAGGCTGATGGGAACCGTGGCCTACATGTCGCCGGAGCAGGCGCGCGGAGACGCGGTGGGCCCGCCGTCGGACGTGTTCGCGTTCGGCATCGTGCTGCAGGAGCTGCTGACCAGCCGGCATCCCTTCCGCCGCGAGAGCGTGGCCGCGACGCTGACGGCGATCGTGCAGGAGGCGGCGCCGTTCCCGTCGGCCGTGGACCCGTCGATCCCGCCGGCGCTGGACGGCGTCGTGCGGCGCTGCCTGGAAAAGGACCCGGCGGCGCGGTATGCCAACGCGCGCGAGGTGGTGTTGGCGCTCGACGCGGCCGGGCAGGCGCCGCCGGCAATCGAGATGCCCGGTCCTTACGCGGCGGCACCGATGCCCGCCTTCAGTCCCGACGGCAAGCGCCTGGCGGCGGGGGGCAACTCGCCCTTGGTTCAGGTCTGGGCCGATGGGGGCGCGGAGTACACGCCGCTGCCTGGACACGACGTCACCCCGGTCAATCCCAACGTGCCAGTCTGGGCGTCGGACCAC
Source organism: uncultured Vicinamibacterales bacterium (assembly GCA_964491885.1). GTDB lineage: Bacteria > Acidobacteriota > Vicinamibacteria > Vicinamibacterales > JAKQTR01 > JAKQTR01. The sequence goes on from CAZBIP010000276.1 coordinate 2,578, forward strand.
TTGCTTGTCACGGGTGTCCTCTCGCTCGCCGAGCGCGCTCGTCTGTGGGCGTTTCCCGGCGGCACGCTCGTGCGGACCATCGAATTCGGCGGGCCGGCGAGGTGGGGCGTCCAGGCTCGCACGCTGACCGCTCGCGTGGTCGAGCGTGGCACGTGGGATCGGCCCGAGGTGTACGTCTTTCGTTCCTGGACGCTGCCCGACGGCGAGGCCCAAACGCTGGGACGCGTGAACTGGCGGGAGATCGGCGCGCCGACGGCTTATTGTTTCGACCCCGTCGGTCCGGCAATCGCGTACGCGAAAGGGCGCGACCTGCTCCGGCGGCCGCTGTCGGCATCCGGCGTCGCCGCGGACGTCCTCGTCGCGAGGCACGGCGAGCCGGTCACACTCGTCGCGTGCCCGCAACCGGGTCAGTTCGTCGTCCGCGGCGCGTCGGGCGCACGGTGGCGCTGGGCGCGCGCCGGGGACGGGTTCGCGCGCTCCGCCGCGGCGGAGCCGCCGGCGCCGCCGGCGCCAGCGGCTCGACTCAGTCCCGCCAGGCGCTGGTTTGTCGAGCCGGTGAGTGGGAAACCGTACGCGCGCCTCTGGAGCAGACTCGACTGGCCCGGGGCGCGCCCGATGGTGCTCCGGCGATCGGGGTCGTGGTACACGTCCCACCTGGCCGTGCACCCGGCGGACGCGTGGATCGCCGTCAGTACGCACAACGCAACGACCGTGACGCTCTGGCCGACCGCGCATCGGGTCCCGGGTGTCGTGGACGGCTACGCCGGCGTTCGCCGGCCCTTGGCCTTCAGCCCGGATGGGACGTGGCTGGCCACGGGTTGGACGGACAACCGGGTCCGGCTGTGGCCTCTCCCCGAAAGCGGGGCCACCGGTGTCAGGGTGAAGGACGCGACCGTGGTGGCTGGTGGGGCCCATTCCGGTCTGGCCTTCGACCCCCAAGGACGCTACCTGGTCGCCACGTCGACGGTCGGCCACGCCAAGGTCGTCCCGCTGGACGGGGGACCGGTGCGCAGCCTCGAGGGGTTCGCGGCCGGGACGATTCTGCAAAGTGCGGCGATTTCTCCCAGCGGCCGCCGGGCCGTGACCGCGTTCTATTTCGGCGCCGGTCCGCGCGAGTTGCGGGTCTGGGACGTCGACACGGGCGGCACCCGCGCGTTCCCGCTTCCCGGTGCGGGTGTCGCCACGGCTCCGCCAAGCGCGCGATCCGGAGAGGGCGCCGAATACGCCGCCGGCGTGCACGACCTGATGTTCGTGACAGAGTCCGTGCTCTACACGGCTGGCACGGCAGGCGTCCTGCGATGGGACCTCGACACGGGTGACTACGAGGTCATCGTGCCGGGCGAGCCGCTGACCATGACGAACGCGGCTTTCAGCCACGACGGCAGAACCGTACTGACGCGCATGCCTCCGGTCGAAGACCGGAGCGCCTGCAGGCCGACGGTCCTTCCCGACCTCGCGCGGGGAACCGTCAGGTCGCTTCTCGAATTCGGCGGCTGCGTGCAGGACTTCACCGTGGACCCGAGCGGCAGCATCGTGGTCACCGCCGATCTCGAGGGCGTCATCCGAGTCGGCCGACTTGGGGCGGGCGAACCTCACTTGCTGCTGGGACACAAAGGGTCCATTCAGACGGTGCAGCTCTCGCCGGACGGCCGCTGGGTCGCGTCGGCGGGGGAAGACAACACGCTGCGCCTCTGGCCCATGCCGGACCTGTCGAAGCCGCCGCTGCACGCGCTGCCGCGCGCGGACCTGCTCGCGAAGCTGCGCTCGCTCACCAACCTCCGCGCCGTCAGGGACCCTTCGTCGTCTGCGGGCTGGAAGATCGAGGTCGGCCCGTTCCCCGGCTGGAAGACCGTCCCCGCGTGGTGAGGCATCGGCGAGTTCTTCCATCGTCATCGACCTCGCGCCAGTCCGCCCGGCGCCGGGTGCTATCATGGGCCCGTGAACGACGCCGACATCCGGGCATTCGTGCAGCGGGACTGGGCCGCGGTCGATCGTGCGAAGGCCCGTTTCTGGGCCGAGCGCAA
>CAZBIP010000277.1:0-4583 GCA_964491885.1 uncultured Vicinamibacterales bacterium
TCTACATGTCGGCCGTCATCCTGCTCTACGGCGTCGAGTTCACGGCAGCCATCCCCCGGATTCGCCGCGAGCTGAGGGGACCCACGCTGCCCCTCAACGCGTCGTAGACACCGTGAACAGGCTCGCCTCCGAACACAGCCCGTACCTGCTGCAGCACGCCGCCAACCCGGTGGACTGGTATCCCTGGGGCGAGGAGGCGTTCTCGCGCGCGCGGCGCGAGAACCTCCCCGTCTTCCTGTCGGTCGGCTACGCGACCTGCCACTGGTGCCACGTGATGGCCCACGAGTCCTTCGAGGACCCGGGCGTCGCGGCGCTGCTCAACGCCGGGTTCGTCCCGGTCAAAGTCGATCGGGAAGAGCGCCCGGACGTGGATCGCCTCTACATGCTCTACGTTCAGGCGACGACAGGGTCCGGTGGATGGCCGATGAGCGTCTGGCTGACGCCGCGGCTCGAGCCGTTCTTCGGCGGCACCTACTTCCCGCCGGACGATCGCTACGGCCGGCCAGGTTTCAAGGCCGTGCTGCGTGAGATTTCGCGGGCTTGGCGGGAGGATCGCGAAGGCGTGTCGGACGCCGCCACGCGGGCGGCCGGACAGCTGGGGCGCCTCGCGTCCGCGGCGCGCCGGGTGGCCCGCGACGTTCCGGGCACCGAGGTGCTTGACCGCGCGGTGGGGGAGTTCCACGCGGTGTTCGACCGGCGCCACGGCGGGTTTGGCGGCGCGCCGAAGTTCCCCCGCCCGTCGGATCTGCTGTTCCTGCTCCAGGAGTTCCGGCGCACCGGGTCGGCGGCCGCGCGCGGCATGGTCCTCGGGACGCTTCAGGCGATGGCCCGCGGCGGCATCCGGGACCACGTCGGCGGCGGATTCCACCGCTACGCGGTGGACGCCGGGTGGCGTGTGCCGCACTTCGAGAAGATGCTGTACGACCAGGCCCAGCTCGTGCTCGCGTACCTCGGTGCCGCGGACGCGTTCCCGGACGCTTCGCTCGCCGCCGTGGCGAAGGAGACGCTCGAGTACGTCCTGCGCGACGTGACGGGGCCGGAGGGGGAGTTCTACTCGGCCGAGGACGCCGACAGCCTTCCGGCACGGGACGGGGCGGCTGGACGGAAGACCGCCGAGGGCGCGTTCTACGTCTGGGACGCCGCCGAAGTCGCGGAGCTGCTGGGCGATGAGTCGCCGCTGGTGGCGGAGCACTTCGGCATCGCGCCTGCCGGGAACGCGCCCGCCGATCCGCACGGGGAGTTCTCCGGGAAGAACCTGCTCTACGTCGCGAAGCCGGTTGCCGACCTGGCGGCGGCCAGAGGTCGGGCCCTCGGGGACGTGGAGGATGCCGTGGGACGCGCGAGAGCCGTCTTGCGCGCCTCCCGAAGCGAACGGCCTCGGCCGCTGCTCGACGACAAGGTGCTCACCGCGTGGAACGGACTGATGATCGCGGCCTTCGCGCAGGGCGCACGCGGTCTGCGGAGCGACGCGTACCTCCGCGCGGCACAGCGCGCCGCGGCGTTCGCGCGGTCGCGGGTGTGGGACCCGGTGTCGCGCACGCTGTTCCGCCGCTTCCGGCGCGGATCGGTGGCGGTCGAAGGGTTCGCCGAGGACTATGCCAGCCTGGTCTGGGGCCTGACCGCCCTTTACCAGGCCGACGGGGACGCGGCGTGGCTGGATTGGGCGCTCGAACTCCAGCAGCGGCAGGACGAACTCTTCTGGGACGGCACCTCGGGCGGCTGGTTCGCCACCGCGGATCAGCATCCTCACCTGCTGGTGCGGTTGAGGGACGAATACGACGGGGCGGAGCCGTCGGCCACGTCCATCGGCGCTCGGAACCTCATGGCGCTGGCCGGCCTGACAGGCGAGCGGCTGCCAACCTCGGACGTGGACCTGGTCTTCCGCGGCGCCGCAGACGCGCTCTCGTCCGACGGGCGGCGCGTGCCGCTGCTGCTCGCCGCGCTCTCGGTGTGGCACAGCCCCGGGCGCGGGGCAGTCAGCGCGACTTGACGGGATGGCGGAAGCGTGCCGGCGGTATGATGAGGGTGGCGTGACGACACGACATCGACGCTGCCCGGCCGGCCTGCTGCTGGCGACGCTGACCGTAGCGGCGCTCCCGGTTGCCGGGTCGGCGTTCGCGCAGTCGGTGGCCGTCGTCGTCCCTCCGACGCGCGAGGCGAGCGAGGCCTGGCAGGCGCTCGAAGAGGCGCGTTACAAGGACGCCGAGACGGCGTTCGGCCGCGCGCTAACGGCGCGGCCCGACGATCCTTCGCTGCTCGTGGGGTCGGCGATCGTGGCACGGCGCCTCGGCCGCACCGTCGAGGCCAGGGAAGCCTTGGCCCGGGCGCTCCGGTTCGATCCCGCTCTGACCCCGGCTTCGCAGTTGCTCGGCACCCTGCTTTACGAGAGTGGAGACCTCGATGGCGCGATCGGGGTGTACGAAGCGGCGCTCGTCCGCAAGCCGGACCACGAGCAACTGCTCGCGAGGCTCGGGGAGTGGCGGAAGGAAGCCGCGCTGCACGGCCAGTTCCAGCGGACCGACGGCGGGCACTTCTCGGTGCTCTTCGAGGGCCAGGCGGAAGAACGTCTAGCTGTCGCGGCGGTGGAGATCCTGGAGGAGGCCTACGCCCGGATCGGCGACTACCTGCTGGTGTACCCGCCCGAACCCGTCACGGTCATTCTGTATACGCAGCAGCAGTTCCGCGACGTGACGCGTACGCCGGAATGGAGCGGCGGGCTGTTCGACGGCCGGATCCGCCTGCCCGTCCGGGGCGGCCTCGACGACCGGCAGGAACTCGAGCGCGTGCTGACCCACGAGTACGTCCACGCCCTGCTCTTCAACGCGGCCCCGACGGGGGTGCCCGCCTGGCTGAACGAGGGGCTGGCCACCGCCCTCGAAGCCGGCGGGATCGAACGGGCGCGGCGTGAGGTCGCGCGAGCGCCGGCGCTCATCCCGCTGGATCGGCTCCGCCGCTCCTTCTCGTCGCTGCCGGCCGACCGCGTGGCGCTGGCCTACAGCCAAAGCGCGCTGCTCGTGCGGGCCATGCTGGACCGCGCGGGGCCCGCGCGGGTCATGGGGCTCGTGAGGGACCTCTCGGCGGGCGAAGCGTTCGAGCCCGCCTTCGAGAGCTGGATCCAGCAGTCGCTTCCAGAGTTCGAACGCGACTGGGCCTCGCGGGCCGGGCACGGCGGCGGGTCCGTTTCGCGCTGAGGATACCGGGGTCCTCCCCGTCAGTACCTGGAGATCAGCACGCCGCCGTCGGCCAGCAGGTCGAGCACGAGGTTGTCGTTCTTGTAGTCGTCGTGGTACTTGATCTCGCGGACGCCTGCCGCGGCCAGCACCTTCGCGCAGTTGATGCACGGGAAGTGGGACACGTAGGCCGTCGAGCCCGCGACGCTCACGCCGCGCCTCGCGGCGTCGGCGATGGCGTTCTGCTCGGCGTGGACCGTGGCCTGCTCGTGGCCGTCGCGCAGGCGCGACCGGTGCGGCGTCCCCGCCAGGAACCCGTTGTAGCCGGCCGCGACGATGCGGTTCCGGTGGTCGCCGCCGGACACGAGGACGCATCCGACGTGGAGGCGGCCGCAGGCGGACCTCGACGCCAGCAACAGGGCGATCGCCATGAAGTAGTCGTCCCACGACGGGCGGTCCCCCGACGCCTCGAGCACCTGGGCGATCTGATCGACGAGCGAGAGCGCGGTGTCTGGCAAGGCTGCCTCCCGGAGCGGCGTCCCGCCATGGTAGCAGAGTGCCGCGCCGCTCGCCTTCGCGCCGCGATCTGCTGTAGAGTCCCCCTGAAAAGGCGGGCCGGCGGCGTCGATCGCGCGCCTGGGCCGCCACTGGAGACGCGCCGACGATGCGAACACTGACGTCGATGGGCCTGGCCGCCGTCGTGGCGGCGGGCGTGGCCGCCGCGTCCTGCGGCGCCGCGGCGGGCCCGCCGCTCGACTATCCGGCGACGGCGGTCGCCGCGCCGGCGGTCACGTTCACCGACGGCTTCTGGAGTGCGCGCCTGGAGACGGTGCGGGGCGTGACGCTCGCCGCGGCGTTCAGGCAGAGCGAACTCACGGGCCGCGTGAAGAACTTCGAGATCGCCGCCGGCCAGGCCGAAGGCGCCTTCTGCAGCCGCTACGCCTTCGACGACTCCGACGTCTTCAAGCTCATCGAGGGCGCGTCCTACGCGCTGGCGCGCACGCCCGACCCGGCGCTGGATGCGTACCTGGACACGCTGATCGCGAAAATCGCCAGGGCGCAGGAACCCGACGGCTATCTCTACACGGCCAGGACCATCGACCCTTCTGCGGTCATGCCGATGGCAGGGCGGGAGCGCTGGACGAACGAGCGGGACAGCCACGAGCTGTACAACGCCGGCCACTTGTACGAAGCGGCGGTCGCGCACCATGCGGCCACCGGCAAGACGTCGCTGCTCCAGGTGGCCACGAAGAACGCCGACCTCGTCAATCGGACGTTCGGGCCCGCGGGCCTCCGCTACCCGCCCGGGCACCAGGAGATCGAGATCGGCCTCGTGAAGCTGTTCCGGGCGACCGGCAACCAGCGCTACCTGACGCTCGCGAAGTTCTTCCTCGACGAACGGGGCAACCCGGC
>CAZBIP010000278.1:0-4571 GCA_964491885.1 uncultured Vicinamibacterales bacterium
TGCACCCACGCACGATGTCGGCACGGCAGACGCAGATCGTCGACGCGGCCATCCGCATCCTCGCCACCAGGGGATCGCGCCGCCTCACGGCCCAGGCCCTCGCCGACGCGATCGGCGTCACCCCGGGCGCGATCTTCCGCCACTTCGACAGCATGGAGGCCATCGCCGACGCCGTCGTCGAGCGCACCGGCGCCATGCTCTTCGAGGGCTTCCCGCCTGACGCCGCCGACCCTGTCGAGCGCCTGGGACTGTTCTTCCGGCGCCGCGCCCGGACGATCCTCGCCCATCCGCACCTGTCGCGCCTGCTGCTCTCCGAGCACCTCGCCCAGACGGCGGGCGAGGCCCAGGCGGCCCGGCTCGAGGGCTTCAGGCGGCGATCGCGGGACTTCGTGGCCGGGTGCCTGGCGGAAGCCGGGCAGCGCGGCCTGCTGGCCCCGGGGACCGATCCGGCCGCGTCCACGGTGATGGTGCTCGGGTCGATCCTCGCGCTGTCCCACGCGGGCACGAGGATCGTGAGCGCCGCCCGGTTCGAGCAGTTGACGAAGGCGGTGTGGGCCGCGCTGGAGCGTGCGCTCCGGGTGCCGGCGGCTCCGGCCGCGGGCCCGCCACCGCCGCCACGCAGGGTTCGTCGCAAGGTGCACGCAAAGGAGTAGGACATGGGAAGCTCGAGAACGAAGGCGATCCTCCTGTTCATGCTCGGGTTGACGTTCGGGGTGCTCCTCTTCGGGGGATACCTCATGAACCGCGACAAGCCGCCCATCCCCGCGGAGGTCGTGAGCGAGACCGGCCAGGCCGTGTTCAGCGGGGCCGACGTCACCGCCGGCCAGAACTACTTCTACAGCCGCGGCGGCCAGCACATGGGCAGCATCTGGGGGCACGGCGCCTACCTCGCGCCAGACTGGTCCGCCGACTACCTGCATCGGATGGCGCTCTTCGTCGCCGCGCGGCACCTCGGCAGGACGCCGGACGAGGCGGCCGCGTTCACCCAGGCCGACCTGGAACGCCTCGACGCGCCGACCCGCGGCCGCATCGCGGCCCTGGTCACCGAGGAGCAGAAGACGAATCGGTTCGACGCCCAGTCGGGCACTTTGACGTTCACCTCGTTCCAGGCCGAGGCCCACGCCAGCCTGGTCCGCTACTACACGGACCTCTTCAAGGGCGGACACGAACGCATGGGCCTCCAGCCCGGCATCGTCAGGACGGACGAACAGGGCCGGCAGGTCGCGAGCTTCTTCGCCTGGCTCGCCTGGGCCGCGGGCACGAACCGGCCCGGCGAGACGTACACCTACACCAGCAACTGGCCCTACGACCCCCTCGTCGGCAACCAGGCCATGCCGGGGTCCCTGATCTGGTCGATCGTCAGCGTCATGCTGCTCATCCTCGGCATCGCGGCCGCCATCTTCCTGTACCAGCGCTACATCCGCGACGACGACTACGTGGCCGAGCCGGTGACGCACCTCGCGGAGCCGACACCGACCCCGAGTCAGAAGGTCACGCTCGCCTACTTCTTCGTGGCGATGGCGCTGTTCGTCATCCAGGCGGCGATGGGCTCGCTTACGGGACACTTCACCGTCGAGGGCACGCATTTCTTCGGGATCCCGATGGGCGAGATCCTGCCCTACGCGGCCGTGCGCACGTGGCACCTGCAGCTCGGGGTGTTCTTCATCGCCACGTGCTTCCTGGCCGCCGGGCTCTTCATCGGGCCGTTCGTCGGGCGCGAGCCGAAGCGGCAGGCCGCGCTCGTCTGGACGCTGTTCGGCGCCGTGGTCGTGGTGGTGGTCGGCGCGCTGGGCGGCACCTACGCCTCGGTGCTGGGGACCTTCGGCGGCGACGGGTTCATGCTCGGCCACCAGGGCTACGAGTACATCGAGCTCGGCCGGGTCTGGCAGGTGCTGCTCATCGTCGGGATGATCATCTGGCTGGTGCTCGTCGTGCGGGCCATCCGGCCCGCCCTCAGCGACGAGCGGGACGCCGGCGGGATCACGCACCTCCTGCTCTACAGCGCGATCAGCATCCCGGCCTTCTACATGGTGGGCCTGTTCTACGGGCAGGGCAGCCACATCTCCAACGCCGAGTACTGGCGCTGGTGGGTCGTGCACCTCTGGGTCGAGGGCTTCTTCGAGGTGTTCGCGACGGTGTTCATGGCGTTCCTGCTCGCGCGGATCGGCGTCGTGGGCGCGACCTTCGCCCTGCGCACGATCTACTTCAGCGTCTTCCTCTACCTCGGCAGCGGCGTGATCGGGACGTTCCACCACCTGTACTGGACCGGCGCGCCCACGCCCATCATCGCGCTCGGCGCGGTCTTCTCGGCGCTGGAGGTCGTGCCGCTGACGATCATCGGCTTCGAGGCCGTGCACAACCTGCGCGCGGCGAAGGCCGGTGCGACGAACCCCTACCGCTGGCCGATCTACTTCTTCGTGTCCGTGGCCTTCTGGAACATGCTCGGCGCGGGGGTGTTCGGCTTCCTGATCAACCCGCCGATCGTCCTCTACTACATCCAGGGCATCAACACGACGCCCATCCACGCCCACACGGCGCTCTTCGGCGTCTACGGCCTGCTGGCCATCTCGCTGATGCTGTTCTCGATGCGCCACACCGTGAGCCTGTCGGCGTGGTCCGACCGTCTGCTCAAGTGGGGGTTCTGGGCCCTGAACGGCGGCCTGGCGCTGATGACGTTCGTGAGCCTCGTGCCCTCGGGCTTCTACCAGTTCTACTACGCGGTCCGCGACGGCATGTGGTACGCGCGCAGCCCCGAGATCGCCTCGGGCGAGGTGATCCGGACGCTGGCCTGGGCGCGGGCCATCCCGGATCTCATTTTCACGGCCGGTGCCGTGCTCATGCTCGTCTTCGTCGGCCGGGCCATCTGGCTCAGCCGCTCGAGCCGCGCCTGAGCGGCGAAAGGAGCGTGTCATGAAAGCGACGCAGGAACTCGTGACCGAGCACAACGCGGTGCTCGTCGCACTGCAGATTCTCGAGAAGGTCGAAGCGGCCATCGGAGCCGGGCAGGACCAGGCCTCCGAACACCTGGAGCAGCTCGTCGAGTTCTTCCGGGAGTTCGTCGATCGCTGCCATCACGGGAAAGAGGAGGACGTCCTGTTTCCCGAGCTCGAGCGGCGGGGGATCCGGCGCGACGGCGGCCCGGTCGGCGTCATGCTGATGGAGCACGAACTCGGACGCGGGCACGTCAAGGGGCTGGCCGACGGGCTGGCCCGGCTGCGCGCGGGCGACGCTGGCGCCGTCGCGGCGATCCGCCAGCACGGGTCCGCCTACCGGGACCTTCTACGGGGGCACATCCACAAGGAGAACAACGTGCTGTTCCCGATGGCGGATCGCTTCGTGCCGGCCGACGCCGCCGACGTGATGGCGGAGCAGTTCGAGGCCATCGAGCGCGAGCGCATCGGGCCCGGGAAGCACGAGGCGTTCCACGAGATGCTGCACGCGCTGAAGGCCACGTACGGCGTGGCGTGACCGGTTGGAGGACGGAGAGGACATGAAGATCACGAACGCGCTGACCGCACCGGAGAAGGTCAATCCCCACGGCGTGAGCGCCAAGCCGGTCTACGACAGCCCGCACGCCGCGGCGGTGCACATCACGCTGCAGCCGGGGCAGGCGCTCAAGATGCACGTGACGCCGGTGGACGTCTTCATCTACGTCCTGGAGGGCAGCGGGACCGTCCAGATCGGCGAGGAGCGCGAGCGCGTCGGAAAGGACATGCTCATCGACAGCCCGGCGCACATCCCGCACGGGCTCACGAACGACGGCGACCAGGTCTTCCGGGTCCTGGTGGTGAAGGTGCCCAGGCCCTCCGCGCCGGCGAAGGTGCTCCAGGCCGAGTGAACGCGGGTCGCGGCGCATGGAGACAGAGACGCCGGCGGCGCGGCGCATCCGCCGGGAACTGAAGACCGTCCGGGTGATGATCGCGCTCTACTGCCGTGAGCGCCACGGCGGAGGGCGCGATCTCTGCGAGGACTGCCGCGCGCTGTGGGAGTACACGCAGCAGCGCGTGGAACGCTGTCGGTTCGGCGACGGGAAGCCCACGTGCGTCAACTGCCCGGTGCACTGTTTCAAGCCGGACCGGCGCGACGACATCCGCCGGGTCATGCGGTACGCCGGCCCCCGCATGGCCTTGCGCCATCCCCTCCTGTCCGTGCTTCACGTGATCGACGGCAGGCGTGCACCCCGGCCATTGTCGAAGCGCGCCGGCTGACGGGCGGGATCCTCGACCGGGCCCCTGCCGGCCCGCACGAGCCAGGTCGGCGCCGGATGTCGGGCGCCGGCGCTACATCTGCGGCACCGGGCGCCGCGCGACGTCGTCCAGCGCGCCCATCGACGGGGTATAGGCGCGCAGCCTGAACCGGTACGCGTATGGTTTCGCATCCAGCGTGTATTCCGGATGCGGCCTCGCCCCCCACCCGTCGTCGCCGCCCACGCCGGTCTGACGGTAATCGAGGTTGAGCGTGATCGCACGCGGGTGGGCCGAGTCCGCCCGGTGCGGCAGTTCGTTCACGTGCGTGGCGGCTTCCAGTTCCTCCATGGAGTACGGCCAGGCGCTGACGCTCAGCAGCGGCAG
>CAZBIP010000279.1:0-4565 GCA_964491885.1 uncultured Vicinamibacterales bacterium
GCTTTGTGCGCGAGCACGGACGGGGGTGACTGGCGGCAGGACCCGTGAGCCGCCCGAGGGCGGCTCCGGCGCTAAGCGAGCGCCCCCGTGAGCAGCCGCCGGTGCGTGGCGAACACGCCGCCGAGGTCTCGCGCCGACTGGTCGAAGAGCGCCTGCATCTGGCGATACACGCCAACCGCCTTCGCGTCGGGCACGGCGCGCGTCGTCTCGTCGAGCGTGACGAACTGGCGCGCGATGTCTTCGATCGGCCGCGGCGCTCCCGTCGCGTTCAGCCAGACCCACATGGCGTGCAGCGCCGCGCCGTACGCCGCTCCCTCCTCGCTCTCGGGGCAGACGACGGGACAATTGAAGATGTCGGCTGCGATCTGGCGCCAGACCGCGCTCTTCGAGCCGCCGCCCGTCAACCGGATCTCGCGCGGCGCCAGGCCGAGGCTGCGAAGCCGGTTGAGGCCGTAGTTGAGCCCGAGCGTCACGCCCTCCATCGCGGCGCGCGCCATGTGCGCCGCGTCCGACGTGCGCGGCCGCACGCCGATCCACACGCCCGTGCCGTCCGGCACGTTCGGCGTCCGTTCGCCTTCGAAGAACGGCACGAGCAGCAGGCCCTCGGAGCCCGGCGGCACGGACGCCGCCGCCGCCGAAAGCCCCGCGTGATCGAGGCCGAACATCTTCCGGACCATCTCGGTGGCGACGGTCACGTTCATCGTGCAGACGAGCGGCAGCCACCGGCCCGTGGCGTCGCAGAAGGCGGCCACCTCGCCGACGGGATCGACGATCGGCTTCTCGGAGCACGCGTAGATCGTGCCCGACGTCCCCAGGCTGGCCGTCACGATGCCGTCCGACACGTTGCCGGTGCCGACGGCGCCCATCATGTTGTCGCCGCTCCCCGATACGAGCACGTTCGGGCCGAACCCGAATCGCGCGGCGACGGACGGCTGCACGGCGCCGGCCGGCTCGATCGACGGCGAGAGCGCCGGCAGTTTCGCGGCAAGCCCGGCGTCGATGGCGGCGAGCGCCTCGGCCCGCCACGTGCGCGTCCGCACGTCCATCAGCGCCGTCCCCGACGCGTCGCCCCACTCCATGTGCGCCCGCCCCGTGAGCCACCAGGCCAGGTAGTCGTGCGGGAGGAGCACCGTGGCCAGGCGCGCGAAGTTCCCGGGCTCGTGCTCCTTCATCCAGAGGATCTTCGACGCGGTGAACCCCGCCGGGATGCTGTTCCCGAGCATCTCGATGGTCCGCGCCGGCCCGCCGAGCCGCCCGATGAGCGTGTCGCACTGCGGGGCCGTGGCGGTATCGCACCACAGTTTCGCCGGCCGGATGACCCGGCCCTCGGCGTCGAGCGGGACGAACCCGTGCTGCTGCCCGGAGATGCCGATGGCGGCCACCGAGCCGGCCGCGCCCCCGGCCTCCGCCAGCACGCCCTCGATCACCGCGGACGTCGCGCGGACCCAGTCGGCCGGGTCCTGCTCCTTTGCCCCCGGCACGTCCGACGGGAGGATCTCGTACGCCTCCGACTTCGTCGCGACGATGCGCCCGGTGCCGCCGTCGACCAGGACCGCCTTCGTGGACTGGGTGCCGCTGTCGATCCCGATGAAGTACCTGCCCATGTCGAGACCTCGCAGAGAGATGGTTATCACGGCACGGCCGTGTGCGCCAGAGGCACGCGAAGGTGTCGCGGGCCTACTTCTTGAGGATCGCCCTGATCTCCGCCGGCATCGCAAACCGGTCCGCCGGCAAGTCCACGTTCTGCTCGAGCGTATCCACCGTGAGCACGCGCTGCTGCCCGAGCAGGCTCACGCGGCTCGTGAACGGCGTCAGGATGCCATCGACCTTCCGATAATCGCCTGGTTCCGCCATTACGGCGATCTCGCCGGCCGCCGAGTTGACGGTGCCCTCGGTGCGCACGAGGAGGCCCGACTCCTTGTCGAAGTGGAACGTCTGGACCGATCCGACCTTCGGCGTGATCACGACGCGGTAGGCGGGCCTCCCGGCGACGTCGGCGGCGCCGGTGCACTCGGCGCTCTTCACGTGATCGCGCCAGTGCGCCATCCGGTCGAAGACGGCGTCGCGCAGCGTGTCGTCGCGCTCCGCTCCGTCTTTGACGATGGCGCCGCGCAGCGCGGAGTTCTCCCACACGACGCCGTCGGACGCGCCGCTCTCGATCCGGCCGGTCGCGTCCGAATCGACGATCGTGAGCAGACTCGCGGGCCGCGCGGCATACACCGTCACGTTGAGCACGATGCCCGCGCCCTGGATCTCCATCCTCGCGTTGACGACACGGTTCCGGATGGCGTCGTAGGCCGCCACGCCGCCTGTCGCCTCGATGTACTTCGCGAGCACCTCGTCTCCCGTCGGGAGCGGAACCGCGGCGGGGGCCTGCGCCGGCAAGGCCGCCGGCGGCTTCACGACGACGGGCGCCTGCGCATCCGCCACACCGGGCAAGCAGGCCGACAGGAGGAGCGCCGCGCCCCACGTTCCCAGGATGCGCCTAGTCATGGCATCGATCCTTTCCGTGATTGCCGTCTGATCCACGCGACGGCCGCCTCGAGCGCGCCGTCCTTTCCCGCGAGCAGCGTCTCGCGCGTCGGCCGGACGTCCTCGTCGGGCTGCACCCCGGCGCCTTCCACGATCGCGCCTGACGAGAACTCGAAGCGCGCAATCGGATATTGGAACCCGTCACCGTTCGGGAGCCGCTCGACCACCGACGCCAGGACGGCGCCCGCCGTCCGCCGGCCGAAGATGCGCGCGCGGCCCGCGTCCTTGAGGCCCTGCGCCAGCACTTCCGCCGCCGACATCGACAACTCGTCCACCAGGACGGCGACCGGCCCGGCGAACCGCGCCGGCCTCGGTGTCACCGCCAGTCTAAACGAACCCGCCCGCGTGACGATCGTGCCGAGCGACGTCCCTTTCTCGCCGACGAACCACCCCGCCATCCCGGGAAGCATGTCGCCAAGGCCCCCCATGTTGCCGCGAAGGTCGATCACGATGCCGTCGGCGTCGAGCAGGGACGCGACCGACTCGTTGAAGAGCGGCATCAGCCGGGCCGGATCGATGAAGGCGTTGAACGCCAGGTATCCCGTGCGGCCGTCTATCCGGTCGCGGCGGAACGAGACGGCCACCGAGGGCACGTGACCGAGCGGCCGCGACACCCACCCGTCGTGTGCAACCCGGCCCAGGTCGAGGCGCCGCACGCGGTCTCCGCCGTCCCGAAAGGCGATCGCCACGCGGCTGCCGACGGGCCCCAAGAGCCCGCCGCGGGCGGCCACCGACAGCGCGGCGTCCCGATCGATCCCCACGGCGCGCCGGCGCGCGGCGTCGTTCAGTTCCTTCCGCACGTCCCGGCCGGCGACGGTCACGATCTCCCAGCCCGCGCGGATGCCGGCCTCCGCCGCCGGCGACGAAGGCACGACCCGCGTGACCAGCGCGCGCCCGCCAATCGCCCGGACCTCGATGCCCACGGTGCCCGTGGCGCCAGACGCCTGGCCGTCGGCCGTCGCGCGGTAAATCTCCGCCGGAAGGAGCTGGAAGTGGCTCTGCCCGAGCCGGCCGATGGCCGATTCGATGGCCTCCCGCACCTCGGCTGTCGTGCGGGCGCGCTCGGCTTTCGGCCGGGTCTCCTCTCGGACCGCCCCCCAGTCGAGGCCGCCGAGCGCCGGATCGAAGTGCCTGTCGCGCACCGTCGTCCACACCTGGTCGAAGGACGCGAGGTGGAGGCGGCGCGCGTCCGGCGTCAGCGACGGCGCCGTCCTGGCCGCAGCGCAGCCCGCGAAGACGATCGCCACGACCGAGGCCGCCAGTTGCAGCAGAAGTCGTCGCGTCATCTCAGAACTCCCGCCGCCGGGCCGCGCGAACCGCGACCTGCGAGGACGACCACAGGATCACGGCGGACGCCGCGATGACCGCGAGAGACGTCAGCGCGAGGCCCCACCTCCCTGCCATCAGGGCCACGGCTCGCGGGATGCAGCCGAGAGGCAGGCCGGCGTCCGTCACCACGGTGGCCCTCCCCGCCCACGCCGCCGGCACGAGCGGGTCCGCGGCGTCGGCAACGAGGAGAGCGGCCGCCAGGAACAGTGCGGCCGCCACGTTGCCCCGGCCGAACTCCCACCGGAAGTGGCACGGCAGGTACACCGCCACGACCACGGCATAGGCCCCGACGAACGAGAGCCCGACGTCGGCGGCCACCCAACGCGGCCACGGGATGCCGCGTGTGTCGAGGATGAGGGCGGCGGCGATCCCCAGCGCCGCGCCGAGCGCGAGCGTGAGCAGACCGGCCGCGGCCGCCGTGAGGTACCGCGCCCGGACGACGGAGGCGCGCGTGACCGGCAGGCTCTGCACGAAGAGATCGGCGCCGTTCTTCCAATCCAGCGCACACGTGCCGATGAGCAGGAGGCTCGCCGAGACCACCGTGCCCCAGAAGAACGCGCTGCCGGACGAGAAGACCTGGAGTCCCATCAGCGCGTAGAACGGAACGGCCGCCCAGAGGAAGACCGCGCCCGCACGCAGATCCTTCAGGAAGAGGTTCAGCATGACCGCCCCGTGAGGTACATGATGTCCTCGAGCGTCGCCCG
>CAZBIP010000280.1:0-2339 GCA_964491885.1 uncultured Vicinamibacterales bacterium
CTGCCACCGGGTCCCGGCAACGGAATTGCGGTTTCCACCACGCGCGATCGTCAGCCGCCGCAAGGCCGCTGATTCCCGCCTGAAACGTGCCGTTCCGCGTCGTCCTCCACTGGCACGCCGCGTGCGATCCGACGATGTATGATGCAGGCCATGCCGCGCGTGCCGCCCTTCGATCGCCCGGCGACGTACGAGGACCTGGCGAAGCTGCCGGACACCGTCGTGGCCGAGATCGTGAACGGCGAACTCCACGCGTCGCCGCGGCCGGCCATGCCGCACGCGCGGGTCGGGTCGGTGCTCGGCAGGCGAGTCGGTGCACCGTACGACGACGGGATCGGCGGGCCGGGCGGCTGGTGGATCGTGGACGAGCCGGAACTCCACCTGGGCGGGGACATCCTCGTCCCGGACCTGGCCGGATGGCGCCGCGCGCGGATGCCGCGGTACCCGAAGTCGGCCGCCTGCTCGGTCGCCCCGGATTGGGTGTGCGAGATCCTGTCTCCGTCCACGTCGCAACTCGACCGCGTCCAGAAGCTCGCGATCTACGCGCGCGAGCACGTGGCGCACGCGTGGCTGATCGATCCGATCGCGCGCACGCTGGAGGTGCTGCGGCTCGACGACGGCCGTTGGACAATTCGCGCCACGCACGCCGGGTCTGAGACGGTGCGCGCCGAGCCCTTCGCCGACATCGCTCTCGATCTCGGCGCGCTCTGGGTGGACTGAGACGCCGCTCCTCTTTGCCGCTCCCGCCCACCCGAAAGGAGCCTCGAATGGAAGTCGAACGCGGCGCGGCGCTGGCGGATGAAGACGGCGTAACGATGATCCCGGTCCGGACGCCGAAGGGGACGTTCCGCGTCTGGACCAGGCGCGCGGGGAGCAGCCCGCGCATGAAGCTGCTCCTGCTGCACGGCGGGCCGGGCGCCACGCACGAGTACTTCGAGTGCCTCGAGGCGCCGCTGACGGCGGCCGGCATCGAAGTCATCTTCTACGACCAGCTCGGCTCGGCGTTCTCCGATCAGCCGGACGACCCGGCCCTCTGGACGATCGAGCGCTTCGTGGACGAGGTGGAGCAGGTCCGTCAGGCGCTCGGCCTCGGCCGCGACGACTTCTACCTGCTCGGCCAGTCCTGGGGCGGCATCCTCGCCATCGAGTACGCGCTCCGGCACCAGGCGCACCTGAAGGGCCTCGTCGTCTCCAACATGATGTCGAGCGCGGCCGAGTACGCCACGTACGCGGACCGCGTGCTGGCCAAACAGATGGACCCGGCGGCGCTCGCGGAGATCCGGGCGCTCGAGGCGGCGGGCGACTTTGCCAACCCGCGCTACATGGAGCTGCTCGTGCCGCACTACTACGCGCAGCATATCTGCCGGCTCCCCGAGTGGCCCGACGCGGTGAACCGCGCCTTCGCGAAGCTGAACCAGGCCGTCTACACGCTGATGCAGGGCCCGAGCGAGTTCGGGATCTCGGGGCGGCTCGCGTCGTGGGACCGGCGCGCCGACCTCGCCCGCATCGCGGTGCCGACGTTCGTCATCGGCGCGGCGCACGACACGATGGACCCCGCGCACATGGAGTGGATGTCCAGGCAGGTTCAGCGGGGGAGCTACCTGTTCTGCCCCGAGGGCAGCCACCTGTGCATGTGGGACGACCAGGCGACGTACGTGGCCGGCCTCGTCCGGTTCATCCGCGACACGGACGCCTCCCGCGGGGCGTGAGAAGGGGGCCAGGCCCCTTGTGCACCTGACAGCGCGCGGGCGGTTCACGTGCAGGGAAGGCGGCAACTCGCCCCGTCGTTGACAACGCTGCGGGCGATTCGTTACCATATACGTATACCATATATGGACAAGACCACCCTGTATCTCGACAGCGAGCACTACCGCCGACTCAAGCGCGTGGCGTTCCGCCGCGGCGTCGCCCCCGCCGCCCTCGTGCGCGAGGCGATCGCCGAGTACGTCGTGAAACACGACACCGCGAGCGCCGCCCGCAGCGTCGGCGCCGCCCGCAGCGGACGGGGCGACCTCGGCGAGCGCGCGGAGGAACTCCTGGCCGGCTTCGGGGGGCGGCGGTGATCGTCGCCGACACGGGCGCGCTCATCGCGCTCTTCGACCGCAGCGACCGCCACCACGAGGCCGTGCGCGCCCTCTACGAGGCCGACCCGGACGCGTGGACCCTGCCCTGGGCGGTCCTGCCCGAAGTGGACTATCTGGTGTCCGCGCATCTCGGCACCCGGGCCCAGGACCTCTGGCTCGCCGACCTCGCCACGGGCGCCTTTGCCGTTGACTGGGGCCGGCAGGAGGACCTCGCGGCCGCCGAGCGCCTCTGCCGGCGCTACAAGGCGCTGCGCCTCG
>CAZBIP010000280.1:2439-4564 GCA_964491885.1 uncultured Vicinamibacterales bacterium
GAGGACCTCGCGGCCGCCGAGCGCCTCTGCCGGCGCTACAAGGCGCTGCGCCTCGGCCTCGTGGACGCCGCCGTCATCGCGACGGCCGAGCGGCTGCGCGCGGATGCCATCGCCACCCTCGACCTGAAGCACTTCCGCGCCGTGGCCATCAAGGGCCGCCCCCGCCTCCTGCCCCGCGACGCCTGAAAAGGGGCCAGGCCCCTTTGTCGTTCGACCGAATACTGTCGGCTGCCCGCAGGACGTCCTTCTTCCGACGGGGATTCGAGCCGATACCCCCATCGTGAGCCCTGTCTCGAGCACCCGTGTAGACCGCCTCCTCATCACCCTCGCCCTCGCCGGCATCGTCGCGACGACGAGCGTGCCGCGCGGATGGTATTGCGGCGGCCCCGACGGGCCAGCCCCGTGTCCGTTGTCCCTTGCCCCTTGCCCCCCGCCTTCGCTGAGCGGCCTGGCGGCCAGCTACGGCGGGCAGGCTTCGCCCCTGACCGGCGACCCCAACGTTCCCCAAGTCGCTCCCGGTCGCGGCGGATCGCTCGTGGCCACGCTGCGCAGCGAGCCGCGCACGCTCAACCCGATCGCCGGCCGCGACTTCGCGTCCACGGTGGTCGCCGCGCTGACGCACGCGCGGCTGCTCCGGATCAACCGCGCGACACAGCAACTCGAGCCCTCGCTGGCCGAGTCGTACGCCTGCACGGCCGACGGCCTGTCGTGCACGCTGAAGCTGCGCCGCGGCGTCACGTTCTCCGACGGCGCGCCCTTCTCGTCGGCGGATGTCGTGTTTTCGTTCCGCGCGATCTACGACGAGAAGACAGGCAGCCCGCTCGGCGACGCGATGCTCGTCGGTGGCAAACCGATTGCCGTGGCGGCGCCCGACGCGCACACGGTGGTCCTGACCTTCCCGGCGCCGTTCGCCCCGGGCCTTCGCCTCCTTGACTCGCTGCCGATTGTTCCGAAGCACAAGCTGGAGGCCGCGCTGAAGGCCGGCACGCTCCGGCAGCAGTGGGGCCCCGCGACGCCGCCCTCCGAAATCGCGGGCCTGGGCCCGTTCGTGCTGCAGGAGTACCGGGCCGGCGAGCGGCTGGTCTTCGCGCGCAACCCGCGCTACTGGCGGACGAGCGCGTCGGGCGCGCAGTTGCCGCATCTCGACCGCCTCACGCTCGAAATCACGCCCGATCAGAACGCCGAACTGCTGCGCCTGCAGTCGGGCCAGGCGGATCTCACGCAGAGCGAGGTGCGGCCGGACGACTACGCCGCGCTCAGGCGCGCGGCGTCGGCGGGGAGGCTGCGCCTCGCGGACGCGGGCCTGGCTTTTGACGCCGACGCGTTCTGGATCAATCTGAAGCCGGGCGCGAAGGCGCACGCGGGCCGGCCGTGGCTCGCTCGCGTCGAGTTGCGGCGCGCGATCTCGCACGCCGTGAACCGCCGCGCGTTCGCCGACGAGGTGTTCCTGGGCGCGGCCGAGCCGCTCTGGGGCCCCGTGCCGCCCTCGAACGCGGCGTGGTACGCGCCCGAGGGCGCGATCGATCGGCAGGCCTACGACCCCGCCCGCGCGCGGGTGCTGCTCGCCGGCCTCGGCCTGCGCGACGCCAACCGCGACGGCATGCTGGAGGACGCGTCGGGCGCGCCGGCAAGAATCGCCCTCGTCACGCAGAAGGGGAACACCGCGCTCGAGAAGGGCGCCGCGTTCGTCCGCGACGAACTGAAGAAGGTGGGCCTCGCGGTGGACGTCGTGCCGCTCGAGGTCGGCGCGCTCGTGGACCGCATGACGAAGGGCGACTACGACGCGCTCTACTTCCGCTTCCTCACGACCGACACCGACCCCGCGATGAACCTCGACTTCTGGCTCAGCTCCGGCGGCGCCCACGTGTGGAACATGGAGCAGCCCTCGCCCGCCACGCCGTGGGAGAAGGAGATCGACGCGCTCGTGCTGAAGATGGCCGCCGAGCGCGCGCCGGCCGAGCGCAGGCGGCTCTTCGTCCAGGCGCAGAAGGTCCTCGCCGACCACCTGCCCGTCATCTACTTCGCCGTGCCGCGCGTGTACGTCGCGACGAGCACGCGCGTCACCGGCGCCGTGCCCGCGCCCGTCCGCCCGCCCGTGCTGTGGAACGCGGATTCCATCGGCGTC
>CAZBIP010000281.1:0-4563 GCA_964491885.1 uncultured Vicinamibacterales bacterium
TGCGGCGCGACGGCGAGGGCGCTCGCGTGACCGCGGTCGAGCCAGGAAGGGCCCGGTCCGGCGCGCGCTCCCTGCTCGAATTGCCACGCCAGGAGCAGCGCTGCGGCCGCGACGGCGGCACCGAAGCGGTTCGGGGACCTCACCGGCACTTGCCCCTAGCCCCTAGCCCCTACTCGAGGTAGGTATACCCGCCCAGCCCTTCCTCGTAGAACCGGAGCAGCCGGCCGGACTCCTCGTAGGTCATCCGCCGTTCGCGCACCGCGGCCTCGGCGTCCGCTCGCAGCTTGGCCACGAGGGCGTTCGTGTCGAAGTCCACGTACTGCAGGACCTCCCGCACCGTGTCGCCCTTGATGACCGCGTCGAGCACGACGCTGCCGTGGTCGTCGAGGCTGACGTGCACGGCGTGGGTGTCGCCGAAGAGGTTGTGCATGTCGCCGAGGATTTCCTGGTAGGCGCCGATGAGGAAGATGCCGAGGTAGTAGGGATCGCCGTTGACGGGATGGAGCGGCAGCGTGCGCTTCACGTCCCGGCGGTCGATGAACTGGTCGATCTTGCCGTCCGAGTCGCACGTGATGTCGCCGAGGATCGCGTGGTTCGTCGGCGGCGTGCCGAGGCGGTGGATGGGCATCACGGGGAACAGCTGCTTGATGGCCCAGGCGTCCGGCGCCGACTGGAAGAGCGAGAAGTTGCAGAAGTACGTGTCCGCCAGCATCTCGTCGAGGCCCTGCAGGTCCTCCGGGATCTCGTCGAGCTGCTGGATGAGGCGCTGGAGCCTCGCGCAGATCGCCCAGAACAGCGTTTCGGCCTCGCACCGCTGGTCGAGCGGGAGGTAGCCCCCGTTGAACAGGTTGGTCGCCATGTCGAGGGCCTGCTGCGCGTCGTGGTAGCTCTCGAGGGCGTTGCGGATCGACACGTTCTGGTACGTCTCGCGCAGGTCGATGAGCGGCTGCTCCTGCTCGTCGTGCGGGCTGACCTGCTTGATCTCCTGCTCGCGGAACCCGGTGACGCCCAGCACGTTGAACACGAGCACGCTGTGGTACGCCGCGATCGCGCGCCCGCTCTCCGACACGATCGTCGGGTGCTTCACGCCCGCATCGTCGCACACGGTCTGCACGTGATAGACGACGTCGGCGGCGTACTCCTCGAGGGTGTAGTTGACGCTGGACTCGAAGTTCGTCTGCGATCCGTCGTAGTCGACGCCGAGGCCGCCGCCGATGTCCAGGTACTCGAGGCCCGCGCCCGCCTTCGCCAGCTCGACGTAGATCCGCGCCGCCTCGTTGATCGCCGCCTTCACGACCCGGATGTTCGGGATCTGGCTGCCGAGATGGAAGTGCAGGAGCTTGAAGCAGTCCTCCATGCCGAGCGAGCGCAGTTCCTGCAGGCCCTTCAGCACCTCCGAGACCGTCAGCCCGAACTTCGACCGGTAGCCGCCCGACGACTGCCACTTCCCGCTGCCGCGCGCGGCGAGCTTCACGCGCATCCCGATCGTCGGCCGCACGCCGACCTTCTGCGCGTACTCCAGGATCAGCCCCAGCTCGCTGTACTTCTCGACGACCGGCAGCACCGTGCGGCCCACCTTCTGGGCGAGCATCGCGGTCTCGATGAACTCGGCGTCCTTGAAGCCGTTGCACACGATCGGCGTGTCGTTCGACGCGAGCGCGACGACGGCCAGCATCTCCGGCTTGGAGCCGGCCTCGAGGCCGAAGCCGTACGGCCGCCCGAAGTTCAGGATCTCCTCGACGACCCGCCGCTGCTGGTTGACCTTGACGGGGTAAACGCAGGCGTAGCGGCCCTTGTAGCCGTTCTGCGCGATCGCGGTCTGAAACGCGTCGTGCAGGTCCTTGACGCGGTGCCGGAGGATGTCGCTGAACCGGATGAGCACGGGCACGTCGATGCCGCGCAGGACGAGGTTCTCGGTCAGCGCCTTGAGATCGATGAAGCGATCCGGCTCTTTCGTCGGGTGCACGTGCACGTTGCCGCTCGGCCCGATCGAGAAGTAGCCGCCGCCCCAGCGGGCGATCTCGTAGAGGTCAGACGCTTCGGCGATGCTCCACGGATCGCCGACGCGCCACGTCCGGCTGAGCCGGCTGGCAGGTGTGCTCACGCGTTCCATAATACAGAACTTCACCCGGCCACCACCGGGGATTTCGGGGCAGAAGTACAATGACGGCCGGTCCAGACGGGCGGGTCGGGAGAGCCCGGAAGCGGGAGTCGCGGCGAGCGCGGATCCCGGGCCTTCCTTCGACTCGCGCTGGAGCGCTCGCTCAGGGCAAGGAAGACTTGGGGTTCCACGTGAGGATGGAGGCCGGGTCTTCAGATCCGGCATGACACGGAAGATCTGCGATGACTCTGATCGATTTGCGCAGCGACACTTTGTCGCAGCCGACGCCCGAGATGCTGCAGAGCATCCTCGCGGCGAAGCTCGGCGACGACTCCCGCGACGGCGATCCGACCGTGCTGGAACTCGAGGCGGAAGCCGCGCGGCTCCTCGGCAAGGAGGCCGCGCTGCTCACGGTGAGCGGCACGATGTCGAACACCGTCGCCCTGCGCACGCTCGCCGAACCCGGCGCGGCCGCTATCGTCTCCGATGAGGCCCACGTGTACGGCATGGAGTACAGCGCCGTCGCGTCCGCCTGCGGCTTGCTCGTGCTGCCTGTCCGCGCAAACCATGGCGTGCCGGATCTCGACGGCGTGCGGTGGGCCATCAGGAGAGCCAGGACGATGTTCCCGGCGACCGGCGTGGTGTGCCTCGAGAACACCCACAACGCGGCCGGCGGAACGGTCATGACTCCCGGGCAGACCGACGTGCTGGCGGCGGCCGCGCACGAACTCGGATGTCCCGTGCACCTCGACGGCGCGCGCCTCTTCAACGCCGCCGTCGCTCTTGGCGTGGACGCGCGTGAGCTGACGCGGTCCGTGGACTCCGTGTGCGTCTGCCTCTCGAAGGGGCTGTCCGCGCCGGTCGGCTCCCTGCTGGCCGGCACGAAGGCCTTCATCGAGCGGGCGGGCCGCGTGCGGCGGGCGTTCGGCGGCGCGATGAGGCAGGCCGGCATCATCGCCGCGCCCGGCCTCGTGGCGCTCCGGACGATGATCCCGCGACTCGCCGAGGACCACGCGAATGCGCGGCGGTTCGCCGAGGCGGCCGCCAGGGTTCCCGGACTCGACGTGGATCTCTCGACCGTCCAGAGCAACATCGTCAATGTCGATGTGGCAGGCCTGGGGACCGACGCGTCGGCGTTCGCGATGCACCTGCGGGATCGGGGCGTGCGCGGATTGCCGGGCATGGGGACGAACGTGCGCTTCGTGACCTACCGCGGCATCAATCGGGCCGACGTCGAGGCGGCGGCCCGGGCCGTGGCGGACGTGGCGGCCGCGCGGCCGTGGGCCGCGGAGCCAGAGGGTGAGGGCCGACGGGGATGAGGCCTGCCATGACACCAGCGGTGCTGTTCGACATCGACGACACGCTCTTCGATCACACCGGCTGTACCCGCGATGCGTTGGCGGTTCTGCGGGAACGATACCCGGATCTGCAGGCCGTGGCGCCCGACGCGATGGCACAGGAGTACAAGCGCGTGCTCGAGGCGCTGCACCTCCAGGTGCTGGCGGGGGCGCTGACCATCGATGCGGCGCGTGTCGAGCGCTTCGAGCGCCTGTTCGCCTTCGCGGGCGTCTCCGTGGACGCCCAGGCTGCGCTCGAGGCCGCCGCGCTGTACCGATCGTCGTACCTGTCCGCGTGGCGGGAGGTGGACGGGGCGCGGGAGCTGCTGTCCGCGTTGCGCGGGCGCGCCGCGACCGCCATCGTGACGAACAACATCGCGAAGGAGCAGCGGCGGAAGATCGCCTCGTGCGGCTTCGAGCCCCTGGTGGACGCCGTCGTGATCTCGGAGGAAGCCGGCGTCACGAAGCCGGACCCGCGCATCTTCGAGATCGCCCTCGAACGGCTCGGGTGCCCGGCCAGCGAGGCCGTGATGGTGGGGAACGCCTGGGACACGGACGTGCTCGGCGCGCGCGCGGCCGGCATCCGGCCGATCTGGTTCAACCGCACCGGCGCGGTGTCACCCGACGAGAGCGTGACGGAGATCTGGTCCCTCCGCCCGACCGAACTCGTCGTCGCGATGCTCTTCGAGGAACTGGCGCTCTCGAATCCCGAATCCCGAATCCCGAGTCCCGAATCCCGAACCCCGAATCCCGAGAAGGCGTGATGCGCATCTACCTGGCCTGCACCGTGCGTGGCGACCGTGGCTCCGTCGACGCCGCGCGCCACATCCACGACTGCCTCGTCCGGCTCGGCCACGAGGTCCTCACCGGGCATCTGCTGCGTGACGATGTCGCGTCGGCAGAGGACGAAGTCGGCGACGCCGCCGTGTTCGTGCGCGACATGGCGTGGCTCGAGTCGGCCCATGCCGTCGTGGCGGAAGCGTCCGGGTCGAGCTACGGTGTCGGCTTCGAGGTGGGCTACGCCCTCGGCCGGACGGAGCGGACCGGGCAGCGGGTGGTGGTGCTCTACGACGCGTCGCGCCGCGGCCGCGTGTCGCGCCTGATCAGCGGCATGACCGACCCGCG
>CAZBIP010000282.1:0-4558 GCA_964491885.1 uncultured Vicinamibacterales bacterium
TGCCGCCCGGGCCTTCACCCGGCGGCCCGAACATCAGGTTCGGGTTGATCTGGCCGGCCGCGCCCGTGGCCGCCACCGACTCGCCCGACGTGTCGATGGAGAAACCTGGAGGCAGGCTGAGCTGGGCCGCGGCCATCGCCACCGCGTCGTCTGTCGTTTGGAGGGCTCCCGCTGCCGCGAGCGCGGCGCCCGCGTCCTGGGCAGGGGCCGGTGCCGCTGCGCCGGACCGCTGGCCTGCCGCCGCGGGGTTGGCTGCCGCCGGTCTGCCGGGCTGCGGAGTTCCGGCCGGGGTGGCGCCTGCTGCCGGCTGGTGCTCAGCCGCAGGTTGACCCTGGGGCGCCGGCTTCGGCACGCGCGAAGCCAGCACCATCGAGAAGTCGACCATCGGCTGGCAGGACGCGTCCAGCGTCACGGTCCTGGTCACCTTGGCAAACGCGGGGAACTCAGCCTCGAGGGAGTACGTGCCCGGGCCAGGCACTTCCAGCGAAAACGTTCCGTCCGGCCCCGTTGTCGTGCTGCGGGACGCTTCCCCGGACTCTGGAGCGACGGTAATCACCACCCCTGGCAGACGAACGTTGCCGGCCGCTGCCGTGCCGGCGATGCGGCACGACCTGGGCTTCTGTGCAGCGGAATCCGGCTGCTGCGCCTGCTGCCCGGACGCCGACGATGCGGCGATCAGCGCGGCGAGCAACAGAGCGGCCGTCCGCCGCGGAGCGGACCCTGGCGTCGGGACGCTGGCCGGTGTGTCGGGCGTCGGGGGCATAGGGCTCCAATTCGAGCGTAACGCGGCAGTCGATTCGCCGGTAACTACGACGGCCGCGATGCCGTCGCTTAGCCGGCAGCTGCCATGGCGCAGGCCGCCTCCGGGATGGCATCCCGGATGGCGGGCCGCCCGGCGATCCAGCCGATTCCACCGTCCCGGTGCGACGACGGACGTGCACCACGGGCTGCTGGCCATTGTGGCAGGGCATCGCGAGGTCCGGGTGTCGTGCGCGTGACAGGGCGGTGAAATGATCGAGGCGGCCGGAACCGCCGCCCCCGGGCCCGATGGCCGGTCTACAATGCGGAGTCGAGGCGCCATGGATCGTGAACGCACCGTGCCCGTGACCGGACGCGCGCTGATCGTCGAAGACGAGCCGCGCATCCGCGAGCTCGTCGCCCTCCACCTCTCGCTCGAAGGCCTCGCCTGCGTCGAGACCGGCGACGGAGACGAGGCGCTCCGCCTCGCCCGCGCGGAGCGGTTCGATCTGATCGTGCTCGACCTGATGCTGCCCGGCCTCGACGGCGTGACCGTCTGCCGCGCGATCCGGCGGGATTCGCCGAACGCGGCGTCGCCGATCCTGATGCTCACGGCGCGTTCGGAGGAATCCGACAAGGTGCTCGGCCTCGAGAGCGGGGCCGACGACTACCTGACCAAGCCGTTCGGCATCCGGGAACTCGTCGCCCGGGCGCGCGCCCTGCTCCGGCGCGCCGGCACCACGCGCACGACGCAGGCCGCCGAGGCGGCGGCCGCGATCACCGCCGGCGGCCTGACGATCGACCCGGGGCGCCGCCAGGTCCGCGCCGGCGAGCGGGTCATCGACCTGACCGCGCTCGAGTTCGAGCTGCTGCACCTGCTGGCGTCGAAGCGGGGCCTCGTGTTCTCGCGCGAGACACTGCTCCTGCGCGTCTGGAAGGACGACCGGCACGTGACCGAGCGCAGCGTCGACACGCTCGTCAAGCGCATCAGGAAGAAGATCGAGCCCGACCCCGAGAACCCCCGTTACGTCCTGACCGTCTGGGGAGCGGGCTACAAGTTCGCCGATGCCGATGACTGATCGTCCTGCGGGCGGCCCCGTCTGGTACCGCAGCCTCTACTGGCGCATCGCGATCGGCCTCGTCGCGCTGTTCGCGGCGCTGCTGGTCCTGCAGGCGCTGGTCTTTCTCTGGCTCAGCGGCACGATCGCCGCGAACCTCATGGGGTCGTCGCCGGAGGAACTCGCGAAGCAGGTGGCCACGGAAACAGCCGCCGGGCTCCAGCAGAACCCCGCGCTCGACCTCGAGAGCTTCGTCCGCGAGCGCTACGGCCGATACTACCAGCCGCTCATCGTGGTGATGGATGACGGTCGCGTGGCACGCAACCACGAGCCGCCGGACATGGCGGGGCGCGGGCAGGGATACCGCGGCCCGAGGCCGGAGGGCGGCCGGCCGGGCGCCGAGGGCGCCGGCGGGCGCGGGGGAGACGGAACGGCCGCCCGCGGGGGGCAGGCAGGCGGCGCTGGTGATCGAGGTGGGCCGGCGCCGGGCGCGGGCTTCGATCGAGCGGCGCCACTGACCCGGTTCCCGCCGGGATCGCGCCCGATGCCGCCTATGCCCGGCGGCCAGCGCGCGTCCATCGACGTCGGCGGGAGCCGCGTCGGCTTCGTGGCCGTCGCGGGTCGCGGGCCGCGGACCGAGTTCCTGCTCCGGCAGTTCGGCCCGACGCTCGCCGTCATCGGGACGGTGCTCCTCCTCCTCGGGTCGGCCGTCAGTTCGCTGGTGATCTTCGCGCCGGCGCGTCGTCGGCTCCGTGCGCTCGAGAAGGTGGCGCGCGCGATCGGCGAGGGCAACGCATCGGTGCGCGCGGCCGAAAGCGGCGGCGACGAAGTGACGGAGCTGGCGCGCGCGATCAACCAGATGGCCGCCGATCTCGAGGCCCGCACGTCCGCCATGGAGGCGTCCGATCGGACGCGTCGCCAGCTTCTCGCCGACGTGTCGCACGAGCTGAAGACGCCGCTCGCCGCGATCCGGGGGTACGTCGAGACGCTGGCCATGCCGGAAGTGAAGCTCCAGCCGGACACGCGCCGCCGGTACCTCGACATCGTCGGCGAGGAGACCATCAAGCTCGAGGGCATCGTCGGAGACCTGCTGGACCTGGCGCGGCTTGAGGGCGGCGGGATGAAACTCGCGTGCGACCTGGTGCCCGTGGCCGCCCTGTTCCAGCGCGTGAACGACCGTCACGAGCGCGAGTTGCTCGAGAAGCAGATCAACGTCGAGACCAGCATCGAGGCCGATGCGTGCGAGGTGTGGGCCGATCCGGCCCGCCTCGAGCAGGCGCTGCAGAACCTCGTGGCGAACGCGCTGCGGTACACCCCCGAAGGGGGCCAGATCACGCTCGTGTCGCGACGGGCAGGCGAGTGGGTGCGGCTCATCGTGCGCGACAGCGGGCCCGGCGTGCCGGACGAGCACCTGCCGCGGATCTTCGATCGCTTCTACAAGACCGACGCGTCGCGGACCGATCCCCACTCCAAGAGCGGGAGCGGGCTCGGCCTGTCCATCGTGAAGGCCATCGTCGAACTGCACGGCGGGAGCGTTGCGGCGGCCAACCTCGACGGGGGCGGCGCGGAGTTCGCCATCAGCCTGCCGCCGCGCGCGGCGTAGCCGGCCGGCTACTGCTTCTTCTTCGCGGTCCAGGCGGCCGTGCCCATGCCCGCGAAGTCGAAGGTGCCGGTCATGCTGTCGCCTTCGACCTTCGCGGTGAAGGTGATCACCGCCTGCTGGCCCTGCATGTCGATCTTGATCGTGAACTTGAGCTCGTTCCCGGTGACCGTGCCCTCGAGCGGCGCCTCGCCCATCGGGCTCGCCTGCGTGCCGGTGACCTTCTCACCTTCCTGCTTGAACGTCGTCACCACCTGAAACGGCCCCTGGGGGGATTCCAGCGTGGCGTCCCATGCCCCGGAGACGTCGACGGCCGGCTTCTGCGCGTCCTGAGCGAGGGCCGGGATTGCGGCGACGAGCATGCACGCGGCGAACACCGCCAACGACTTCTTCATCGACCTGCTCCTTGTTTCCCTGTGCTGACCGGGCCAGAGACTACCGGGAGACGGGGTTTGGGTCAAGGATGTCCCCACATCTCGTTTCCGGTGCAGGGCCGCCGAGAGGCGGGAGGCTGCGCGGGTATGACGCGCACGCGGCAGGAAGTGATGCGTGGCCTGTCCGGTACCGGCCTTGCAGTTGCCGGGTCGGGGAGCCGGCCGGCCCGCAGGCGCGCCGCGCACGGATTCGGCCGTCAATCCCGCCCGAGGTCGAGATCGGAGTGCACGGATGGACGCGCGCGAGCTTGACGAAGTACTCGGAAACTGCGATGGCCGGGTCGCCCGGACCGAGCAGATTCTGCCATCCCTTGATCCGCAGAGCGGGGGACGACCAGCGCGGCTGGCCGACAGCGCCGGGCTCGAGGCGCTTCGCGAAGAGGTCCGGCGGCTCGCGGTGGATCTCGCCGCCGTCGATCAGCGCGATGCCGCGCAGCACGGCGGCCTCAAGGGCGAACTCGCGCACGTCGTGCGGCGCATCGTCCGGCTCGAGTCGACGCCCAGGACGCGGCAGTCGCGCTGACCGGGTGCACGCGGGTGAGCCCGTCGAGGCACAGGCAGGCGCGACCGGAGGGCGAATTGACCGGGTTCGCTCGATCCGGCTATCATCGATCCTCACGGCCGTTTCGCGCGGCCGCCGCGTCTGCCAGCGTTCCTCAGTAGCTCAATGGCAGAGCATCCGGCTGTTAACCGGAGGGTTGTAGGTTCGAGTCCTACCTGAGGAGCCA
>CAZBIP010000283.1:0-4553 GCA_964491885.1 uncultured Vicinamibacterales bacterium
CCTCCGAGGCGCCGGTCGAGCCGCCACTCGCGGCCGTACCAGTCGAGCCGCCGCCCGCAGAGGCGCCGGCAGAACTTCCGCCCGCGTCGTGAGGTCGTAATCCGCAGTACGGTCCGTGCAGTCTCCGGCGGCGCCGGCCGCAGCGTGACGTCATCGAGCCCGGCGGCAAGAGCCGGCTGCGCCAGTCTGCTGACGAGGCCGGCGGGAGGACTGTTGCTGTGACGCCGATTCCGCTCGTCGCGACCGTATCTCTGCTGCTCGCCGGCCAGGGCGCGGCCCCGGTCGGGATTCACGAAGCCGTCAGGGCCGGAAACGTGGCCGCGGTGACGGCCCTGCTCGACAAGACCGAGGGCCTCGTCGGCGCCAGGGACGAGTCTGGCGCAACACCGCTTCACGTCGCCGCTCGGGGCGCCGCGCCGCAGCTCGTGACGCTGCTCGTCGCGCGGGGCGCCGACGTCAACGCCGTGGACAAGAGCGGGACGGCTCCGCTTCACATCCTGGCGTCCCGCGGGGACCTGGCCGGCATGACGCGGCTCATCGACAGCGGCGCCAACCTGGACATCGCGGGCGGAGACGGCGGTACACCGCTTCATGCGGCCGCAATGGGCCGCCAGGTCGAGGCGATCCGGCTGCTGGCTGGACGGAAGGCGAATCTCGAGCAGCGCAACCGGTACGGGCGGACGCCGCTCGTCGTGGCCGCGCGCGAGATGCGCGGTGTGCCCGTGATCGCGACCCTGCTGGACCTCGGAGCCCGGATCGACGCGGCGGACACGGCAGACGATACGGCCCTCTCGCTGGCCTCCTGGCGCGGAAGCCTCGACGTCGTCGACCTGCTGCTTGCCAGGGGCGCCACGATTCACGTCGGCGGCGCCAAGGCCCGCTGGGTCCTCGAGAATGCCGTCTCGACCGGGCTCACCGATCTGTTCCGGCGGATGGTGGAGAAGGGCGCCGAGTTGCCGGCCGAGTCGGGTCAAGGCCGGACGCTCCTCCACAGCGCGGCCGAGGGCGGGTCCGCGCCGATCATCGCGGCGCTTCTCGAGCGCCGGTTCGACGTCGATCGCCGGGACGCGAACGGCTGGACGCCGCTTCACTTCGCCGCCGACAAGGGCCGCTCCGAGGCGGTCGCCACTCTCCTCGCCAAGGGCGCGGCGATCGACGCCCGCACGGTGATGGGCCAGACGGCCTGCAACATCGCCGAAGACAACAGCGACTCCGCGACGATGTCACTGCTGGCAGTCAAGGGCGCCGACCAGGCGCCGCCGCGGTTCCCCGAACTCCGAGGGCCGTACATGGGACAGAAGCCGCCCGGGCAGGCACCGGAGGTCTTCGCGCCCGGAATCGTCGCGGCCCGTTACGGCCTCCATTCGAACGTCGTGTTCTCACCGGACGGCACGGAGGCCTTCTGGTCGGTCATGGTTCCTCCCAAGACCGCCGGCTACAGCACGGACCGGACGCTCGTGTCGAGGCTGGTCGACGGGCGCTGGACCTACCCGACGCCCGCGGTCTTCGACGGCGTGGCGGTCAATGACGTGCCCTTCTACCACCCGAACGGGCAGCAGCTCTTCGACATGTCCGACCGGCCACTTCCCGGCGGGAAACCCGCTGGCAAGGAGAACATCTGGGTGTGGGACCGGGGACCGAAGGGCTGGACCAACCCGCGGCCGCTCGACGCCGCCGTGAACCGGCTCCCCCACCACTGGCAGTTCTCGGTCGATCGGACGGGCACGGTCTACTGCTCGTCGACGTGGAGCGGCGCCAGGGGCATCTTCGCCTCGCGGTTGGCGGAAGGCCGATACGAGGAGCCGGAGTACCTGGGGTCAGTGGGCGCCGACGCCAGTTTCCCCTACGTCGCGCCCGACGGCAGCTACCTCCTCTTCGTCCGCGGCATGCAGGATCTCCACGTCAGCTTCAGAGACGCCCAGGGGCACTGGGGCGAGCCAGTCAGCCTGGGTCCCGAGTTGGCGGGAATGCTGCCGGTCGTATCACCCGACGGGAAGTACCTCTTCGTCGTCGGCCGGGAAGGACCGCGCTGGGTGGAAGCCGCCTTCATCGAGCGGCTGCGGCCGAAGCCGCGCTGATCCAGCGGCGCGCGGTGCAGGGAATCAGGCCGCGTCCGCCGGCACCAGGTTGATCTTCCGAAGCAGCGCTCTGAATCGCGGGTGCGGGCGAAGCGGCGCGAACAAGAACGACCCCTTGATGCCGTATGCGCCCCCGGCGCGCTCTTCGACGGCGACCTCGAGCAGATCGATCGCCTTCTCGGCTTCTCCCAGGCCCGTGTAGACGTACGCGAAGTGATACGGCATCACGAACCGCGTCTCGGCCATGGCATGGAGCCGCTCCAGCGCCGAACGGGCCCTCGCCGTGTCGCCCGTCAAGCCATACGCCTCGCCGAGTTGCGCGAGGAACAGCGTGCTGCCAGGGGAGAGCGACGCGGCCTGCTCGAGTTCGCGCAGCCCTTCTGCGGACTCCCCCTTCAGGACGAGGGCCCACCCGAGCGTCGAGTGCGCGAGCGGGAACGTCGGGTGCATCTCGATGAGCCGCCGCGCCTCGCCGGCCGCTTCGTCGTAGCGCTCCGCCCTGATGAGCGTGGTCGTGAGGTCTGAAGTCGCAACGCCCGCCAGCGGATCGAGCTCGCGGGCGCGGCGCTGCATGGACAGCGCCTCCCCGTAGCGCTCCTGGGCGGCGAGCATGAGACCGCACGCGTCGAGGATGAAGAAGTCCCCCGGCTTGAGATCGAGGGCGCGCTGGAACGACTCCTCGGCGCCGGCCCAGTCGTAGTCGGCCATGAACCTCAGGCTGCCGAGGGTGCCGTGGGCCTCGCCGTTCGCGGGGTCGAGTTCGAGCGCCCGCGCCACCGCCTGCCGCGCGCACGCGTAGGCATCGCGCGGTCTCACCGTACCCGCGCCGTGGCCCAGCGCGCGGATGATGTGGACCCAGGCCAGTTCGGCGTGGGCCGCAGAGTAGCCGGGCTCGAGGGCAATCGCCCGCTCGAGGAACCCGAGCGCCTTCTGCATCTCGGCCTCCGTGTACCGCTGCAGGCACTGCCGGCCCTGGAGGTACAGCTGGTAGGCCTCGATGTTCGCCGGCGCGGCCGGCGCCGCTACACGCACCCTCTCCGTGGGCGACAGCTCGGCCTCGAGCGCCTCGGCAATCGAGAGCGCGACATGAGATTGAATCTCGAAGATGTCCGTCAGCTGCCTGTCGTACGTCTCCGCCCACAACTGCTCGCTGGTCGCGGCGTCCACCAGTTCCGCGACGATGCGGACGCGGTCGCCGGCCTTCCGCACGCTCCCCTCGACGAGCGTCTCCACGCCCAGCTTCGCGGCGATCTCGGACGGGCCGAGATCGCGCTTCTTGAACTGCCACGCCGAGGCGCGCGAGATGACCTTGAGCGCCCGCATCTTCGACAGCTGCGCGATGACGTCTTCGGTGATGCCGTCGGCGAAGAACTCGTTCTCGGGGTCGGCGCTCAGGTTGGCGAACGGGAGGACCGCCACCGATCGTTTAGCGGCGGCCGGCGCCGTCGCCGCCGGCTCGACGCCGGGGGCCACGCGCGCAGCCTCGAGCGCGACGCGAAGTTCCCCGGCCGTTCTGAAGCGTTCGCCGGGTTCGCGGGAGAGGCACCTCGCCACCACCGCCCGCAGGGCCGGCGGCACCCGTCCGGGCAGCGGTGGCGGGGGCTCGCGGAGGATCGCCGAGCTGAGCTCGAAGCTCGTGCGTCCCCGGAACGGGCGCTCGCCTGACGCCATCTCGTGCAGCATCACGCCGAGCGCCCAGACGTCGCTGCGGGAGTCCGCGGGCTGCCCGCGCAACTGCTCGGGCGCCATGTACGCGAGCGTGCCGGACACCGTGCCGGGCGCCGTGATCGACATCCGCGACCGGGTGACTCCCTCCAGATCCTGCTCGTCCAGACGCCTGGCCAGTCCGAAGTCGAGCACCTTCGCCCGGCCCTCCGGCGTGATGACCACGTTGGAGCACTTCAGATCCCGATGCACGACGCCGCGCTCGTGCGCATGGGCCACCGCCTCCGCCACCTGCAGCCCGAACCGGACGACATCGCCCGCCGGCAGCCCCGACGCGCCAAGCCGCGCGCTGAGCGGTTGGCCCTCCACCAGTTCCATCGCGATGTAGAGCACCCCCTGCCCGGCCCCCCCGGACGGCGCGTCCTCCGCGACGTCGTAGATGGTGCAGATATGCGGATGGTTCAGTTTCGACGCCAGCCGCGCCTCCCGCATCAGGCGCGCCCGGGCGACGGGGTCGGACAGGGTTTCCGAGGGAAGCACTTTCAGGGCGGCGTCGCGGTCGAGCCGCTCGTCGTGCGCGCGGTAGACGACTCCCATGCCGCCCGCGCCGATCTGCTCCAGGACGAGGTAGTGGCCCAGCCGGGTGCCCGCCGCCAGTGACATGGGGAATCCCCGCGGCGCATTATAGTGCCTCCCCCGGCGCGCGTCGCCGCCCGTGACGGCTCCGGGTGACGGCTTCCGGCTGAAGGCAACGGGGCCGGCCCCGCCGGTGATACGATCGTGGGCGTCCGCAACACGCGACGGAGGAAC
>CAZBIP010000284.1:0-420 GCA_964491885.1 uncultured Vicinamibacterales bacterium
GCCTTCTTCATCACCTCGGCGGATTGCAGGACGAACGGCAGAATCAGCTCGCCGGCGCCGAACCTGTCGCCGACCTCTCTCATGGCGGGCAGCAGGACCTGGTTGAGCGCGCGCAGCGCGACCTCCGACGTGTCGGCGTTCGGATAGCGGTAGCCGGGCTGCCGCGTGAACTCGGCGATGCCGGTCGTCGCGCGCACGCCGGCCGAGACGAGGGTGTCGATGTCGGCCTCGCAGCCCTCGCCCTGCCGGTGCAGGATGCGGTAGTGCAGCCGCGCGGCCGGGTCCATGCCGGCCATCGGGTCGCCGGCGACGGCCTGCCGCGCCTTCGCGCCCTCGAAGTAGCTGATGAACCGCGCGGCGGCGTCGGGCCGGCGGTTGAGCAGCAGGTCCTCCGCCAGTTCGCGCTGGGCCGCGGGGATC
>CAZBIP010000284.1:451-4544 GCA_964491885.1 uncultured Vicinamibacterales bacterium
TGACGATGGCCATGTCGAGGCCGGCTTCGACGGCGTGATGGAGGAACACGCTGTTGAGGACCCAGCGCGCGGCCGGCTTGAAGCCGTACGAGACGTTGGACACGCCGAGCGACGTCAGCACGCCGGGCA
This sequence comes from uncultured Vicinamibacterales bacterium, assembly GCA_964491885.1. Taxonomy (GTDB): domain Bacteria; phylum Acidobacteriota; class Vicinamibacteria; order Vicinamibacterales; family JAKQTR01; genus JAKQTR01. The sequence continues at coordinate 581 of CAZBIP010000284.1, forward strand.
GCTCGGCCTTGATGAGCCGGATGCCCTCGAGGGTGGCCACGGCCGTGTTCGCGCTCTCGGGATCGCCGGTGGCGAGCGTGAACGTCAGGGCGTCGAAGATCAGCGCGTCCGGCAGCAGGCCGTATTCGGACGTCGCGATGTCGTAGATCTTCCGGGCGCACTCGAGCTTGCGCGCGGCGGTGCGCGCCATGCCGTGCTCGTCGATGGTGAGCGCGATGGTGGCCGCGCCGTAGTCGCGGATGAGCGGCAGCATCGCGTCGAGGCGCTGCCGCCCGTTCTCCATGTTGATCGCGTTGACGATGACCCGGCCGGGAGACGCCTCGAGGGCGACTTCGAGGACCTCGGGCTCGGTCGTGTCGATGACCAGCGGCGCCTCCACCATCTGGCTGAGCTTCCGCACGACCTGCGACATCAGGTAGACCTCGTCGCGCCGCTCCGTCATGGCGACGCAGAGGTCGAGGGTGTGCGCGCCGCCGGCCATCTGCTCGCGCGCGAGGGCCGCCACGCCGTCGTAGTCCTCGGCGAGCAGCAGTTCCTTCATCTTCCGGCTGCCCTGCGCGTTCAGGCGCTCGCCGATGAGCATCGGCTTCGGGTCCTGGATGAGGCTCGCCGACGTGATGCCGGACGACACGACGGGCGCCGGGCCGTTGGGGCGGCGCCTGGGCTTCATCCCGCCGACGGCGACGGCGAGTTGACGGATGTGCCCGGGCGTCGTGCCGCAGCAGCCGCCCACGGCGGCGAGGCCGAAGCGCGACGCGAAGTCTGCCATCTCGCGCGCGAAGTCCGCGGGCTCGAGGGGATAGACCGCCGTGCCGTCGACGTTGACGGGCAGGCCGGCATTGGGCAGGCACGACACGGGCAGCGACGAGTGGTCGCCGAGCCACGCGAGCGGCCCGCGCATGTGGTCGGGGCCGGTCGAGCAGTTGAGGCCGACGACGTCCGCCGGCATGCGCTCGAGGGTGGCCAGCACCGCGCCGACGTCGGTGCCGAGGAGCATGCGCCCGTTCGGGTCGAGCGTCACCTGCACCTGCACGGGGATCTTGCGCCCCGTGCGAGCGAAGGCGTCCTGGATGCCCATCAGCGTGGCCTTCACCTCGAGCATGTCCTGGGAGGTTTCGACCAGCAGGAGATCGCAGTCGCCGTCGATGAGGGCCTCGGACTGCTCGGCGAAGACCTCGGCCAGTTCGTCGAACGAGATGCGCGACAACTCGGGATCGGACGAGGACGGGAGCTTGCCGCTCGGCCCGATCGATCCGGCGACGAACCGCCGGTGGCCGCGCGCGGAGTACCGGTCGGCGACCCGGCGGGCGAGCGTCGCGGCGGCGCGGTTGATCTCCTGGGCCCGCGGGCCGAGGCCGTACTCGCCGAGCGTCAGGCGGTTCGCCCTGAACGTGCAGGTCTCGATCACGTCGCAGCCCGCCTCGAGATACGAGGCGTGCACGGACTCGATGACGCCGGGCTGCTGCACCGCGAGGTAGTCGTTGCAGCCGGCGAACGCGTCGCCGCCGAAGTCGGCGGGCGTGAGGGCGTGCTTCTGGATCTCGGTGCCCATCGCCCCGTCGAACACCATCACCTTCGCGGCCAGCGCGTCGAGGTAGGCGCGGTCGGTGAACTCGGCGGGCGGGCGGGGCGCCGCGGCCCCGGCCGCGGCACGGCTCCGGCCACGCGTGCGCACGGCGAGCGGCTGGGCCGCCTGGGCGGCGCGCGCCGGCAGCTCCTTGAGATTCGCCTCGCGGACCAGGCGCGGCACGATGAGCTCCCAGCCGACGGCCATGATGTGAAGGCCGCGCACGCCCGGCAGGCGCCGGACCCGCTCGATGATCTCGAGCGTGATCTGCACGCCCTCCTCCTGCGGGTCGGAGGAGCGCTCGAGGCGCTCGATGAGCGCCTCGGGGATGCGGATCCCCGGCACGGCGGTCATGGCCCGCGCGGCGCGGGCGCTGCGGACCGGCGTGATGCCGACGAGCAGCGGGGCGTCCTTCAGCGCGCCGGTGCGATCCATCTCGGCCAGGTACCGCTCGAACTGGTCGACGTCGTAGACGAGGTTGCTCTGGAAGAACTGCGCGCCCGCGTGGACTTTCTTGAGCTCGCGCTGCGCCTGGATGCCCGGCGTCGACGCGGAGGGCGACGCCGCGGCTCCGAGAAACAGCCGCGGCGGGCTCGCGATCGCCCGCCCGTCGAGGTACACGCGCTGGTCGCGCATGCGCCGCAGGATCCAGAGCATCTGGATCGCGTCCAGGTCCCACGTGTCCATGCGGCTCTGCGGCCCGGGCCCTTGTTTCGGGTGGTCGCCGGTGAGGCACAGCACGTTGCGCACGCCGAGGGCCGCGGCGCCGAGGATCTCGGCCTGCACGCCCGTGCGCGTCCGGTCGCGCGCGGCGATCTGCATCACCGGCTCGACGCCGTTGGCGATGGCGATCGACGAGCACGCCAGCGACGACATCCGCGCGGTGGCGGACGGGCTGTCGGTGAAGTTGGCGGCGTCGACGAAATCGCGGAGCAGGTTCAGCGTGCGGACGAGCTCATCCGGCGCCACGGAGAGGGGAGGCGCCACCTCGGACGTCACGACGAACTGGCCGTTCGCGAGTTTCTCCTCCAGCGTGGAGACGGGCTGATGGGGCGGCGCGGGGTGCGGCTGGCCGTCGCCGTTCCACCACCAGGGCTGGCGGATCTCGCGGAAGAGGGGGTCCCAGAACGCCTTCCGCGCTTCGCGGCCCTTGACCAGGCTGGCCGCCGCGGCGCCGAAGCCCCGCTCGCGCGCCTGGCGGATCACCTCGAGCCAGGTCTCGCCGCCAGTTCTGCCCCAGTCGAGCGGCGGCAGCACCTCCATCAGCGTGGCCGAGCGGCCCATCCGCCCGGCGCGTTCGTAGATCCGGTGCCAGATGCAGGGCCGCGTCGTGTCGACGTAGCAGTGCTCGGGCGTCGATCCGCCGCACGGCCCGTTGCGCAGGCCCTTGGGGCACTGCATCGGGCAGATGAACGCGGTCTCCTGCAGCAGGCAGTTGCCGCACATGCGGCAGCCGAACAGCGCGCCCTTGATCTGGCGCTCGGCGAACGCCATCGCCCGTTCGGGCAGAGGCGCCCTGTTGAACCCGTAATAGGCCGGCTGGTATCGGCGGCCCGGCGTCAGTCCTGGCATGCGGTCTCCCTCGGCGTGGCGCGCGGCTCGCGGCCTTCTCAGGCGGCCCCGCACGGGCGGAGCGCGCCCATCGCCAGTCCGTTCCGGTGAATACTATCCCAAGGGGTGCGGGCTCCCCGGCGCGGAGGCGCGGATGAGGACAATCGGATTGATCGGCGGGATGAGTTGGGAATCGACGGTCCCGTACTACCAGATCATCAACCGGGTGGTCGGCAGGCGGCTGGGCGGGCTGCACTCGGCGAAGATCGCGCTCTACAGCGTCGAGTTCGCCGAGATCGAGCAGATGCAGCGCGAAGGTCGCTGGGAGGAGTCCGGCGAGGTCCTGGCCGATGCCGCCCGGGCCGTCCGCCGCGCGGGCGCCGACGTCATCGTCCTGTGCACGAATACGATGCACAAGCTGGCGCCCCAGATCGAAGCGGCCGTGGACGTGCCGCTGCTGCACATCGCGGACGCGACGGCCGACCGGGTGCGGTCGGCCGGGGTGACCCGCGTCGGGCTGCTGGGCACGCGGTTCACGATGGAGCAGGACTTCTACCGGGGGCGCCTCGAGGCGCGGCACGGGCTCGCGGTGCTGACGCCGCCCGAGGGCCAGCGCGAACTCGTGCACCGCGTCATCTACGGCGAATTGTGCCTGGGCCACGTGCGCGGCGAGTCGCGCGACGCGTTCAGGAAAGTGGTGGGGGATCTCGTCGGACGCGGCGCCGAGGGCGTGATCCTCGGCTGCACCGAGATCGGCCTGCTGCTGAAACCCGAGGACGCGCCGGTCCCGCTGTTCGAGACGGCGTCGATCCACGCCGAGGCCGCGGCGGAGTACGCGCTGGCGGA
>CAZBIP010000285.1:0-4276 GCA_964491885.1 uncultured Vicinamibacterales bacterium
TCTGGTTGCCAAACGCCAGTAGCCCCAGGATTGGAGGCCTGACTGGCCCGAGGTTTCAGGAGGTACGAACCATGTTGCGGAAGATGGCGATCTTCGTGGTGGGCGTGCTCCTCCTCCCGAGCCTGGCGGCCGGAGAGGTGTCACGCAGGAATTCCGAGATCTTCAACGACGTCTCCGAGCAGGTGCGCCGCTACGCGCGCTACACGGTGTTCGACGAGGTCTCGGTCGGCGTCGACAACGGCGTGGTCACGCTCGCTGGCAAGGTGACAATGCCGTACAAATCGAAGGACATCGAGCGGATTGCGGCCCGGGTCCCGGGTGTCGCCCAGGTGCATAACCGGATCACGGTGCTGCCCGTCTCGTTCTTCGACGACGAACTGCGCGCGGGCATCGCGCGGGCCATCTACGGCCATCACCTGTTCTGGCACTACGGCGTGATGACGAACCCGCCGATTCACATCGTCGTCGAGAACGGGAAGGTGACGCTGTCCGGGGTGGTGAATTCCGAGGTCGAGCGGGCCGTGGCCGCGTCGCTCGCTTCGTCATCCAGCGCGTTCTCGGTGGTGAACAAGCTGAGGACCGACGCGGAGGCGATGGCGGAACTCGAGAAGATCCGCTGACACGCGCCTCGTGACGCACGTCCAACGTGCCGCCGCGTCCGGCTCCGCGCCGGGCGCGGCGGCGCTCTTACGCCGCGGAAACCCGGGCGCCGGCCCGCCGACGGGCGTTCACCGGGGCCGACCGGCGCTCCTACTTGGCGGGCCGCCCGTAGACTTCGACTTCCACGTAGTGATTCAGGTCGTTCGCGCTGTTGCCGTTGCTGTGCAGGCGGACGTAGCGCGCGACGGATCCTTTGGCGTCCACGAGCCGGCCTTCGGACGTCTCGATGTAGTTCATGTCCTTGCCGGCGCCCAGCCCGGACGTGTTGTCGTGGTCGTTGTTCATCAGCGTTCGCACGTTTCGCGTGAACCCCTCGTCGTCCGCCACCCGGACCACGACGTCGAGGTAGACGCGAGGCGAGTTGTGGAAGTGCCAGAAGAGCACGGCGAAGATCTCGTGCGGCGCGCCGAGATCGATGGTCACGTGCTGCCGGCCGGGCGCCAGTTCGACGGCGCTGAACTCCTCTCCCGAGCGGTCGCCGTCGGTGAGCATCGCCAGTTCCCCGACGATGGGGTTGGCGTCGCTGCTGGAGACCGCCTTGCGCCTGGCGACGTTCTTCACGCCTTCCGGCGCGAGGAAGGGCGCGCGCGCTTTCCAGCGCGGCGGCTCGAGGTTCGCCACCTTCAGGTTCCGTGGCGTGCCCTCGAACACCGGCTGCGGAAGCACGATCGGGATCGGGACGAGCTTCTGGCCGCCGGCAGGAGCCGCTTGGGCAGCCGCAATCCCGGGCGCGATCGGCACGAGCGCGGCCGCCATCGCGCACGCCAAGAGCCACAGGCGGAAGGTGCGGGTCGTCGTCTTGCAGGCCATCGTGGTCCTCACTTCCCGGTCTGCCAATCATCCCACAGGCTCTTCGCGGCGTAGCCGCGAACCTCGACCTGCGGCCGCAGTTCGATCGGGGCATCGAAGAGAGGGACGTACAGCTCCCGCTCTCCGGGCCGGCGCCACTCGTACAGCTTCGTCGTGACGGCGCCCTCCATCTCGGGAGTCACCAGGATCACGGGAGCGTGCACGCCGTCGTTCACCGGCGACGTCTGCCATCTCACGCCGGGAAACCGCCGCAGGTACCACGGGAGGGGCCAGAGGTTCCCGCCGCTGATGACCTCGATCGGCATATTCAAGCCGTCAGGGTGGGCGCCGGCCAGGAGCGAGACGCGCCGTTCGATCTCGAACACGCCCGCCCCCGTGTGGGCATATACCCAGGGGTTCCGCGGGTCCGACGCAAAGGGCCCGCTGCCGGCCCACGCCAGCCACCCGAGATGCGCCACGGCGGCCGCCATGCACGCGGCGGCAAGTGCCTTGGCCGGCCGCGCCGCCGCGAGATCCAGCAACCGGGCACCGCCGATTCCGGCCAGAATGACGAACCCGTGGAGGAACCCGAGGACGCACCACGGGGTCTTGTAGGGAATCACCGAGTAGAAGGCGGCGAGGAGTATCGCGTAGGCCGCGAGGAACCTCACGAGCCGGGAGTCACCGGCACCGGCGTGCCTGGCGGCGAAGGCCACGAACGCGCCGGCGATCGCGAGGCCCAGGATCGCGGCCTCGGTCCAGACCGGGGCCCCGTTCGATCCGGAGTACAGCAGCGAGCCGAGGTAGAAGTGCCAGGGATGCGCGTGCCACGACGACCCGCCGGCGCGCGCGACGTACGTCGCATAGGCCGCCACTGAGTCGACGATGCCCCGGGGGTGCGTGAGGAAGGATGAGAACAGCAGCGCGGACACCGCCGCGGCGCTGACAGCCGCCGCGACGACATGTCTGCGTGCCCGGGCGCCTGACGCCGGCCACGGCTTCGTCAGTTCTGAGGAAGTCGCCCGCGACGGCCCGTCCCCGTGTCGCCGTTCCAGCGCCCGGGTGATCAGCAAGGCGGCGGCCATCGCCCCGAACGCGATGACCCCCGTCTCCTTGGTGGCGAACATCAGGCCGACCGAGGCTCCCGCCCCAATGGCCCACCCCCCCCGCGACGTCTGGACGTATCGGCAGACCGCGATGAGCGCGCCGAAGCTGAAGGCCGCGAGCAGCGTCTCCTGGATGTAGTACCGGCTGTAAAAGACCATGGCCGGCGACACGGCCGCGAACAGCGCGGCCATCGCCGCGGCTCTGAATCCAATCACGGGCACGAGCAGGAGATGGGCGGCAACGAGCAGCACGCCGGCGGCGGCGGGCACCGACCGCAGGATGACCTCGTTGAGCTCCGCGTATCGGGTGACGCCGGCCAGCCGCGCCGGGATCAGCGTGAAGTAGTACAGCGTCGGGCCGTGGTACTCGGTGGGATCGTACTTGTAGAGGCCCTGCTCCAGAAGCGCGCCGAACTTCGCGGCGTGCACCGCCTCGTCTGCGTGCATCGGGCGATGTTCGAGCGAGGGCAGCCGCAGGGCCGCCGCGAGGAACACCATGGCCGCGAAGGCCGGGAGCACTCGCTTCCAGGAGGCGGATCGCTCCCGTCGGGACGCCGCGTCCCCGGGTTGCATCGGCGCTCGGCTCTCGACGACGGCGGTCACGGCCCTGTCCGGCACATCACGGTAGCGGCGTCACGACAGGTTCGTCAACGAGAAGTCCCAACGAGAAGTCCCAGGCGACGGCCGGCGTGCTTGGTGGTAGCATGGCGCACCGATCGGGCTTCCTGGTCCGGCCACGGAACGTGTCCCCGGGGGGCGGCGTCAGCCCGTGTCGCGGTTTCACATCCGCCAGCAAATGGAGATCAGGCGATGTCGACACTCATCTCACGGCGGCACTTCTTCTTCGGGACGCTCCTCGCGGGCGTCGTCCCGCGGGCCGGCTTCGGCAGCGTGCCCTCGCTCAAGGCGCTGGGGTACCAGTCGCCCAACGAGAAACTGAACGTCGCGGGCATCGGCACGGGCGGCCAGCCGTTCGGGGACCTCCGCCAGTGCGAGACGGAGAACATCGTCGCCCTGGCCGACGTGGACTGGGTGCGCGGCGAACCGGGGTTCCAGCGGTGGGACACGGCGGCGAAGTACAAGGACTTCCGCCAGATGCTGGACAAGGAGGGCAAGCGCATCGACGCCGTCGTGATCGGCACGCCCGATCACATGCACACGCACGCGGCGCTCTTCTGCATGGAGCGCGGCAAGGGCGTCTACGTCGAGAAGCCGCTCACGCGGATCGCGTCGGAGGCGCGCCTGCTCCGGGCGGCGGCGAAGAAGTACAAGGTCGCCACGCAGATGGGGAACCAGGGCTATTCGCACGAGGCCACCCGCGTCGCGTCCGAGATCATCTGGTCGGGGGAGATCGGAGACGTCACCGAAGTCCACGCCTACATGAGCCGGCCGAGCTGGCCCCAGGGCATGACGAAGACGCCGGCGCCCACGCCCGTCCCGTCCACGCTCGAGTGGGACCTGTGGCTGGGCACGGCGGCGTCCCGCCCGTTCACGGTCGGCGACCAGGAGTACAAGGCCTTCGTCGAGGCGCGGAGCGCGGCGAGGCGGGCCGGGATGCCGCCTCGCCCCGCGCAGGCCGGAGCGCCCGCGGGGGCGGCGGCAGGCGCGGCCGGCCAGGCGGGGCGCGGCGGCATGGGTGGCGACGACTACGGCTACTACCTGCCGTTCAACTGGCGGGGGTTCTACGACTACGCGAAGCCATGGGTTACGCACTGCAGCAT
>CAZBIP010000285.1:4286-4535 GCA_964491885.1 uncultured Vicinamibacterales bacterium
CGGCGACTGGGGCATCCACATTCTCGGTCCCGCCAACTGGGGGCTCTTCCTCGGCCCCGAGAACCTGACGAGCGTCGAGTGCATCAAGAAGGAGGGGTTGCCGCCGACGACGTTCCCGGACGTGTTCACGATCAAGTACGAGTTCAAGGCACGCCACGGGATGCCGCCGGTGACGGTCTACTGGTACCAGTACACGGGCGGCGACCCGTACCTGCCGCCCGGCATGACGGCGGAGCAGGCCCGCAAGAT
>CAZBIP010000286.1:0-4524 GCA_964491885.1 uncultured Vicinamibacterales bacterium
CAGGGGAAAGATCGCGTCGAACAGCCCGTAGCTTTGAAGTGGACGGGGGCGGCAGGCCACGCGGCGTGCCGTCGGCGGCGGGACTCAAAGCGGAACGTCGTTCAGTATAACACGGATCGGGATGCGTCCCGGCCAACTTCGGATGGGGCAGCCGGGCTCCGGTCCCTCGCCGCGGCCCGCGCGCTACTCGCGTCGAGAGCGGGACCGAGCCCGCGCGTTCTTCGGGTCCGCGCGCCAGTCCCACGGGGCGACGGGATCCCGATCCTGCCACAGGCCGCGCCGCTCGGCCCGCGCCTCCTGCTGCGCGGCCGCGTAGCCCCGATCTTTCAGGTAGCGGGCATAGTGCCACGCGAAGCCGCCGCGCACCATCTCGAGGCCCACGTCCGTGCCGTCCACCGAGACGCGGGACACGAGGCGATCGTAGCGGTCCACGTCGCGCACCTGCACGTCCACCGACTTCCCGAACGCGAGGTTGGAGAGCGCCCGCCGCGCGACGTTGCCGTAGGCCTGGCCGCCCTCGGGCGCGTCGACGCCGTGCAGGCGCACGGTCACCTGCCGCCCGTCGCGCAGCACGAGCAGGGAATCGCCGTCGAGGACGCCGACGACGCGGCCGGAGAACGGCGCGCGCGCGTCAGCCTGGGAGCGCCCGCCGCAAGCGGCGGCCGACGCCGGCAACGCGACGAGGGCGGCCCAGACGAGGGCGGCTCCAAGCAGCCGGCCCACCGCCGTTGCGGGTGCGGGTACGGGCGCGACGGTCGTGCGCCGGCCGCGCGACAACCGCACCGCTACTCCTGCACCGGCATGCCGTAGGCGGCCCATTCCTCACGCGCGGGGCCGTAGATGCCCGGCACCCGAAGGCCCGCCTGCCGCATCAGCACCGTCATCTGGGCGCGGTGGTGGATCTCGTGGACGAGCAGGACGTTCAGCGACCTGGCGCGCGTCCACTTCTCGCCGTACATGTCGACCTCGCCGGCGAGGTCCGCATCGGACCAGTTCGCCTGCACGGCCTTCGCGAGAGCGGCCGCGTTGGCCTTGTAGGCGTCGGCAATCGCGGTGGCGCCCGCGGGTTGCGGCGCCTTGTCGTCCGCGCCCTCGATCGTCAGCCCGGCGTGGCCGCCCATCTCGCCAAGCGTCTGGACGATGTGCCAGGCGAGGCGGCCGAGGGTGCGTCCCTCGGGCGAGACCCGCTGCGCGAGCGAGGCGTCGGTCAACTCGTTCATCACCTTGAAGGTGTTTTCGCTCTCGGACTGCCAGGCGTCGGCGAATTCCGCGATGGTGTGGTACATAGCGTCCTCCTGCCGGAACAGTCGAACTCTACACTCCGGCCGGAGGGGGCGCAAGGCGGTGCGTGTGGGTCGGCGTGCGCGACGGCCCCGCGATGTGAGAGAGTAGGCGGGTGATCACTCCCGGCTGGGCGTGGCGCGCCCGGTTCCTCGCCAGCGTCCTGTCAGGCGACCGCGCGCACCATGGACCGCTCTGCGCGGCCATCGACGTGACCCGCCGCTGCAACCTCGCGTGCTTCGGCTGCCAGGCGCATGCGCCCGGCAGCGGGTGGCGGCCCGCCGCCGACGGCGACGACCTGCCGTGGGAGGTGTTCGAACGGATCTGCCGTGAGTTGCGCGCGCTGAAGACGCGCAAGATGATCCTCATCGGGCAAGGCGAGCCCCTCCTGCATCCGCGCCTGCCGGACATGATCGCGGAGGCGAAGCGCCTCGGCTTTCACGTGATGCTGCTCACGAACGGGACCCTTTTCGACGGCCGGCTCGCGCCTGCCATCGCGGCCTCCGGGCTGGACGAGCTGCGCGTGAGCCTCTGGGCGGCCGACGAGCGCGAGTACGCGCGCAACTACGGCGGCACGAGCCCGAAAATGTTTCAGCGCGTGATCGACGGCACCCGCGCCGTGTCGGACGCCAGACCGGCCGGGCCGCCGAAGACGCCGCGCATCGAGTTGCACCGGCCCATCGATCGTGAGGGCTTCCGCGACCTCGAACGCATGGTCGTCCTCGCGCGCGCGGCCGGCTGCGATGCCCTCTCGTTCTCGCCCCTGAAACCGTTCGGGCAGGCGGCGGCCGAACGCGCGTTGACCGCGCAGGAGGTCGTCGAACTCCGGGAGGTGCTTGCGCGCACCGGGCGGCTCGCACGGGACGCGGGCCTCGCGTGCAACGACGCCGCCGTCCTGCGGCGCTACGAGATCGGCAACGACGTGTGGAACGTCGTCCCGTGCTACATGGGCTGGGTGGACGTCCGGATCAGGACGAACGGCGATGTGCTCGCCTGTGCGCCGTGCCAGGTGCCGCTCGGGAACGTGGGCACGGCGAGCCTGGCCGGGATCTGGAACGGCGCAGCCTTCCGGCAGTTCCGCCGGCGCACGCGGACGCGCGAGGGCCTGGCGGGAATCGCGGCCGAATGCCGCTGCGACTTCTGCTGCCACGTTCTGACGAACGATCGCCTGCACCGTATCCTCAGGTGGCTGCCGCGGGGGAGCGCTTCCGCGGCGGCTTCGTGACAGGAGAGATTCGCGTGTTGTGGATCAGGGCGGTCGAGGCGCTGCAGGCTCTGACGACGGGCCGGCTCGTGGTGTGGTCGGACGGGATCCCGTACCGCGTCGAGCGGCTGACGCGCCGCAAGGTGTGGAACGCCATCCGCGCGGAACTCTCCGTCTACTTCAAGCCCGAGCGCCCGTGGGGTTGGCCCACGCACCTGATGATCGAGTCCTCCACGCACTGCAACCTGCGGTGCGCGCTCTGTCCCGTGAGCGTGGGGTTCGACCGCCCGCAGGGGCTGATGGACCCGGCGCTCTTCCGGAAAATCCTGGACGAGGCCGGCCCGTACGCGTTCACGCTTCTGCTCTGGGACTGGGGCGAGCCGTTCGTCAACCCGCACGTCTACGACATGATCGCGTACGCGAAGACGAAGCACGTGAAGGTCGTGTCGAGCACGAACGGCCATCTGTTCGCGGATCGGGATCGGGCCGAAGCGCTCGTCCGGTCGGGTCTCGATACGATCATCTTCGCCATCGACGGCGCGACGCAGGCGACCTACGAGCGCTATCGCCAGGGTGGTGACCTGGCACAGGCGCTGGCGGGCGTCCGTCAGGTGGTCGCGGCCCGGCGACGCCTGGGTGCCGCAACGCCGCTGGTCAACTTCCGATACATCGTGATGGCCCACAACGAGTGCGAGATCCCGGCGGTGCGGACGCTGGCGCGGGATGTGGGCGCGGATGTCCTCACCTTCAAGACGCTGAACCAGTGCCTGCGCGACCCCTACAAGGACGCGGCGGGCGGCGCGGCGCAAGCCGGAGACGCGTTCGTGCCGCGTGAGCCGAGGTACCAGCGGTTCCGGACGGACACGTCCGGGCGCCGGATCCGGCGGCGGCGGAACCCGTGCAAGCAGCTCTGGAACAACCCGAGCATTCACTGGAACGGGAACGTGTGCCCCTGCACCTTCGACCCCCAGGACGAGTTCGTCCTCGGAAACGTCCGGGAGCGTAGCCTGTGGGAGGTCTGGAGCGGGGAGGCGTACCGGCGGATTCGCAGGGCCTTCAAGCACGAGTGGTCGGCCATGAAGCTGTGCGGCGAGTGCAGCTACGCCTACGAAGGCGGCAGCCTGTCGTGCGAGACCATCGCGGAAGCCATCCGCTTCGTGCCAGGTCGCGCCGCCGCCAAGGTCGTTGCGCCGTGACGCCGCCTCGTCCGGATCTCACCGTCGTCATCACCAGCTTCAACGCCAGGGCGACGATCGGCGCGTGCCTGGAGTCGCTGCGCCGCCAACGGACGGCGCGGCTCTTCGAGACGCTGCTCGTCGACAGCTCGACGGACGGCACGGCCGGGTTCGTCCGGGACGCCTATCCGGAGGTCACGGTGATCGCAGCCGCGCGGCGCCTCTACGCGGGCGCGGCGCGCAACCTCGCCGTGCCGCGCGCGCGCGCGCCTGTCGTCGCGTTCCTGGACGCCGACTGCCGCGTGAACGCCGACTGGGTCGACCGCGTCTGCGAGGCCCACGCGCGGCCGGACCTGCTCGTCGGCGGCGCGGTGGACAACGCGCCGACACGCAGCCTCGTGTCCTGGGCGTACTACTTCTGCGAGTTCAACCTGTGGCTGCCGGCCCGTCGCGCCCGTTACGCGAACGAGGTCCCGGGCTGCTCGCTGTCGATGAAGCGCGAGGCCTTCGACCGGTACGGCCCGTTCCTCGAGGGCACCTACTCGTCCGACACCGCGTTCCAATGGAAGACGCGCCGCGACGGGCATCGCGCGTGGCTCACGCCGGCGGCCCGGGTGTTCCACGAGAGCCCGTCGGATCTCCGCGAGTTCCTCCGGCACACGGTCGAACACCGGCGGGGGTACGCGCGCGTGAAGCGCCTCGAGCGGCGCCTGTCGGCCGCCGGGCGGCTGCGCGGCATGGCGCTGCAGCCCGTTGCCCCGCTGCTGCTGATGGGCGCGACGGTGTGGCGGCTCCGCCGCTGCCCGCGTTACGTCCCGCGGTTCGTGGCGGCGTCGCCCCTGGTGCTGCTGGGCTACGCCGCGC
>CAZBIP010000287.1:0-4507 GCA_964491885.1 uncultured Vicinamibacterales bacterium
CCCGAGTCCCGGCCGAGTCCCCAGCCCCCAACCCCCAGCCCCCATTCACTTCCTCGTCATGGAGCACCTCTCCGGCCAGACGCTGGCAGAGCGCCTCATGCGCGGTCCCCTGCCGCTCGCGCAAGCGCTTGAACTCGGCGCGCAGATTGCCGACGCCCTCGACGCCGCGCACAAGCACGGGATCATCCATCGCGACCTGAAGCCCGGCAACGTGACGCTGACGATGGGCGGCGCGGGCCGCTCGCTCCCCTGTCGTGGTCGCCAGACGGCAGGGAACTCGCGGTGAATGTCCTCAAGCCCGATGGCGAGCGCGACATCTCGATCCTGTCGCTGGACAGACGGGGCGAAGGCCTTCGCCCTCTCGTCAGCACGGACGCGGACGAAGTCAACGCCGCGTTCTCGCCCGACGGCAAGTGGCTCGCGTACGTGTCGAACGAGACCGGACGGTTCGAGGTGTACGTCGTCGCGTATCCGCCACTCGGGCGCAAGACCCTCGTGTCCACCGCGGGCGGGATGAACCCCGTGTGGAACCCGAACGGGCGCGAGTGGTTCTACGTGAGCGAACCGGACAGAGACCGCACGCGCTGGCTGACGAGTGTCAGTTTCGCGGCCCAGCCAAGTCCGGCCTGGGGCTCACCTCGCCCACTCGCGATCGCGGAGTTCGAACCGGGTCGCCCTGGGATGACCTACGACGTCTTTCCGGGCGGCAACCGCTTCCTGACGTCCCGGGACCTGCCGTTCCCGGCGCCCGCTCCCGTGACCGAGATCAATCTCGTGACGAACTGGTTCGAGGAGCTGAAGGCGAAGGTGCCGGCACGATAGGGACAAGGGACAAGGGGCAAGGCCTGCCTCGCCGAAGCTGGCCGCCAGGCCGCTTAGCGAAGGCGGGGGGCAAGGAACGGGGCTTGCCGCGCGGTTCACCATCTCGGATTCTGCACGCCCGCGGCCTTGCGGCGTCGCAGAAACGGCAGTCCCCCTCTTCGAGCCTCTCTTCGCGCGCGCCGTTTCCGCCAATGAATGCCGCACGATTCCCGCTCCTCCGCCGATCGTCTTCGCTGGCGCGTTTCTCGCATTTGGTGCGTCCGTTCGGGTGCCGGTGACGATGCTACAATCGCCGCGTGAGGGCGACCCGGAAACGCAGCATGAGTTCGGCACAGCCCGCGGCGCGCGCGTGGACGTACGGCGACCTCGCCGCGCTCCCCGACGACCGACTGCGCCACGAACTCCTCGACGGAGCGCACGTCGTGTCGCCATCACCGACCACGGCTCACCAGGAAATCTCGCTCAATCTGGTCCGAGCGCTCCTCCGCTACCTGGATCGCCACGACCTCGGCCGGCTCCTGTACGCGCCCTTCGATGTGAAGCTCTCCATGTTCACCGTCGTGGTGCCGGATCTCGTGTACTTCACAGCGGACCGGTACGCGCGGGTCGTCAACGAGAAGCATGCGACGGCGGCCCCGGATCTCGTGGTGGAGATTCTCTCGCCGGGCACGCGGCGGCGCGACAAGGGCCGCAAGCGCGCGGTCTATGATCGTGAGGGCGTGCGCGAGTACTGGGTCGTGGACCCCGATGCGCAGTCCATCACGGCGCTGCGGCGGCCGCGCGCGGGTTCCGGCCTCACGGACGTCACCACGCTCGGCCTTGCCGGCGGCGGCGTTCTCCAGTCTCCCCTCTTCTCCGGTTTGAAGATCCCCCTGCGTGATGTGTTCCGGCCCCGCTGAGGGAGGGCTCCAACCGCGGCCAGCACCGCCGTCCGCTCGCAAGCCGCGAGACACGCCGCGGCGCTATAATGCGCGGCGGGTAGCCCCCCATGTCCCCGGCCGAACGCGATCCACCCGAGGCGACGGCTGATCCCGGCTCGTCCGAGACCCGCGCCGCCACAACACCGCCAGGCACGTCGCCGCACCCATCGTCCTCCTCTTCATCCCGCCCGCCACAGGGATTCGCGCCCGGCACCATCCTCACCGATCGCTACCGCATCGTCGCCCTCGCCGGCCGCGGCGGCATGGGCGAGGTCTACCGCGCCGACGACCTGAAGCTCGGCCAGCCGGTGGCGCTCAAGTTCCTCCCGGCCGTCCTCGAGCGCGACGCGGCCGCGCGCGAGCGCCTCCTTGCCGAGGTCCGCAACGCGCGCACGGTCTCGCACCCGAACGTCTGCCGCGTCTACGACATCGGGGAATTGGCGGGGCCTGCCCCGAGCGAGCGGAGCGAGCCGCCTTTCGGCGTTGCTCAGGGCGACGCTGAGCCTGTCGAAGGGCCGAAGGGCCGCCTCTTCCTGACGATGGAGTACATCGACGGAGAGGACCTGGCGTCGCTGCTGCGGCGAATCGGGAGGCTGCCCGCGGCGAAGGCGCTCGACGTCGCCCGCCAGCTCTGCGCAGGGCTCGCGGCCGCGCACGATCGCGGCGTGCTGCACCGCGACCTCAAGCCGTCGAACGTGATGATCGACGGCCGCGGCCGGGCGCGCATCACCGACTTCGGCCTGGCCGTCGAGAGCGGCAGCGGCGGCGGCGCGACAGGATCCGACTTTGCGGGCACGCTGGCCTACATGGCGCCCGAGCGCTTCGCGGGATCTCCGGCGACGGCGCAGAGCGATCTGTACGCCCTCGGCCTGATCCTCTACGAGACGTACACCGGCCACCTGCCCTTCAAGGCCGCGACCGCCGCCGAGTGGCAGCGCGCGCACGGCAGCTCAGACCCGGCGCCGCCATCGAGCACCGTCGGCGACGTCGAGCCCGCCATCGAGCGCGCGATCCTGCGCTGCCTGGAGAAGGACCCGTCGAAGCGCCCATCGTCCGCGGCGCAGGTGGCACTGTCGCTGCCCGGCGGCGACCCGCTGGCGGCCGCAATCGCGGCGGGCGAGACGCCGTCGCCCGAGCTGGTGGCCGCCTCCGGCGAGGAAGGCACGCTCCCGCGCGCGCAGGCGTGGCTGTGGCTCGCCGCGTGCCTCGTGGCCCTCGCCGTGGTGCCGCTGACGCTCCAGCCGTTCAACCTGGCCGAGCACGTCGCGATGGATCTCTCGCCCGACGCGCTCCGGGCGCGGGCGCGCGACACCCTCGACGCGCTGGGCTACCCCGGGAAGCCCGCGGACAGCGCGTGGTGGTTCCAGGCGGACGCCGCGTCGATGGATCGGCTGAATCGCATGCGGCCGAGCGAGGCTCGGGAGGCGCTCCGCACGGCGGCTCCCGGGCCGCTCCGCTTCTGCTATCGCCAGGCCACGGTGCCGCTGAGTCCGTTGAGCGTCACGAACACCGTCACCGCCTCCGACCCCACGCCGCTGGCTGGCGACGCGTACGTGGAACTGGATCTCGGCGGGCGGCTCCTGGCGCTGCGCGTGACGCCGCCGGTCACCGGTGCGGCCCGGCCGCCCGGCGGCGTGAGCTGGCCCGCCCTGTTCGCGGCCGCGCACCTGGGGTCGCCGGACGCGTTCACGCCGGTGGCGCCGTTGTGGTGGCCCGAGAGCGCGGCTGACGCGCGCGAGGCCCGCGTGGGGGTGTGCGGCGGACAGCAGGTCCGCGTCGAGGCCGCCGCGCGCGCCGGCGCGCCGATCTTCTTCCGCCTGCTGTCGCCCGGCGACACGGCCGCCCCATCAGGCTCAGCCGGTTCGCCGCGCGCGTCGGGCTCGATGCTCCTGGCCACGGTCATCGCGTTCTGGGTCACGCTGGTGCTCCTCGCGTTCCTCGCTCGCCGGAACCTGCGGCTCGGGCGGTGCGATCGCGATGCCGCCCGGAACCTGGCCCTTGCCGTCGTCGCGCTCTGGACCGCGGGGCTTGCGCTGGGCGCCCACTCGCCCGCGCGAGCGCTCGACATCTTCAGCGGCGCAGGCCTGCTCTCGCAGCCGCTGCTCCTCGGCCTGTTCGCCTGGGTGGCGTACCTCGGCTTCGAGCCGTACTTCAGGCGAGCCTGGCCCCAACTGCTCGTCGCCTCCACGCGCCTGCTCGACGGCCGCGTGCGCGATCCGCTCGTCGGCCGGGCCGTGCTCGCGGGCGTCCTGGCCGGGCTCGCCTACTCCCTGCCCGGGAGCCTGGCGATCTCGCGCGCGATGGATCTTCCCGGAGGCGGGCCGGCCACCTTCGAGCCGCTGCTCTATGCGAGCGGCCCTGCGTTTCTGGCCTCTCGCCTCGCGCCGTTCGTCCTCGCGACGGTCATCGCCGTGTTCTACATGGCCGTGCTGCTCGTCGCACGCCTCGCGTCGCGCCGGGCCGGCGCGGCCTGGGCCATCCTCGCCGCGGTGATGACCGGATACGGCTACCTGTTGATCCAGGCGTCCAGGCCCACGACCATGCATCCGCTCGTGATGATCGCCATGGCCGCCGTGTTCACGCTGCTCTTCGTCTGGCTGCTCTGGCGGCACGGCGCGCTCGCGCTCACCGTCGCCGTGAGCGTCAACATGCTCCTGGATCCCGGCCCGTGGACGCTCGACTTCTCGCGCTGGTACGCGTGGCGCGGCCTCTTCGTGGCGGCCCTCGTCGCGGCGCTCGCCATGTGGGGCTTCCGTGTCGCCCTT
>CAZBIP010000288.1:0-4493 GCA_964491885.1 uncultured Vicinamibacterales bacterium
TCTTGTCGATCTCGTCGATGTAGATGATCCCCTGCTGGCACTTCTCGATGTCGCCGCCCGCGGCCTGCAGCAGCTTCAGGATGATGTTCTCGACGTCCTCGCCGACGTAGCCCGCCTCGGTGAGCGTCGTGGCGTCGACGATGGCGAAGGGCACCGACAGCATCTTCGCCAGCGTCTGCGCGAGCAGCGTCTTGCCGGTGCCCGTGGGCCCGACCAGCAGGATGTTGGCCTTCGACAGCTCGACGTCGTGCCGGCCGCGCGCCGCCTTCTGGATCTCGATCCGCTTGTAGTGGTTGTACACCGCGACGGCGAGCTTCTTCTTCGTGCGCTCCTGGCCGATGACGTAGTCGTCCAGGAACTTCTTGATCTCCGGCGGCGTCAGCAGCGCCGAGCGCGGCGCCCGGGGCTCGTGCCGGCTGTCGTCGGCGATGATGTCGTTGCAGACCTCGACGCACTCGTCGCAGATGAACACCGTCGGGCCCGCGATGAGCTTCCGGACGTCGTTCTGGTCCTTGTTGCAGAACGAGCAGCGCAGCACTTCGGTGTCGCCGTTCTTCTTGGCCATGCCCCGGTCCGATCCCGCCGCGGGCCGCTCCGGCGGCCCCCGGGCGCGCGTCAGGCGCGCTTGCGGATCACTTCGTCAATGATACCGTATTCCTTCGCCTGCTCCGGGCGCATGATGTAGTCGCGCTCGGTGTCCACCTGGATCCGCTCCAGCGGCTGGCCCGTGTGGTGCTGCAGGATCGCGTTCAGGTTCTCGCGCATCCGCAGCAGCTCGCGCGCCGCGATGTCGATGTCCGTCGCCTGGCCCGCCAGGCCCTGCATCAGCGGCTGGTGGATGACGATGCGCGAGTTCGGGAGCGAGAACCGCTTGCCCTTCGCGCCGCCCGCCAGGAGCAGCGCCCCCATCGACGCCGCCTGCCCCAGGCAGTACGTCTGCACGTCCGGGCGGATGAACTGCATCGTGTCGTAGATGGCCAGGCCCGCGGTGATGGACCCGCCCGGGCTGTTGATGTACAGCAGGATGTCCTTCTCCGGGTCTTCCGCCTCGAGGAACAGCAGCTGCGCGATGACCAGGTTCGCGATCTGGTCGTCGATCGGCGTGCCGATGAAGATGATGTTGTCCTTCAGCAGGCGGGAGTAGATGTCGTACGCGCGCTCCCCGCGGGCGGTCTGCTCGACCACCATCGGGACCAGCTGCGCGCGGGCGTGCCCGGATTCCTGCGTCATGACGCTCCTCCGTCCGCCGCCGCGATCGCCGCGTTCGCGAGCAGCAGGTCCATCGTCTTCTCGCGGCGGAGGCCGCCCCGCAGGCGCGCCTCGCCGCCGTCCTTCTCGACCTGCGCCCGCACGGCCTCGGGGGTGCGGCCGCTGCGCTCGGCGAAGCGGGCGATTTCCCGCGCCACCTCGTCGTCGCCCACCGTCACCGGCTCCCGGCGCGCGATCTCGTCCAGCGCCAGCGCCGCCTTCACCGCCTCCGCCGCCGCGTCGCGCTGCGCCGAGCGGAACTCGTTCCAGTCGATCCCCGCCGTCCGCGGGTCGACCCGCTGCTCGATCAGCCGGCGGGCGAAGTCCTCCACCCGCCGGTCCAGCTCGCGCTCGACCAGCGAGTCCGGCACCGCGAAGGGCACGCGCCCGGCGAGTTGCGCGAGCAGGTCCGCCCGCAGCGCGCTGTCCGCCTCGTGCGCCGCCTCGTGCTCCAGGTCCTGCCGCACCCGCTCCCGCAGCGCCGCCAGCGAGTCGAAGCTGCCCAGGTCCTTCGCGAACTCGTCGTCCAGCGCCGGCACCACGCGCTGCTTGATCGCCTTGATCGTCACGCCGTAGCGCACCGAGCGCCCCGCCATCTCCTCCACCGCATGGCCGGCGGGGTACTCGACGGTGAAATCGGCGCGGGCCCCGGCTTCGAGCCCCGTCAGGTGCGCCGAGAACCCCGGCGGGTTGGCCTCGGCCGCGAGGTCGATCGTCACGTCCTGGTGCCGTTCGGGCTCGGCGTCGCCGCCCACGTCCTGCCGCTCGAGGTCCACCGTCGCCCAGTCGGTCGCCTCCAGCGGTCGTCCCTCCACCGGCTCGAACCGCGCCGCCCGCTGCCGCAGCCGCTCGATGGCCTGCTCGACGTCCTCGTCGGTCACGGCCGCCGAGTGCCGGCGCAGCGCGATCCCGCGGTACTCGCCGGGATCGAACGCCGGCACCGTTTCGAACGTCGCGGCGAAGGTCAGCGGCTGGCCCGGCTCCACGACCACGTCGCGGACGTCCGGCGTGTCGACCGGGTCGAGGTTCCGTTCGCCCAGCGCGTCGTCCAGGGCCTGCGGCACCAGGTCGTGCGCCACGTCGTGCAGGATCTCGTCCCTGAAGCGCTGCCAGACGACCTTCACCGGCACCTTGCCCGGGCGGAAGCCCGGGACCTTGGCGCTCCGGCCAAGCCGCGCCGTGAGGCGGTCGATCGCGGCGTCGACCGTCTCGCTCGGGATCTCGATCGTGAGGCGCTTGCGCGTCTCGGTGATGTCGGCGTACTCGACCTTCATCGTGGTGTGTATCGGCAGTCTTCGGGGCGGGGTTCAGAAATGCCCAGGTTGTCGTGGGATGCGGGTCGCCCGCCGGGATCCCCTCATGCGCCCGGCCGGGCCCGTTCTGGTGCGAAAGGGGGGATTCGAACCCCCACAGCCTCTCGGCTACTGGATCCTAAGTCCAGTGCGTCTGCCAGTTCCGCCACTTTCGCATGCCGAAAGCGCCCGACCTGGAACGACACCCTCAGGGTAGCACGCGGTTTTCGGGGGGGTCAAACAGGCGCGAGCCAGACGACTTCGTAGGGCCGGAGCGCCACGCCGAGCCTCTCGCGCCCCGGGGCGAAGGTCCGCTCGCTCAGGAGATCGCGCCACGGCCCTTCGCGTCCCGCCAGGTCGGCGGCCGGAATCTCGACGGCAGTCCGTGACGCCGTCACGTTCACGAGCGTCACCACGAACGATCCGCCCTCGGGAGAGGTTCTCGCCACCGCGAAGACGGCCGGCGACAGATGGAGCACACGCTGCCGGCCGGCAGGATGGAAGGCCCGGCTCGCCGCCCGCGCCTGGATCATCCGCCCCAGTCCGTCGTTGATCCTGTGCTTCTTGCTCATCGGATGCGACAGCGATCGCCTGACCGAACGGACATCGGCGACGGCGCGGTTGATGACACGGTTATCCCGCGTGGCTTCGACGGACGCGTGATCGTTGTGGGTGCCGAAGAGGCTGTGGAGGTAGATGCCCGGCACCCCCTGCAGCACGAGCGCGACGGCCCTGGAAGCGAGGAACCGCCGGATCTGCGTCGAGAGCGTGTCGCCGTCCTGCTTGCGGTTCAGCGCGCTGTACCACGTGATGTTCAACTCGTACGGCGCCGGCTCGCCCGTGTCCGACGTCTTGTAGGACACCAGGCCCCCGTGCTCGATCGCGCGCCGGCAGAGCCGGTCGAGGTCCGCCTCGGCCAGCAGCCCTTTGGCGCCGAGGAGGCCGATGCCGTCGTGGGAGTCGAGGAAGTTGAAGAAGGCCGTGCCCGCCGACGGCGGCGCGAGCGAGGCCGCCCACCGCGAAAGCGCGGTGGCGTCCCCCGTCTGAAAGGTGTGCAGGACGAGCGGCGGCAGCGCGAAGTTGTACACCATGTGCGCTTCGTCCGTGCCGTCACCGAAGTACGCCACGTTCTCGTGGTGGGGCACGTTGGTCTCGGTGACCAGCGCGACGTGGGGCGCGGCCGCCGCGAGGACGTCCCGGAGGAGCTTCACGATCGTGTGCGTCTGATCGAGGTGGATCGACCGCGTCCCCGGCTGGTCCCAGAGATACGTGACCGCGTCGAGCCGCAGGATGTCGGCGCCGTGGCGGACGTACATCAGCAGGACCTCGACGATCTTCGCGAGGACCCTCGGGTTGCGGTAGTTCAGGTCCACCTGGTCCGGCGAGAACGTCGTCCACACGAACCGCGGGCCCCGGAGGCTCTCGAAGCGAGTCAGGATCGGCGTCGTCCGCGGCCGGAAGATGAGACGCCGCGCCTCGGCGGGGAGCGCATCCTCGCTGTCGTACCAGGTGAAGAAGTCCTCGTAGTCGGGATGGCCGGCGAGGAACTGCGCGAACCAGCGGCTCTTCGACGACACGTGGTTGATGACCCCGTCGAACATGAGGCGGTATCGGGACTCGAGCGCCTCGATGTCGCGCCACGAGCCCAGCAGGGGATCGACCGTCTCGAAGTCGACGACCGAGAACCCGCGGTCCGACGAGGACGGAAAGAACGGCAGGATGTGCAGCGTGTTGATCGCGCCCCCGAGGTAGGCATCGCAGAAGTCCCCGAGGGTCTCGAGCGGGGACTGGTGCCGCCGGTACAGCAGGTCCCCGTACGTGATCAGGATGACGTCCCGCTCCGTGAAGCGGTCGGCCGCGTCGAACCCGCGCTGCCGCTCGGCGAGGGCGGGCGGCACGTGCGCGAAGAACACCTGCAGAAGGCGTTCGATCTCGCCGAGGGCGTAGCGGGCC
>CAZBIP010000289.1:0-4475 GCA_964491885.1 uncultured Vicinamibacterales bacterium
CCGCGTTGATCGTCGGGATGGGCGCCCCGACGTCGAACGCGTTCTGGCTGGTCCACTTGCCGGTGCCCTTCTGCTGGGCTTCGTCCAGGATGACGTCCACGAGCGGCCGGCCCGTCTCCGGGTCGGCCTTCGCGAGGACCTCGGCCGTGATTTCGACGAGGTACGACCGCAGTTCCCCGCCGTTCCACTCGCGGAAGATCCCGGCCAGCTCCGCCGCCGGCAGGCCGAGGCCGCGCGAGAGCAGGTCGTACGCCTCGGCGATGAGCTGCATGTCGCCGTACTCGATGCCGTTGTGGACCATCTTCACGTAGTGCCCGGCGCCGCCGGGACCCATGTAGTCCACGCACGGCTCGCCGTCGTCGGCCTTCGCCGCGATCGCGCGCAGGATCGGGGCGAGGGCGTCCCAGGCTTCTCGTTGGCCGCCCGGCATGATGGCCGGGCCCCAGAGCGCGCCCTGCTCGCCGCCGGACACGCCGGTGCCGACGTAGTTGAAGCCGTCGGCCGCCAGCGCCTTGCTGCGGCGCTCGGTGTCGAGGAACCAGGAGTTGCCGCCGTCGATCAGGATGTCGCCCGCTTCGAGGTGCGGCTTCAGGTGGGCGATGGCGCTGTCGACCGGGGCGCCGGCGGGCACCATCATCAGCACCCGGCGCGGCGTCTTCAGCAGCGCCATCAGCGCCTCGGGCGACGACGCGACCTCGACCCGCTTCCCGGAAGCCGGGCCGGCCACGAACGCCAGGCCCTTGGCCGGCTCCAGGTCGTATCCCGCGATGGCGAATCCGTTCCGTTCCATGTTCAGGGCGAGGTTCGCGCCCATCACCCCGAGGCCGACAACGCCGATGTCACACTGCATGGGTCACTCCCCCCGGGGCCGCCTTCGAAAGGCGGTACAGCATCTCTCCGGCGCGCGGCACGAGCATCACGCCCTCGGCCTCGCGGCCGGCCCACTCGTCGACCTTCACCGACGCCGGGTCCAGGTACCCCAGGTTGATCCGCCGGCACCGCTCTTCCGGGATCCCGGTGGCCAGCGTCACCTGGAGCCGCGGCGTCTCGACCCCCGTCGCCGCGTCGTAGCGGCCGAGGCCCTTCACGTGCGTCGAATGGGCGATGACGCCGCCGGGATAGCGCCCGAACCGATCCCACTGCTTGAGGAAGTAGTCGAGGCAGTGGTAGCCGATCTCGTCGATGATGCGGCCGTGCGTGTAGCTCACCTCGGTGATGTGCGGCGCGTAGATCACCACCTCGCCGCCGTCCGCTACGGCCGGCTCCAGCTTGTACATGCCCTTCGCCGCGGTCCACAGGTCGTCGTACATCTCCGGCATGACCGAGAGGACGCGCGTGAACGGCCGGTCGACCCAGGCAATGTGGGTCTGGGCCGAGAGCGCCGACGCCGCTTCCCAGGACGCGTGCGGCGCGCCCGTGTACACGCCGTTGACGCCGTCGTGCGTGACCACGAGGCTGATGCAGGTGACGGGGCGGTTGACGAACGAGGCGGCGCGGTCGATGACCGCCCGGACCGGCGTGTAGCCCGCGCCGATGACCGCGCTGCTCGTGAGCAGGGCGCCCAGCCAGTGCGTGAAGTCGATGATGTCGCGGCCGGCGATGCCGGGCACGAGGTACTTGTGGCCGCCCGAGAAGCCCACGACTTCGTGCGGGAACACCGGTCCGCAAATCAGGATGTGGTCGTAGTCCAGGAGCAGCCGGTTGAGCGTGACCGGCACGTCCCGCTCCAGCCGGCCGCCGGACAGCTCGGCAATCTCGCGGGCGGGAATGGTCCCGAGGTTCGCGAACGACTCCGGCAGATCCCACCGGTGGTTGTAGATCCGATACGGGCCGGAGCTTCCCGCGGTGACCGGCCGGCCCACCAGGCGCGAGAGTTGCTCGTCGGTCATCGGCTGGTGGGTGCCGAGGGCCACGAGGAAATCCAGCGCGGCGGCCCTGGGCCCGATCTCCCCGGTGAGGATCTCGAACATGAGCGGCATCGGCATCGTGCGCGTGCCGTCCGGGATCAGCACCAGGACGCGCCTGCCGTCGAGGGGCAGGCCGGTCAGCCCCTCAGCCACCAGCCGGCGGACGTCGCCGTCGGTCAGGTGACGATCGCGAGAGCCCTCTCCGATAACCATTGCCGTCGCTGCCTTTCCGCGCCGCGCCGCTTGCGTCAGACGCCGCTGAACGCCGAGAACCCGCCGTCGACCGGGAGCACCACACCGGTGACGAACGCCGATGCCGGCGACAGCAGCCACAACACCGCGCCCATGAGGTCGTCCGTGACGCCGAACCGTCCCATGGGCGTGTGCCCCAGGATCGACTGCCCGCGCGGCGTGAGCGCGCCGGTGTCCTTGTCGGTCAGCAGGAACCGGTTCTGATCCGTGAGCAGGAAGCCCGGCGCGACGGCGTTCACCCGGATGGCCGGCGAGTACTCCTGGGCGAAGTAGACGGCCAGCCACTGCGTGAAGTTGCTGACGCCCGCCTTGGCGGCCGAGTACGCGGCGATGCGCGTGAGCGGCCGGAAGGCGTTCATCGACGAGATGTTCAGGATGGTGCCCGCCTGCGCCTTCGCCATCACCCGGCCGAAGGCCTGCGACGGCAGGATCGTGCCCATGATGTTCAACTCGAACACCCACCGGATCGCCTCCGGCGGCAGGTCGAAGAAGGGGACGTCCTTGTTGCTGGTCGCTTTCGGATGGTTGCCGCCGGCGCCGTTGACCAGGGCGTCGACCGCCCCGAAGCGCTTCAGCGTGGCGTCGAGCGCCCGGGCGATGCTGTCCGTGTCGAGGACGTCGGTCGCGATCACCTCGATGCGGCTCCCGGCGTCCGGTCCGACCGACTCAATCAGGGCGGGGCCCGGCGCCGTGTTGCGGTCCAGCACGGCCACGTTGGCGCCGCAGCCGGCGAGCGACCGGACCAGGGCCGCGCCGATAATGCCGGTGCCGCCGGTGACAGCGACGGTCTTGCCGGTGAAGTCGTACATCCGGGCGAGCGTTTCGGAATTCATGGGGTTCTCCGGCTACGGTGATGCCGAGGCGGGGCCAGTTCGACGATGTTCGCGCGCGCAGTGGTCTGACCGGTCGGCCACGGGTGCCTCCGGTGAGGCGAGTCCACCTGCGAAAAGATACGCGTCCGCGCGAGGAGATGTCAAGGCAGACGAGCCGCCCGGAGCGCCCTCAGGACCGACCAATTCGGTCCTGGGGGCGCTCCGGGCCGCTCAACTGCGGCGCTCCCCGGGGCTACTGGGGGAGCACCGTCAGGTGGAACGTCCGCGGCGACCCGAGCGGGGTCACCTTGTCGCCGACGAGCGTACCGAGCGTGGCGCGGTAGCGGCCGGCTGCGGCCGCCGGCGCCTGGCCCCTCCCGAAGCCCGCAAACGCCCCGGCGGCTTGCGGGCCGGCCTGCGTGGCCCGCCCGCCGGCCGCCGCCGGCGACTCCCCGCGCAGGTTCCAGACCACACGCCTCAGGCCGATGGCCTTGTCCAGTTCCAGGCGGCGGACCTGGGTCCCGGCGTCGTCCGTGATCGTGAGCACCAGCCTGGCATCCGCCGGCAGGGCCTTGCCGACCGAGTACGTGAAGACCGCGCCGAACGGCGGATTTGGCGCCGTCCAGTTGCCGGCGAGCGGGCCCAGGCCGGCCGTTCCGGCGGGAGCGAGTCCGGTCTGGCTGAAGGACAGCGCGTCGCGCAGCGGGAACAGCCTCGCGTCCTCGGTCAGCGCCTCCGGCGTGAGTTCCCGCAGCGGGCTGTAGTCGTCGAGGATGTAGAACCCGCGGCCGAACGTCGCCAGGACGAGGTCGTCCTCCCGGCGCTGGACGGTCATGTCGCGCACCTGGATCGGCGGGAGGCCGCCCTTGAGCTGGACCCAGCGGGCGCCGCCGTCGAAGGAGGCGAAGACGCCGAACTCGGTGCCCAGGAAGAGCAGGTGCCCGTTCTCGTGGTCCTGGATGATCGACCACGCGCTGTGGCGGTCAGGCAGGTTCGCGGTGATGTTCGTCCACGTCCGCCCGCGGTCGCCGCTCTTGACAACATACGGCTTGTAGTCGCCGCGCTGCCAGTTGTTCAGGGTGGCGAACACGGTGTCGGAATCCCGCGGCGACGCGAAGACGTCGGTCACGTAGGTCCACTGCGGCACGCCCGGGAACTGCTCGGCCTTGCGCCAGTGCTTGCCGCCGTCCTCCGTCACCTGGACGAGGCCGTCGTCGGTCCCGACGTAGATCAGGCCCTCCAGCAGCGGCGACTCGTCGAGCGACACGATGTTGGAGAGCGCCGTCGTCGAGACGTTGCGCGCGATCGAGTCCGCGGGCCAGAGCTTGCCCATGATGGGAATCTCGTCACGGTTCAGGTTGCGCGACAGGTCCGGGCTGACGACCGTCCACGTGTCACCGCGGTCGTCGCTCCGATACAGCTTGTTGCTGGCCCAATAGAGGCGCCGCGGCGCGTGCGGGCTGATGATGTAGGGCGCGTCCCAGTTGGTGCGGTCCGCGGCCGC
>CAZBIP010000290.1:0-2186 GCA_964491885.1 uncultured Vicinamibacterales bacterium
GTGTTGGAGCCGCGGACGTGGAACCAGCCGTCCTCGACGAGCACCTTCACGCCGTCGCGGGTGTCCATCGGCAGGGCCGCGAACTCGCGCTTTACCATGCGCAGGACGTCCGGGATCTTGTTGGACGGGCAGGCCAGCTTCTCCTTCACCATGACGAGGCGCGGCAGTTCGGCCATGAGCCCCGACACCGTCGTTCCGGACGAGGCGAGCAGGTGCAGGATGAGCGCCATGCCGACCTGGCTGTCGCGGGCGAAGTTGATGGCCGGGTAGATGACGCCCCCGTTGCCCTCGCCGCCGATGACGGCGCGATCGGCCACCATGCGCTCGGTGACGTTGGCCTCGCCGATCTTGGTGCGCACGATCGGGCAATTGAACCGCCGCGCCACCTCGTCCAGCGCCGCCGTCGTCGAGAGGTTCGCCACAACGGGCCCGGGCCGCGTCGAAAGCACGTGCCACGCCGCCAGCACCAGCGTGAAATCCTCGCCGATGGGCTCGCCGCGCTCCGACACGACGGCCAGGCGGTCGGCGTCCATGTCCTGCGCGAAGCCGATGTCGCACCCGTTGGCGCGCACCGTGTCGCACAGCGCGCCGAGGTTCTCGGGGATGGGCTCGGCGCCGCGCGGGAAGAGGCCGTTCGGCGTCACGTTGATCGGCACGACGTCGACGGCGAGCGAGTCGAGCAGGCGCGGCGCGATCAGGGCGCCCGCGCCGTTGCACGCGTCGAGCGCCACGCGCAGGCGACGCGCGCCGGCCGGGAGCGGCCCGACCGCGTCCATGATCGCCTTGAGGTGCAGATCGAGGCCGTCGGTCATCCGCTCGACGGAGCGCATGTCCGCGCCTGGCACCTTGACGTAATCGCCCTGGTGGTAGATGTCCAGGAGCTCGCGCGCCTGGCCCGACCCCAGGAACAGCCCGTCGGGGCCGACGAACTTCAACGCGTTCCACTCGGCCGGGTTGTGGCTCGCGGTGATGGCGATCCCGCCGTGCGCGCGGCGATGGCGGACGGCGAGCTGCACCGTCGGCACCGGGCACACGCCGAGATCGACCACGCGGCACCCGCTCGAGAGGAGGCCGGCGACGACCGCCTGGCGCACCATTTCGCCCGACGTGCGCGTGTCGCGGCCGACGACCACCGAGCCGGAGCCCGTGTAGGTGCCGAACGCCTGCGCGAACCTGGTGAGGAGCGCCGGCGTCAGCGAGTCGCCGACGACGCCGCGCACGCCGGAGATGCTGATCTTGAGGGTCGGTATCGCGCGCATAAGAAGAAGCCAGGAGTCAGAAGTCAGAATTCAGAATTGAGAACCTAGAATACGGAGCCGGAAACCAGAAGCCAGCCGTCAGAGTAGCGATGGGGACATCCATGATTCTGCCTCCCGACTTCTGACTTCTGACTCCTGCTCGAGCGGCTACGCCCCCGTCCCCAGCCTGTCCCTCGCCCAGTCGACGAGGTCCTGCGCCCGCGCGCGCGTGCCCGCTTCCCCGATGACGCGGATCATCGACTCCGTCTGCGACGCGCGCACGTGCACCCACCCGTCGGTGAACGACACCACGGCCCCGTCGGTCGTGTCGACGGGCAGGGCCTCGCGCTCGACGCGGTCCCGGAAGTCCTGCAGCACCGAGTAGAGCGTGCTCGGCGCCATGGCGAAGTCGCGCTTCACCATCTCGCGGTACGGCAAGGCGTCCACGAGCTCCCGCAGCGAGGCGCCGGTGACGGCCATGTGCTCCACGATGAGCCCCTGGGTGGCCGCGGCGTCGTGCGACAGCAGGACGCGCGGCACGGCGACGGCGCCGTTGCCCTCGCCGCCGAGTACCGCGCGGTGTTCGATCATCGCCTCGGTGATGAAGGACTGGCCAACCGGCGTCCTGACGACCGTCCCGCCAAAGCGTTTGGCCACCTCGTCCACGGCCCTCGTCGTGGACACGTTGGTCACGACGGTGCCGGGCGCCTGGGACAGGGTGATGGCGGCCGCCAGCGTGAGGGTGCGTTCCTCTGAGAGCGCCTCGCCGTCGTGGGTCACGAGGCCGATCCGTTCGCCGTCGGCGTCGTGCGCGAACCCGAGGTCGGCGCGGCCGGCCCGCACCACCGCCTTGAGCTGCGCCATCATCTCGGGCTTGGGCTCGGGCCGGTGCGGGAACGGCGCCGTCGGATCGTCGTTGACGGCGAGGACCTCGCAGCCGAGGGCGTC
>CAZBIP010000290.1:2286-4461 GCA_964491885.1 uncultured Vicinamibacterales bacterium
ACCCGGCCGGAATCGAGGTACGTGCCGAACCCCTGCGCGAAGGACACGATGAGTTCGGGTGTCAGCGACTCGCCGACGATGCCGCGGACGCCGCTGATGCCGATCTTGAGAGGACGCATGGCGGGACGATCTTACTTCAGGGGCTCGCCCCCAGCCTCCTGTGCAGCGCGGCGAGGAACATCCCGGCCGCCAGGACCGCTGCGATGCCGACGAGTGCCGGTGCGGCCGGGTCGCCAGGCGACGGCGCGGCGGCTGCGGACACGAGGCTCTTCGACACGACCGCGGCGGCTGCCGCGGCGAGAGCCTTGCCCTGCCAGACCAGGAACGCCGTGAGGCTGGCGATGCCCGCGGCGAGTTCGATCCAATGCATGCGTTCGATCGGCGCGGCCGCGGCTTGATCCGCCTGCCAGCGGCGGAGGAGCTGGGCCTTCCACCAGATCACCGCCGGGTCCGGCAACTGGTGCGGCATCTCGGATGTGTCGGCGAGGCCGCGGACGAAGGCGGCAGCCTCGGCCTGTTCGCGGCACGACGGGCATGCCGCGAGGTGCGCGGCCATCGACGCGGTCAGTTCGCGGCACTCGGCCGTCGCGGAAAGAACGTCCGGCAAGTGCGGGCAATCGTGGCGCTGCATCACCGTTCTCCAGGGCCGTAGCCCTTCTTGCGGAGGAGCCCCGCCAGCTTGCGGCGGGCCCGAAAGAGCAGGACCGGCACGCTGCCGGGTGCGAGGCCAAGTGCCTCGGCGATCTCGCGGTGTTCGGATCCTTCCACGTGCGCGAGCCACAGCAGCGTGCGTTCCTGCGGCTTGAGTTCGCGGAACGTCTGCGCCATGTCGCGCTTCAGCGCCGCGCCGGCTGCATGATCGCCGGTGACGGCGGCCGCGTCCGTCAGCGGTTCGGTGCGGCGCGTCCCGCGTCCGCCGCGCCTCCACAGGTCCGTCGCGGCATTCGTGGCGACGCGGAAGAGATACGCGCGAAGCTGGCCGTCGTCACGCGTGGCGAGCGGCGTGGCGAGCAGGCGGCAATAGGCCTCCTGCAGCAGGTCGTCGGCGTCGGCCGCGTTCCCCGTGAGCCGGAAGAGGTAGGCCCAGAGCGGCCGGGCGTGCGCGTGGTACAGATCCTGGAACTCCGTCTGCGTCAGGAGATCCGCCCGCACGCCCGCCTGGGTCTCAGCGCCCACAACCTCCGCCCGGATGACCGCTGCGTGGCCAGCCATGACGACCTCGGCGATCCGGCAGTCGCGCCTACCGCCGCGGCGCGTCGCCGTCCAGGACGCCCAGGGCCTTCGACAACCGGTACGACGCGATCGTCGAGACGATGAACCCGATGCCGCACGCGGTGACGATGCCGCCAAGCACCCAGAGGCCGTCACGCAGATAGTAGAAGATTCCGCCGAGAATGAGCATCGAGAGTCCGACGGCCGTGCAGACGATGCCGGTCTGGGTGCTCCCGAGGATGCGGGTCTTCGTGCCAGGGCCCTCGACCGTGAGCGACTTCATGAGCCGCTTGCCGCCGTCCGTCTCGAGGAACGCGCCGAACTCGGCCGTCGATCCCATCTTTTCGAGAATCCGGTTGTGCAGATCCGAGGTGACCTTGAGCTGTTCCCGCCGCCGCTTGCCGTCCACGAACACGAAGACGATCCAGGCGACGAGGGAGAAGAAGCCCAGGCTCGCGACCATCGGCATGATGAACTCGACCGCAAGGTGCTCGTGCATTGTGGCGCTCCTGTGAAGAGTGGCTGCCGGTGAAACGCCCGAAGCGGCCTAGACATTAACAACCCCCGCTCCTATACTGCGCGTGAGCCGGAATCCGCGCCGCGGATGGGTGTGTTTGGTGGAGGAAACCATGGCCGAAGAGCTCAAACCCGTCGCCCCGCCGATCGTCGCCGCAACACCGGAACCCCCGCCGCCGGCGCCCGAGCCTGCCGCGCCCTCCCTCCTCGATGCCGCGAAGGCGGCGGTCGCCAAGGTCGTCGAGGAAGTGAAGGAAGCCGCGCCGAAGGCGGAGAAGGCCGTCAAGAAGGCGGTGAAGGAAGCGAAAGAAGTGGTCGAACCCGCGGCGGAGAAGGCGGAGAAGGCCGTGAAGAAGGCGGTGAAGGAAGCCAAGAAGGTGGCCGAGCCAGCCGCCGTGAAAGCACAGAAGGCCGTGAAGAAGGCCGTCAGGAAGGTCAAGAAGGCGG
>CAZBIP010000291.1:0-3132 GCA_964491885.1 uncultured Vicinamibacterales bacterium
AGTTCGGCTCGTTCTTCAACGAGCAGGTGTCGATCGAGAACTTCAACAAGCTCCCTCCGGCGTCGCAGCAGTACGCGCGCCGCATTCTCGAGATGGGACGGCGCGTCCGGTTCGTCACCCAGCGCACCCAGCAGGGCTTTGGCGACGCCGTCTACTGCGCGCGGGAGGCCCTCGGCGACGAGCCCTTCCTGCTGATGCTCGGCGATCACCTCTACCGGTCGAACGGCCCCGTGTCGTGCGCGCGGCAGGTCATGGACGCGTTCCAGCAGACGGGAGTGAGCGTCGTGGGACTCAGGCCGACCGCGGAATCCGAGGTCGGCAGCTTCGGCGTCGCGACTGGCGTCTGGATCGAACCGGGGCGGCGGCTGAACATCACCGAGTTCGCCGAGAAGCCCACAGTGGACTACGCGCGCAGCCGCCTGCAGGTGCCCGGCATCCCCGACGGCCAGTACCTGACCGTCTTCGGGCAGTACGTGATCTCGCCGCGGCTCTTCGAGTACCTGGAAGAGAACATCCGGAACAACGTCCGCGAGCGCGGCGAGTTCCAGCTCACCTCCGCCCTGGATCGGCTGAGGCAGGAGGACGGGTTCCAGGGACTGATGGTCGACGGCTACCGTTTCGACATCGGCCTGCCCAACTACTACCTGGACACCCTGGCGGCATTCAGCCGGAAGTGACGCCCGGCTCAGCCGGCCGTCTGGGTCACCCGCCGCACGCGGGCGGCGAGGTCGTCCACTTCGGCGATGCTCTCGCAGCCGACGTCGATCACGTCCACGCACCCGAGCGTCAGCGCGTACTTCACGGACTCGTCCAGCCTGGCCGGGTCGTTCCGCAGCCGTCCCTCGCCGACGATCTTCATGCCCACGACGCCCTTGCCGGCCGCGTGGATCCGCTGCAGGACCGGCACCACCTGCTCGGGCGGCCCGTCCATGCTCATGCCGAACGGGTTGATGCGTGCGTGCACGGACTCGACCCACGGCTCGGCCGCGGCCGCCTCGAGGGCCCCGATCGAATGGCAGGAGACGCCGAGCGCCCGGATGACGCCCTTCTCCCTGAGGCCGGACAGCAGGTCCATCTGCTTCCGCAACGCCTCCGGCCACGAGGGGGCGATCATGCAGTGCAGGAGCAGCAGGTCGATGTAGTCCGTCTGGAGCTCCCGCAGAAACCGCTCCACCGTCACGTCCGCGTCCGGGCGTTCCTTCGCCCCGGCTCCGCCGGGGAAGAAGCCGACCTTGGTGACGATCTGATAGCGGTCCCGCGCGATGCCTTTCAGGGCCGGGACCACGTACGGGTGCGAGCCGTACGAGTCGGCGAGGTCGAAGAGCCGGGTGCCCCGGTCGAAGCTCTCGCGGATGAGGGCCTCGAACCGCAGCTTGCCGAGGCGCGTGTGGTTCGACTGCCCTCCCCCGCCGCGCATGCCCGTGCCGAGGCAGAACCGCGAAACCTTGAGCGGCGTCTTCCCCAGTGGGACGATGGCGAAGGGATCGACCGGCGACTGAGGCGGGCCGGCGGCGGAAGGCCGCGCCGAGGCGACCATCAGACCGCCCACGCCGAGCGCCGTGCGGTGCATGAACTCGCGGCGTCGCAGCTTCATGGCGCGGTATTATACCCGGCGCCGGGCTCGAACCGGCCCGGGGCCCCTCGCAGTTCGGCGTCCAACGGCCACCTACACAGGGGAGCGCCACGTCATGCCTCACACGACGCCCGTCCTCGTCTTGTTCCTCACCGCGATGATCCTCACGCCGGCTCCCGGCGATAGCGCGAGCCCGGACCCGGCGCGGCAGGCCACACCGCCACAGCCCGCATCCGCGCCACCCGTCGCCGGCGTGCTGGCACCCGGCGCGACGCTGGAGAAGCTCGCCGGCGGGTTCGAGTTCACCGAAGGTCCCACGAGCGACCGCGCCGGAAACGTCTACTTCACCGACCAGCCGAACGATCGCATCCTGAAGTGGAGCGTGGACGGCGGGCTCTCCACGTTCCTCCAGCCCGCGGGCCGCGCGAATGGCATGTACTTCGACGCGGCCGGGAATCTGCTCGCCTGCGCCGACGCCCGCACCGAGTTGTGGTCGATTGCCCCGGATGGCACCCACGTGGTGCTCGCGAGCCGGTACGACGGCAAGCCCCTGAACGGGCCGAACGACGTGTGGGCCCGGCCTGACGGCGGCCTCTACTTCACGGATCCTTTCTACAAGCGCCCGTGGTGGGACTACACCGACCGCCCGCAGGACGGCCAGCACGTGTACTTCCTGTCCGCCGACCGCAAGACGCTGACCCGCGTCGCGACGGATCTCGTGCAGCCGAACGGCATCATCGGCAGTCCGGACGGCAGGACGCTGTACGTGGCGGACATCGGGGCGCGCAAGACCTATGCGTTCGACATCCAGCCCGACGGGACGCTCGCGAACAAGCGCCTGCGCTCGGAGGCGGGCTCCGACGGCATGACGCTCGACGAGGACGGAAACCTCTACCTCACCGGCCGGGGCGTCGCGGTGTTCGACAGGGATGGCCGGAAGATCCAGCAGATCGACGTGCCGGAGCCGTGGACGGCCAACGTCAGCTTCGGCGGCCCGGATCACCGGACGTTGTTCATCACCGCCAGCAAGGGCCTGTACGCGATCAGGCTGCGCGTCAGGGGCGCGAACCCGGCCAAGTAACCGCCTGGCAGGAGAATCCGATGCACACTCGAGCCGCCGTCATCCTCGCCTGTTGCGGGCTGGCCTGGTCCGGCCCCGGAGCCCGGACGCAGACGCCGCCGGCGCCAGTTCGTCCGGTCGGCGTCTTCGCCGACCACGGGGACATCGGCGCCCCGGCGCGGGCGGGCACGGCGTCCTACGACGAGTCCTCTCAGGATTACGTCCTCGAGGCTGCCGGCGCCAACATGTGGGCGTCGCGGGACGAGTTCCACTTTGCCTGGCGCAAGGTGACGGGCGACTTCATCCTGCAGGCCGTGATCGAGTTCGACGGGCCCGGCGTGGACCCGCACCGGAAGGCCGGTCTGATGGCGCGGGCGAGCCTCGACGACGGTTCGCCGCACGTCAGCGTCGCGCGCCACGGCGACGGCCTCACGTCCCTCCAGTTCAGGCTGGCGGCGGAAGGCCGGACCGAGGAGGTCCGTTCCGAGGTTGCCGGGCC
>CAZBIP010000291.1:3232-4451 GCA_964491885.1 uncultured Vicinamibacterales bacterium
TGGACGCTCGACGGCACGCGCCTGCTGATGAACCGCAACGGCCGGATGTACAGCTTCGATCTGGCGGCGCGCACGATCACGGGCATCGACACCGGCACGATGACGCGCAACAACAACGACCACGCGCTCTCCTTCGACGGCACGATGCTCGGGTTGAGCGGCGGCCAGCCGTCGGTCATCTTCACCGTTCCGGCCGGAGGCGGGACGCCGTCGCAGATCACGCCGACGGGGCCCTCGTACCTGCACGGGTGGTCGCCCGACGGGCGGTTCCTCGCCTTCACCGGCCAGCGCAACGGCGACTACGACATCTACCTGGTGCCCTCGGGCGGCGGCCCCGAGGTCCGCCTGATGACCGCCCCGGGCCTGGACGACGGCCCCGAGTATTCCCCGGACGGCCGGTGGATCTACTTCAACTCCTCGCGGACCGGCCGGATGCAGATCTGGCGCATGCGGCCGGACGGCAGCGGGCAGGAACAGCTGACGTTCGACCACCTGAACAACTGGTTCCCGCACGTGTCGCCGGACGGCCGGACCGTCGTCTTCATCACGTACGGGCCGGAGATCGCGCCGGACGATCATCCCTGGTACAAGCGGGTCTACATCCGCCGGATGCCCGCGAATGGAGGCGCGCCGTCGGTGGTCGGCTACGTCTACGGCGGCCAGGGCTCGATGAACGTCAACTCGTGGTCGCCCGACAGCCGGGCGATTGCCTTCGTCAGCAACACCGGCCGGTTCCAGTGAGGGACGTCATGCCGACCCGCGTCGTCCGCGCCTTGAAAACCGTCGTTCCCGCGCTCGTGCTCATCGGCCAGGTGGCCGGCCTCGGCGCCCAGGCGCCGGGCACGAATCCGGAACTTCTGACTCGCCGATGGGACGCGAAATGGATCACCGCCGCCGGGGTGGAGCCGTTCGGGTTCGGCGTCTACCATTTCCGCAAGGCCATCGACCTTCCCGAGCGGCCGCAGCGCTTCGTGGTCCACGTCACAGGTGACAACCGCTACCAGCTCTTCGTCAACGGCACCCGGGTGGTGTGGGGGCCCGCGCGGGGCGACCTCAACCACTGGCGCTACGAGACGGTCGACCTGGCCCCGCACCTGCGGGCCGGCCGGAACGTGCTGGCGGCGGTCGTCTGGAACTTCGCCGAGCTGGCGCCCGAGGCGCAGGTCACGTGGCGGACCGGGTTCCTCCTGCAGGGCGACACGCAGGCGGAACGCGTGGC
>CAZBIP010000292.1:0-4398 GCA_964491885.1 uncultured Vicinamibacterales bacterium
CTGCGGGCCGCCGGGGCGGTACGCGTCCGCCGGCCAGAAGCGGGACGAGTCCGGCGTCAGGACCTCGTCGATGAGCAGCAACCGTTCGCCGTCGCCGGGCCCTCCGGCCAGGCCGAATTCGAACTTCGTGTCGGCGACGATGATGCCGAGGCGCTCGGCATGGCTCGCGCCGCGGGCGAACACGGCAAGGGAGAGGTCACGGAGCCGCTCGAACAGCTCCGGCCCCACGATGTCGGCCGCCTGGGCCGCCGTGATGTTGACGTCGTGGCCGCTCTCCGCCTTGGTCGACGGCGTGAAAATCGGCTCCGGCAGGCGGTCCGACTCGCGCAGCCCTGGCGGCAGGGCGATGCCGCAGACGCTGCCGGTCTGGCGGTACTCCTTCCACCCGGAGCCCGACAGGTAGCCGCGCACGACGCACTCGATGGGCAGGGGCCGCGTGCGCGTCACGAGCATCGACCGGCCGCGGAGCAGGCCTGCGTGGCGGCGCGCGGGCTCGGGGTACGCGTCGGCGTCGGTGCTGATGACATGGTGGGGCACGAGGTCCGCCATCAGGCCGAACCAGAAGGCCGACAGCTGGTTGAGGACGGCGCCCTTGTCCGGGATGCCCGACCCGAGAATGTAGTCGAAGGCGGAGATCCGGTCGGTGGCGACGATGAGGAGCGCGTCACCGACCTCGTAGACGTCGCGGACTTTGCCCTGCCGGAACGGCGTGACGCCTTCGAGACGGGTCTGGAGTAGGGCCTCGTTCATGGACGCATCCTCTGGTGGCGGGCCCATCTTATCGGGCCGCCGGCGGCCGTTCAACCCCGGGCCCGAAGCCCTTCTGCACGGGCGGCGTCGATAGACGGGCCGTGCCCGTTGTAGTAGAGTCGCATCCGGATGCGTGTGCACCTGCGGACTGCGGCGGTCGTGCTGCTGGCCGTGGTCATGGTGGCGTGGTTTCTGCGCGGCGCCGACCTTGGCGCCGTGTCGGCGGCGATCCAAGACGGGCGCGTGGAGCTGCTGGCCCTGGCCGTCGGGGTCACCTGCCTGACGTACTTCTTCCGCGCCGTGCGGTGGCAGTACCTGCTGCGGCCGCTCGGCCGGCCGCCCTTCTCCGACGTCTTCAGGACCACCGTGATCGGCTTTGCCGTGTCGACGCTCGTCCCGGCCCGGGCCGGGGAGGTCGTGCGGCCCTACCTGCTGGCCCGGCGGTCGGGGTTCAGCGCGGCGTCGGCCTTCGCGACGATCGTCCTCGAACGGCTGCTGGATCTGCTGACCGTGCTGGTGCTGTTCGGGTTCTACCTGCTGTTCTTCAATCCCGTG
This sequence comes from uncultured Vicinamibacterales bacterium, assembly GCA_964491885.1. Lineage (GTDB taxonomy): Bacteria > Acidobacteriota > Vicinamibacteria > Vicinamibacterales > JAKQTR01 > JAKQTR01. The sequence goes on from CAZBIP010000292.1 coordinate 1,306, forward strand.
GCGGCGGAGGGGCACGCCTCGACGTTCCGCGCCCTCAAGTCCGGGGGCCTGATCACGGCGGCGGGGGGCATCGCCGGCCTCGGGCTGATGATGGTGCTGGCCGGACACCCGGACACGCTGGCGCGGTGGGCGCTGAAGGTCGAGCGCGTCGTGCCCGCCCGGGTGGCGGCGCTCGTGGCGAAACTCGTCCACACGTTCCTGCAGGGGCTGGCGATCGTCCGGCAGCCGGGCCGGATGGCGGTGGCCGGCCTGCTCTCGTTTCCGCTCTGGCTGTCGATTGCCGCCGGGATCTGGCTCGGGGCGCGGGCGTACGCCATCGACATGAGCTTTCCGGCGTCGTTCCTCCTGATGGCGCTGCTCGTCGTGGGTGTGGCGGTGCCCACGCCAGGGTCGGTGGGCGGCTACCACAAGGCGTACCAGATCGGGGCGGTCGCGTTCTTCGGCGTGGCGAACGACCGGGCGGTGGCCGCGGCGGTCGTGGCGCACGCGATCTCCATCGTGCCGGTGACGGTGGCCGGCGTGATCTTCCTCGCGCAGGAGGGCCTGAGCCTGGGCCGTCTCCGCGCGCTGGCCGCGCCCGGCCCCGCGGAGGATGCGCCATGAAGTGCCCGTACTGCGGCCACATGGGCGACAAGGTCGTCGACTCGCGCGAGAGCAAGGAAGGCGACGTCATCCGCCGCCGGCGCGAGTGCCTCGAGTGCAGCCGGCGGTTCACGAGCTACGAGCGCGTGGACGACATCCCCTACATGGTGATCAAGAAGGACGGCCGTCGCGAGCGCTTCGAGCGCCAGAAGCTGATCGCCGGCATGCTGCGCGCGTGCGAGAAGCGGCCGGTGACCGTGTCGGCCCTCGAAGCCATCGCGGACCGGATCGAGGGCGTGCTGCAGGACCGGCCCGAGAAGGAAATCAGTACGGGGGAGATCGGCGTGTTCGTCATGCAGGAGCTGAAGCGCCTCGACAAGGTGGCCTACGTCCGGTTCGCTTCCGTCTACCGGGACTTCCGGGACATCGGCGAGTTCATGGTCGAATTGAAGGACCTCATCAGCGCGAAGGAGTGATGCGGATTCCGTTGCTCGCGTTGCTGCTCGGGGCGTTCGCGCTGGAGGCGGGAGGCCAGCAGGGGGTGGACGTCGGCGCCGTGGCGCGCGACGGGCGCGTCTACGTGTCGGCGCGTCTCACGGGGGACGTGCTGAGCGGGCTCGAGGACGCGATCCAGTCCGGCCTCACCGCGACCATCGTGTACGAGGCCGAATTGCGGCGTCCCACGAGCGTCTGGTTCGACCGCACCGTCGGCGAAGCCGAGGTGGCGGCGTCGGTCCAGCACGACACGCTGACGCGGCGCTACCAGATCAGCCGCACCGTCGACGGGCGCGTGGACGACTCGCGCGTGTCCGAGGACCGGGCCGACATCGGGCGGTTCGTCACGGGCTTCGATCGCCTGCCGCTGTTCAGCACCGCGGACCTGGAGCCGAGCGCGGAGTACTACGTGCGGGTGCGCGTGCGGACGCGGCCGCGCACCACCTGGTTCTTCTGGCCGTGGGGGCGGGACGCGGCGAGCGGCGCCGCCCGCTTCACGTTCATCCCGTAGGGCGGGTGAGGCCGAGCATGCCCGAGACGCCGGGATCGCCCACGTCGCTCCGCCTGTCGCCGCCCGCCGACGGGGCCGGAAGGCGCCGCCGGCCGTTCCGCGACAACCCGCTGCAGGTGCTCCTCGTCATCTTCGCCCTCGTCGCGGCGCTCGCCGCGATGATGACGCTGCTCTACCGGTCCAGCCGGCTGGCGCCGGATTTCCTCAGCGAGTTCGTGCTCTACTCGCTCTCGATCGTCGACCTCACCATGCTGGTGGGGCTCGTGTTCGTGCTGGCGCGCAGCGTCATCAAGATGCTCGTCGAGCGCAAGCGGGGCCTGCCGTTCGCGCGCTACCGGGCGAAACTGGTCCTGGCGCTGCTCGGCATGACGATCATCCCGGCGGTGCTGGTCCTCCTCGTGGGCAGCCAGCTGATCTTCAACAGCGTCGATCGCTGGTTCAACGCGCCGATGGACGAGATCCTGGAGTCCTCCCAGCGGATCGCCAGCGACTACTACCACGATCGCCAGCGGCAGGTGAGCGGCGAGACCGCGCGCCTCGCGCGCGCCCTCGGCGCGATGGACCTCTCGGCGCCGGACCTCCAGCCCCTTCGGGCGGTCCTGGCCGAGCCGGTGACGGGGCAGCGCCTGACGCTGGTCGAGGTGTTCCGGACGGCGCCCGGGCTGGACGGGACGCCCCAGGCGCTGCCGGTCGTGGACGTGGCGGCGGCCGCCGCGGGCGAGGCGGCGGCACGGTCCTCGTCCGGGCGGCTGGCGGCGCGCGCGGCGCGCGGGGAACCCGACACGTGGGTGCGTGAGCCGCTCGAGAGCGGCGGCGAACTGCTGCGCGCGGCCTCGGTCGTGCGCAAGGGCGACGGCAGCGCGGCGGGCGTGGTCGTCGGGACCGCGGCGCTCACCGGCGACATGGCGCTTCGCGCCCGGCGCATGACGAAGGCGTACGAGTCGTACAACCAGCTGCGCGCGCTCAAGCGGCCGTTGACCGGCGTGTACCTCTCGTTCTTCCTGATGGTCACGCTCATGATCCTCGTGAGCGCGACGTGGATGGGCCTGTACCTGGCCAAGCGCATCACGCGACCGGTCGGGCTGCTGGCCGCCGCCGCGCGCGAGATCGGGGCCGGCCATTTCGAGCACCGCGTCGAGCGGGAGACCGCCGACGAGTTCGGGTCGCTCGTCGACGCCTTCAACAGCATGGCGGACGAGCTGGCGACGAGCCGGCGGCGCCTCGAGCAGTCGAGCATCGACCTGCAGCGCAAGCACGCCGAGGTGGAAGATCGGCGGCGCTTCACCGAGGCCGTGCTGGACCGGGTGGCGACGGGGGTCGTGACGGTCGGCGGCGACGGGCGCGTGAGCACCGTGAACCCGGCCGCGGCGCGGCTGCTCGGGCTGGAGGCGGGGGTCGTGGGCCAGGCGGCGCCGGCGGCGTTCGCGGCCGCGGATCTCCAGCCGCTGGCGGCGCTGGCGACGGCCCCGTACGTCCCCGGGCGCGAGTGGCCGGCCCAGGAGATC
>CAZBIP010000293.1:0-4384 GCA_964491885.1 uncultured Vicinamibacterales bacterium
CTCGCCATCGTCGAAGGCGCCAGCGTGAAGAAGGGGGATCTCGTCGCGACGATTCAGAGCCCCGAGATCGAGGCCAAGCTGGCCCAGGCCCGCGCCGCGCGGGCGGCCGCGTCGGCCCAGCGCGCCAAGGCCGACCGTGGCGCGCGCGAAGAGGAGATCCGCGCGGCCGAAGCCAACGTGCGCCGCGCCCACGACGCCGTCGTCCTGGCCGAGACGACGTTCCACCGCGTCGAGCGTCTCGCCAGGGACGGCGTCGCTCCCGCCCAACGCCGGGACGAGGCGGAGACGTTCTGGAGGTCGGCGCGGGAAGCGGAGGCCGCGGCCCAGGCCCTGTACGACATGGCCTCCCGCGGCGCCCGTGTCGAGGACAAGGACGCCGCTGCCGCCATGGTTGGCGCGGCGGACGGCGCGATTGCCGAGGTGCAGGCCTACCTCAAGGAGACTCGCGTGTACGCGCCGGCCGCCGGCCAGGTCTGCCGGCGCAACCTCGAGCCCGGCGAAATGGTCTCCGCCGGCCTGCCCATCGTCACGCTCGTCGATCTCGACGATGTGTGGGCGGTGTTCCACCTCCGCGAGGACAAGCTGGCCGGCCTGACGGCGGGATCGACGATCGACGTGACGATTCCCGCCCTGGCGAACCGGCGCGCGACGTTCCGGGTGTCGTACCTCGCGCCCGAGGCCGACTACGCCACGTGGCGGCCGACGAGCGCGCAGGGCGGCTTCGACGTGAAGACGTTCGAGGTGCGAGCGCGCCCCGCGGATCGCGTCGAGGGGCTGCGCCCCGGCATGAGCGCCATCGTCGTCGGCAGGTGAAGGCGCCATGATGCCAGCGAGCGGATCGGACGGAGCCCGGGGGCTTCAGCCCCCGGAATCCCGCGTGGGCCTTCTTGCCGTCGCCCTCCGCGAGTGGCAGCGGATCGCCCGTTCGCCGTATCTCGTCCTGCTGATCGTGGCGTTCCCGCTCGCGGCCGGCGCGCTGATGGCCGGCGTGTTCGGGTCGGGCGCCGTGCGCGACGTGCCCGTCGTGGCTGTGGACCTGGACGGATCCGCGCTGTCGCGCAGCTTCGTCCGCATGGTCGACGCCTCGGCCGGCGTGCGCGCCGCGGCGGCGGCGCCCGACATGCGGGCCGCCGAGCAGCAGGTGATGCGAGGAGAGGCGTACGGCATCGTGCTCGTCCCGCCGCACTTCGCGCGCGACGCCGCGCGCGGCGAGGCGCCGGCGGTCACCGCCTTCTACAACGCGCAGTTCCTGGTGCCGGCGAGCCAGATCAGGACCGCTGTGTCGGCGGCCGCCGCCACCCTCTCCGCCCGCGTCGAGCTCGGCAGGCGCGCGGCGCAGGAGCCCGCTCCGGCGGCCGCCTCGCACGTCGAACCGATCGTGCTCGACGCGCACGCGCTGTTCAACGAGCCGCTGAACTACGTCACGTACCTGCTGACGCCGCTGCTGCCGACGCTGCTCCAGATCTTCATCGTCATCGCGATCGTCCACGCGTTCGGTTCCGAACTGCGGGACGGCACCGCCGGCGGCTGGCTCACTTCCGCGGGCGGCCGGACGTGGCCGGCCATCGCGGGCAAGGCCATCCCCTACGCCGTGCACTTCACGGCTCTGGCGTTCCTGATGCTGGGCGTGATCTACGGCCGCCTCGGCGTCCCGTTCCGCGGCAGCTTCGCCGTCGTCGCCTGGGCGACGGTCGCGTTCGTGCTCGCGTACGTCGCCATGGGATTCGCGTTCATCGCAGCCGTCGGCGACCTCCGGATTGGGAGCAGCCTCGCCGCGTTCTACTGCGCGCCGGCCTTCGCGTTTGCGGGCGTGACGTTCCCCGTCGAGGGGATGCCCATTGCCGGTCAGGCGTGGGGCAGTCTCCTGCCGGTCACGCACTACCTCCAGATCCTGGTGCAGCAGGGCATGCGCGGCGCGCCTCCGGCGGCGTCGTGGCACCCGTTCCTGGCGATCGCCGCGTTCGCCGTCGTGCCGTGGCCGTTCGTGGCCTGGAGGATGATGCGGCTCGCGCGCCGCGCGTCCGGGGAGGCGGGACGGTGAAGACCTTCCTCCGCGCGTTCGCCGACGAATCCCGCCTCGTGTTCCTCGACTGGGGCGTGCTCGTCATCACCGTCCTGGCAGTTGTCGTGTACGCGTTCTTCTACCCGATTCCGTACTCCAACCAGATCCTCAAGGACGTGCCGATCGCGGTCGTCGACAGCGACGCGTCCGGCCTGAGCCGGCGGCTGATCCGGATGGCGGACGCGCACGAGGGCCTCCGCGTGGCCGCGCGCGCGGCGTCGATGGCCGAGGCCGAGGCCCTCGTCCGGAACGGCGGCGCGGCCGGCGTGCTCGTCATTCCGAGCGGCTTCGAGCGCGACGTCCTCCAGGGCCGGCCGGCGCGGGTGTCGGGCCACATCGACACGTCCTACTTGCTGTCGTACAGTACGGCGCTCACCGGGCTGCTGGAATCCGCCGGCACGCTGTCGGCGGGCGTCGAGGTGGCGCGGCTGCGCGCGCGCGGGCTGAGCCGGGAGGCCGCGCTGCGGGCCCGCAGGCCCGTCAACCTCGATATGCGCCCGCTCTTCAACGCCAACTCCGGCTACGCCACCTACGTCGTGCCGGCCGTGCTGATCCTGATTCTCCAGCAGACGCTGCTCATCGGCATCGGCATGTCGGGCGGGGCGAGGCGCGAGCGCGCCCAAGCGGGCCAGGCGTCGCCCCTCGACGTGGAGGGGCACCCGGTTGCGCAAGTCCTGGGGCGGTCGGTTCCGTTCCTGCTGCTGTACGCGGCCAATGCCGCCTTCTCCTTCGCGTTCATCCCTCGCTTCTTCGGCTACTACCTGCCCGGATCGCTCGGCGCCACGGCCCTCGTCACCGTCCCGTTCCTGCTGGCGACGGCGTTCCTGGGCTTCACGCTGCGCGCGTGCTTCGGCCGGCGCGAGACGGCCATGCAGGTGCTGCTCGTCACGTCGCTGCTCTTCGTGTTCCTGGCCGGCTTCGCGTGGCCTGCAGAAGCGGTCCCCGCGTGGATCCGGGAGGCGGCGCGGGTCGTGCCGACGACCTCCGCCATCCCCGCCTACCTGCGGCTCACCCGCATCGGCGCGGGCCTGGGCGACGTGGCGCGCGAGGCCGCGACGCTCTGGGCCCTCGCGGCGATCTACTTCCCGGCGGCCTGCGCCGTGGAGGGCCTGTTGCAGCGGCGGGCGCGGCGCGTCAGGCCCCCGGCCTGAGCACCGTGCAGACCGACGCGCAGATGGGCCCGCCGATGTTGAAGGTCGCCGCCGCCTTCGCGTTCGGGACCTGCAGCGCCGGCGGCACCTTGCCGAGCAGCTGCCACGCCGCCCAGCCCAGCATGGCGACGCCGGTGGCGCCCACGGGGTGGCCCTTGGCGATCAGGCCGCCGGAGGTGTTGATGCCGCAGTCGCCGTCCACGCGCGCCCGGCCGTCCACCCAGTACTGCGCGCCCCTGCCGAACGCGGCCTTGCCGATGACCTCGGTGCCGATGGCGCCCATGACGGTGAAGCAGTCGTGCAGCTCGGCGACGTTGACGTCGGCGGGCGTCAGGCCGGCCATGGCGTAGGCCCTGTTCATCGCCGCGTACGCGCCCTTGGCCTCGAGCACGTCGCGGTCCGCGCGCCGGAGGCTGTCGGTCGCCTGCGCGTAGCCCGCGATCTCGACGGTATCGGCCTTCGCCACGCCGAGCCGCTTCAGTCCCTCCTCGGTCGCGATGATCATCGCCGCGTAGCCGTCGGTGATCTGCGAGCAGTCGTACGTCTTCAGCGGCAGCCCTTCGACGATGTACTTGTTGCGGTCGCCGGGGTTGGCGCAGTCGTCCACGGTGACCTTGACCTTCTTCATCTGCGCGTACGGATTGCTGTTGGCGTTCCCGTACTCCGCGGCCGAGATGTGCGCGAGGTCGCGCTCCGTCACCCCGTGCCTCGCCATGTAGGCGGCCATGATCTCGGCGAAGATGTGGGGGAAGATGTGGACCTTGCCCTCCCGCTCGCTCGGATGCGAGAAGACCCCGAGCGTCTGGCCGATGAGCCTGCCGTCCATCCTGCCCTCGGCGTCGCGCATCTTCTCGAAACCGACCGCGATGCCGACGTCGCCCTGGCCCAGCAGCAGTTTGTAGACGACCGAGAGGATCGCCTGGCCTCCCGACGCACAGGCGTTCTCGACCGCCTCGATCGGCTTCCCTGCCATGCCGGGCACCGCAGCGAGCAGGCCCGCCAGCAGCCCCTGCTGGTTCAGGAGGTAGGTACAGGTGGCGCCGACCGATCCCACGTCCATCGCCGCGGGATCGGCCTCGATCTCACCGCACACGCCGGCGACGGCGGCCTGGACGATCTCGGGCACGGTCATGCCCATGAGCTTGCCGAACTCCGACTGGTGATACGCCGC
>CAZBIP010000294.1:0-4370 GCA_964491885.1 uncultured Vicinamibacterales bacterium
TGACCTGCCTGGCGAGCCGCCGGCGCCGGGCCCACCTTCTGGCACTCGGCCGGCGCACGTTCAGAACCGCAGCAGCCGCGTGACCTTGACGACGATCGACCGGTTGCTCAACTCCGACCGGCGCACCCCGGGTGTCGTGTCGCGCCCCTCGTTGTAGACGACGAAGAGGTCGGAGCCGGGCTTGAACTCCCAGCGGAACCGCAGGTTGGCCCCGATGACGCTCCCCTCGGAGTTGTACTGCAGGAGCGCGGAGAACGCCTTGCGCGCCGACAGACTGTAGTTCACCCGGGCCGTGACCAACTTCGCGACAAACGACCCTTCGGCCAGGTCGACCCAGCTGAACGACACGCCGGGCTCCACGCCGAGGCGCGGCGTGATCTCGAAGCGCCCTCGGTAGCCCGCTTCCCTGCGCGTGCCGCTGAAGAAGCGTCCGGCCGTCACCCACGCGCTCCCGGTCAGCCGGTGCGTGGCGCCCGCCATGTACCGGGCTTCGACCTCCCCAAACCGGTAGCCTGCGACGGGCAGGACGAGGCCGGTGCTGATCTCGAAGGGCTCGTCGAGGTGCTCGTACGTGTTCCGATACTGCACCTGCCACTCGTCGCCGTTCTGCATGTCCAGCCCGGCCTCGGCGCTCATTTCCTGGGTCTGGAGGCGGCCGTCCGTGTTCGTGAAGTGGTCGGCCGACACGGCGAACTGGTACTTCCGGATCGTCTCCGACCGGGCCGGGCGCGGGCTGAACCGGAACATGCCGAAGTTGCGGCGGAAGTCCTCGCGGCGGAGAAACCCGACCTCGGGGCGGAAGTTCTTCTCGACGGCCAGGTGCTCGGCCGTGAACCCGTAGCGATCGCCCATCCACTCGACGCGGCCGAGGTAGCTGGCGTCCTGGCCGGTGACGCCGGCCGTGCGCGTGCGCGCGACGTAGGAGTTGATCGTGAGGTTCTTGAGGAAGATGACGTTCGCGTCGGCGCCCACGACCTGGTTCGAGCCGTGTGCGGAGGTCGAGTGGGACCGGTTGGTGAGGATCATGCCGACGCTGCCCTGCCTGAGCACGTCGCGCTTGATCCGCACGACTGAGAAGTTCGTGGCCGGGCCGCCGATCACCGGGGCTTCGCGCTGCTGGATGTTCAGCGCGCCGACGGTGTACGCGCCGACGCGGCCCGTGAGCCGCGCGCCGCCCAGGATGGGCACGCTGCCGCTTTCCTCTTCGTCCTCCGTCTCGTACAGGCCGATCCTCCGGCTGTAGAACAGGATCGGGATGTTGCTGGGCGGCCCCTGGTGCATGCGCGGGCTGACGCTCGCGCCGCCGAACGCGAAGAGGCCCGCGCCCTCGAGGAAGAAGTCCCTCCGCTCGGGGAAGAACAGCGAGTACTGAGTCAGGTTCACCTGCTGCTCGTCGTCCTCCACCTGGGCGAAGTCGGTGTTCAGGGTGAGGTCGCCGACGAGGCCGTTCCCGAACGTCTTCTTCAGATCGACGCCGGCATCCAGCCCGGGGTCGTTGCGGAACGGGATGCCGGCGCCGAGGTCCGTTTCGACCTTGCCCAGGGTGAACGGCTTGACCTCGAGGTTGAGGCCGCCCTTCGGCGCCTCGAGGCCGGTGAGGGTCGCCGCCTGCGAGACGCGCATCATCGCGCGCTGCGTGAAGGCCGCCGGCATGGGCGTCACGTACGAGATCTCGTTCACGCCGCGGGCCACGCGCCGGAGCTGCACGCCCCACTCCTGCGGCCCGGGAGCCGCGTACCGGAGGGAGCGGAACGGGATCGCGATCTCCACCGTCCACCCGCGATCGAAGCGCTGCGCCCGCACGTCCCAGACGGTGTTCCAATCGCGGTTCGAATCGCGCTCGTCGGTGACGAGCATGTCGCCGAGGACGCCGAGCGGGTTGGTCTGGAACATGAACCCGTTCCGCCGGTCGTGGAACGTGTCGAACAGGACGGCGAAGCTGTCGTTCTGGAAGATCGCCATGCCGTCGCGCCGCAGCTCGTTGGCGACGATCCGCGACGGGTCCTCGGTCCAGCACCGCGCCGCCACGTAGAGGCGCTCGCTGTCGTAGTAGATCCACGCGTCGGTCTTCTGGGTGGCGGGCTGGCCCTCGCGCGGCTCCTGCTGGATGAAGCCGTCGATGGGGGCGATGCGGCCATAGAACTCCTCGTCGAGCGCGCCGTCGACGGTGACCGGGTCGGCCACGCGCGTCGCGCGCACGGTGACGCGGCCCGTCGCCGCGTCGCGCATGACCGTGGGCGCCATGGCGGCGCCGGGACCGGGACCGGCGGCCAGGCCTGCCGCGCCCGCGCGCGCACGCTCCTGCGCCGATGCGGGCGGCGCGAGGAGGCCGGCCGACGCCAGTAGCGCGGCCGTGAGCCAGGCGGTCGGAGCGGCAGGCGGGAAGGACGTCTTCATCAGGATTCGCATACGGGCGGCGGGTGACCCGGCATTGTAATGTGGAATCACCCGCGGCTCGCTGCGGATAGAATGGTCCGACTCCGTGGCCCCCGAGGCGGCCTCCGGGCGGCCGAGCGTGTCTTCATGCGCATCAGACGCCTTCCAACGGCCTGCGTTCTGTGCTGCGCCCTCGCCCTGGCCGCGGCGTCGCCCGCCTGGGCCATCGAGGGCCGCGTGATCGACGCGCGCACGGGCGAGCCGCTGGCGAAGGCCGAGGTGACGATCCTCGGCCGCCCCGGCGCGGTCTACACGGACGCCGACGGCCGCTTCACGTGGAAGCCCGACCCGAGGCCGCCGTTCGAGGTGCTGGTCATCCTGCCTGGCGAGCGCTTCACCAAGCCGGTCTTGATCGAGTCCATCCCGAAGACCGGCCCCGTCATCGTCCGCATCTCGCCGCTCGTGGACGAGACCGTGACCGTCACCGCGGGCGCGGCGCCCGACATCGAGGCCACGATCGGGAGCGCAACGGCGCTCCTTCCGGCGCAGGACATCCTCAACCGGCAGCCCGCCAACCTGACGCAGGCCCTCGAGGGCATGGCCGGCGTGTCGAGCGTGTCCGAGGGCCACGCGGCCGTCCCGGCCATCCGCGGGCTGGCCCGGGGGCGCACGCTCATCCTCATCGACGGCGCGAGGGTCACGAGCGACCGCCGCGTCGGGCCGAGCGCCACGTATCTCGATCCGTTCGTGCTCGACGGCGTCGAGGTGGCGCGCGGGCCGGGATCGGTGGCGTACGGCTCCGATGCCTTCGGAGGCGTCATCTACGCCAGGACGCGGCGCGTGGCGCCCGGCTCGCCGCTCGCCGTCCGCTTCGTCAACGCCTTCGGCGCGGGCGTGCCGCAGCAGCGTGTGGCGGCTGAAATCAGCAAGGGTGTCGCAAAGGGCGGATTCCTCTTCCAGGCCCACCTCCGCGACTTCGATGACTACGAGAGCCCTGCCGGCACGGTGTTCAATTCGGGCGCAACCGATCGCGGGTTCGTCGCCCGTGGCGAGTACGAGATCGGCAAGGGGATCTTCAGCCTCTCCTGGCAGAGCGATTTCGGACGCGACATCGATCGGCCGCGGACGAACTCGCAGACCGTCCGCTTCTACTACCCCATCGAGGACTCGCACCGCCTCGTGGCCGGCTACGATCTGCGGCAGGTCGCCGGCTTCGAGCGGATCGTGCTGAGCGCGTTCGGCGGCCGGTACCGGCAGGTGACGGACCAGGATCGGTTCGCCACGGCCACGAAAGGACGCTCGCTCGAACGCGCCGACTACGCGGCCGACGACTTCCAGGTGCGCGCCAGCGCCGAGCGGTGGGTGGACAACGCGCGCGTCGAGTTCGGCGTGGACGTGAACGGCCGGGCTGGCGTCCGCGCCACCGACACGGTGCGCCAGTACGGCCTCTCGGGCGAGGTCACGAGCGACATCGTGACCCTTTCGATCGACGACGCCCGGCGGCTGGACGCGGGGGCGTACGCCACCATGGAGGCCGCGGTCGGGTCGAAGACGATCGTCGGCGCCGGCCTGCGCGGCGATCGCGTGACCACGCGCAACGAGGGCGGCTATTTCGGCGACAGGTCCACCGCGCACAACGCGGTGTCCGGGAGCGCCTCGGTCAGCGTCGGGCCCTGGGCCGGCGTGTCGTTCACCGGCCAGATCGGCACCGGATTCCGCGACCCGACCGTGTCGGATCGGTATTACCGGGGGCCGACCGGGCGTGGGTTCATCACCGGCAACCCCGATCTCGACCCCGAGCGCAGCCTCCAGTTCGACGCGGGCGTGCGCTACACGTCGCCGCGGTTGCGGGCCGCGCTCTCGGCCTTCCACTACCGAATCGACGATCTCATCGAGCGCTACTCCACGGCGACCGACTACTTCTACTTCCGGAACCGCGGCCGTGCGCGGGTGCGCGGGATCGAGGCCGAGGTGCACGCGGATCTCGGCTGGAA
>CAZBIP010000295.1:0-4359 GCA_964491885.1 uncultured Vicinamibacterales bacterium
ACCCTCAAGCTCGGCCTCATCGGCTGCGGCTGGTACGGGATGGTGGACGTGAACGCCGCGTTCAGGGCAGGCGGCGTGGAAGTCATCGGCGTGTGCGACGTGGATTCGGCCCACCTCGCGCAGGCCGCCGACGCGATCGGGAAACTGCAGGTGCCCCGCCCGCGCACCTTCAAGCACCACGCCGACTTGCTCGCCCTGCCGGGCCTCGACGCGGTCATCGTCGCGTCACCGCCCCACTGGCACGCCCTGCAACTCATCGACGTCGTCAACCGCGGCCTCGACGCGTACTGCGAGAAGCCCCTCGCCTACGACGTCCGTGAGTGCCGGGCCATGGCCGATGCCGTCGCGCGAAGCGGCCGCATCGTGCAAGTCGGCTTCCAGCGACGGCAGAGCCCGGCGTATCAGGCCGTGCGGCAGTACATTCGCGACGGCCGGGCCGGGCGCGTCGTCTGCGCCGAGGCGACCATCAACTACACCGCCCAGACGAAGGACCCCACGCCGCAGGCGCCGCCCCCCTCCCTCGACTGGGAGGCCTGGTGCGGCCCGGCTCCCCTGATCCCCTACAGCCCCCAGGTCGGGCACATGAACTGGCGCCTCGAAAAGACGACGGGGCACGGCCACCTGGTGGACTGGGGCATCCACCTGATCGACGCCGCGCGGATGATCCTGGACGAGGGCGCGCCGACGTCGGTGGCCGCCACCGGCGGCCTGTACGGGCTTCGCGGCACCATCACGACGCCCGATGTGCTCACGGCACACTTCGAATTCCCGACGTGCCCGATCACGTGGCGCCACCGGATCTGGGGAGCGGAAGAGTACACGCCCGAGACCTCCAACGGCATCACGTTCTTCGGCGAGAAGGAGACGATCTTCGTCACCGACAACCGCTGGGTCGCCATCCCGAAGGGCAAGGGCGCCGAGCGCCGGGTGAATGACGTGAAGGCCGACCTGGGCATGCTGTGCATGGCCGACTTCCTGGAGGCCGTCCGCACGCGCCGTGCGCCCGGGTGCCCCGTCGAAGAGGGCCTCAGGTCGACCACCACGGTCAAGCTCGCCATGATCACCTACGACACGGGCCGCCGCGTGACATGGGATGCCGCCCGAGAGCAGATTGTCGGCGATCCGGAGGCCGCGACGCTCCTCAAGCGCGACTACCGCGCGCCATGGACGCACCCGTACCGGGGGTTGTGACCTGGCTCCCGAAGGCGGCGGCACCGGGCCGTTGACCAGGTCCGAGAACGCGCGTCGGGTTCCCCGCTGAACGACAGGAGCTTGGCCGCCTCCCGGGCGTGGAACCATCCGCCGTTTCTTCCGTCCCACGGAGTGTACCTTTCACACCTCTCCATGAACCCAGGAGGATTCTCGCCATGACACGTCGCTACTGCGGGTTTCTCCTTGTTGTCTGTCTCGTCTTCCCGGTCGCAGGGGCTCAGGAGGCGAAGCCTCTGACTGCCGAAACGAGGAAGGCAGCCGTCGCGCGCATCGGGTCGCTGCTCCTGGACAACTACGTCTTCGAAGACATCGCGAAGACGTGCGCCGCCCACATCGACAGGAAGCTGGAGGACGGCGCGTTCGATTCGTACAACGATGCCTCATCGTTCGCAGCGGCGCTCACGAAAGAGCTGCAGAGCATCAGCCACGACAGGCACATGCGCGTCCGTCCGTCGGCGCCACGGCCGTCGAGCACCCAGACACCGAATCCACTTCTTGACGGCGTCCTGGCGCGGCAGGCAGCAGCGAAGCGCAACTTCGGCGTGGCCCGCGCGGAGATCCTCCCGGGCAACGTCGGCGTGCTCGACATACGGGGGTTCCCGGCGACAGAGGCCTCCCGCCCGACGGTTGCCGCTGCTCTGAAGGTCCTCGAGAACGTCGACGCGCTCGTTGTCGATCTCAGAAACAACGGGGGCGGGAACCCGGATCTCATCCGTTACTACTGCTCGCACTTCTTCCCTCCCGGGACTCACCTGAACAGCCTCTACTGGCGCCAGGGAGGCCGGACCGAGGAGTTCTGGACGCTCGAGTCCGTGGAAGGAAAGCGAAGGCCTGACCTTCCGATCTTCATACTCATCAGCGGCCGCACCTTCTCGGGCGGTGAGGAATTCGCCTACAACTTCAAGGCGCGCAAGCGGGCAACGCTCATCGGCGAGACGACGGGCGGTGGGGCGAACCCGGGCGGCACGTATGTCGTGAACGAGGCACTGGCACTCTTCGTTCCGACGGGACGGGCGATCAACCCGGTGACGAAGACGAACTGGGAGGGGGTTGGAGTAGAACCGGACATCCCGACGAGGCCGGATGACGCGCTCGACAGCGCTCTCCCCCTGGCACGCGAGGCCGCGGAGAAGTACGCCGCAGCTCAGGTCTCGAGTCTCAAGACGACGGTCGAACCGTTCTCCAGAGCGCTCGAGAAAGGCGAATCGCTTTTCAGGGAAGGGAACAAGGAGGGTGCCACCAAGTCGGTGTTCGACGCCCTGGAAGGAGGAATGAAGGCGGGCATCGCGGCCGAGGAGTCCATCAACGCTCTCGGATACTCCTACCTGAACTCGGGCAAGACGGATGTGGCGATCGCGGTCTTCACATTCAACGTGAATCACTTCCCGGGATCATCCAATGCGTACGACAGCCTCGCCGAAGCGTTCATGAGGGCAGGAAGGATTGATGAATCAATCCTCAACTACCGGAAGTCCGTTGAACTCGATCCTGGGAATGACAACGCAAAGAAGCTCATTGAGAAGATGGAGAAGGACAAGAAGGCAGGGAAGAAGTAGGACGTGCCATGCCATCCCTGTCCAAGCGTGGCCGACCGCGCCTCCTGGGCCCGCGCGGCTGGATGTTCTCGGAGGTGAACCTGCCGATGTGCTCGCCGGCCAGGGTGGAGGGGGAGTCGCGTCGATGCATGGGCCATGGTAGCAGGGCGACAGGCCCGGGTGCCCTTTCGGTATGATGTGACGCCATGACCGACGTCCCGACTGCCGCCGCCCGGCCCGGCGCCGCCTTGATTCACGCGATCGCCCGCCCCCTGCCGTTCGGCCTCCTGCTGGCCGCGAGCGTGGCGGCCGGCGCGCAGCCGGCAGCCGCCCGTACCGCGGCCCCGCCTTCCGCACCGCCCCCGCCCAACATCGTTGTGTTCCTGGTCGACGACATGGGCGTGATGGACACCTCGGTGCCATTCCTGACCGGGGCTGACGGCCGGCCCGTGCGGTACCGGCTCAACGACTACTACCGCACGCCGAGCATGGAGCGCCTGGCCGCGCAGGGAATCCGGTTCAGCAACTTCATGGCGATGAGCGTGTGCTCGCCGACGCGCATCTCGATCATGACGGGCCAGAACGCCTCGCGGCACCGGACGACGAACTGGATCGATCCTGCGTCAAACAACCGCGATGCCCAGGGGCCGCCGGAGTGGAACTGGCGCGGGCTCACGAAGGCCGCCGTCACGCTGCCGTCCCTGCTGCGCGCCGCCGGCTACCGCACCATCCACGTCGGAAAGGCGCATTTCGGCCCGCACGGCTCGGAGGGCGCGGATCCGCTGAATATGGGATTCGACGTGAACGTCGGCGGTCGGGCCATCGGCCATCCCGGGAGCTACTTCGGCCGCGAGGCGTACGGCAAGGGCGGCACCCACGCCGTGCCGCACCTCGAACGCTACCACGGCACGGAGACGTTCCTCACCGACGCACTCACGACCGAGGCCGAGGCGCGCGTGGCCGACGCCGTCGCCCAACAGCGGCCGTTCTTCCTCAACATGGCCCACTACGCCGTGCATGCGCCGTTCCAGAGCGATCCCCGGTACGCGGCGCACTACACGGCTTCCGGAAAGCCCGCGCCCGCGCAGGCGTTCGCGACGCTTATCGAAGGGATGGACGCCTCGCTGGGCCGCCTGCTCGACCACCTCGACACGCTGGGCGTGGCCGGGAACACGCTGGTGTTCTTCCTCGGCGACAACGGGTCGGACGCGCCGCTCGGCCATGAGCACGCCGTGGCGAGTTCGGCCCCGCTGCGCGGGAGGAAGGGCTCGCACTACGAAGGGGGCATGCGGGTGCCGTTCATCGCCGCGTGGGCGCAGCCCGATCCCGCGAACGCGCATCAGCGCCGGCTGCCCATCGCCTCCGGCGGCGTGCAAGGCCAACTGGCGTCAGTCTGCGACCTGTTCCCCACGATACTCGCGGCCGCGGGCGTCGCCCCGCCGCCCGGCCACGTGGTGGACGGCACGAGGCTCGACGTGTTGCTGGCCGGGCGTCGCGACGCCGCCAGGCCGGACGAGTTCCTCATGCACTTCCCCCACGAGCACCGCACCAACTACTTCACGGCGTTCCGCCGCGGCGACTGGAAGGTCATCTACCACTACGTCCCGTCGGA
>CAZBIP010000296.1:0-4318 GCA_964491885.1 uncultured Vicinamibacterales bacterium
GCCGGCCTCTTCGGCGTGGGCGGGGGCATCGTCATCGTGCCGGCGCTCATCTACTGGGCCGGCTTCTCGCAGCACAAGGCGACGGGAACCAGCCTGGCTGTCCTCCTGCCGCCCATCGGCCTTGCCGCCGTCATCGAGTACTACCGCCACGGGAACGTGGATACGCGCGCGGCGCTGCTCCTCATTGGCGGCATGTTCGTGGGGGCGTGGGGCGGCGCCGTGCTCGCCAACCGGATGCGCGGCCCGCACCTCCGCCTGGCCTTCGGCGTCTTCACCTGCATGATGGGGGTCTACCTGATCTACGGGGCCCTGAAGCGGCTGGGGTGGATTTCGTAGAGGAATCAGAAAGTGACGGACCAGCTTCCGCCGCGCACCGGGACACGTCGATAGAGGCGTCAGTATTCCTTACATTAGGGGCGCGGCGCCTGAGGCGCCGGCCCATGAGCCAGGCCTCCGCTGGGGCGGACAAGTAACACCAGGTGAATGACTTGGAACATGACGACGGCAGGTTTTGGTGGCCCGCTTTATCGCGGCACCGTTCTTGCTTGCAAGTTCGACATAGCTGAGAGTGTATTCAACCCACTCATCCCCTGAATGCGAGGATGTTATGAGAGTTAGATTTGCGGTTCTGGCGCTGGCGGCGCTGGTGGCGTTTGTCCCCGCCGCGTCCGCCGACACGATCTCCCTGAGCACGTCCGGCGTCGTCGGCCTGAACGACATGAACTCGTTCAATGACAACGCCAGTGACGACGTGAGATTGGCCTATGCGCAGCAGATCCTGAACCTGCCTGCCAACTTCAAGACCGACCTCTCCGCCGACCCTGGCATTCAGTATCCGGCCAACGACAGCGACATCGTCGGCTACCAGACCGGGCCGGTGGACTACAACGCACTGCTCACCGTCGGCATCAAGAAGGACAATACCAACCTCGTTGACGCCGGCTGGACCTACGCGCTGGCCAAGTACGACGGCCAGAACGCCGGTTATGTGCTCTTCTACCTCCCGACGTACGGGACGACACTCCCGGCCAATGCCGGGTTCGTGGATTGGGACAAGACCAGTGCTGCGGGCGTACCGCACGAGTACGGTCTTTCCGGCTGGATCACCTTCAACAGGACGACCGTTCCCGACGGCGGCTCCATGGCGATGCTCCTCGGCATGGCCCTCATGGGTCTCGCGGGCGTGCGCCGCATGATGAATTAGCCCGACTCGGATTCTTCGACTCCCAGAGAGGCGAGGGCAACCTCGCCTCTCTTTATGTACACCCCATCCGTCCTCAGCAGCGGCAGCTCCACGCCCGGGCGCGCGCGGTGTCGGTCCATCGCGAGTCGAGCAACGGCGCGAAACGCCATCCCCGCCCGGACGCGCGCGGTGTCGGTCCATCGCGAGTCGAGCAACGGCGCAGAGCGCCATCCCCGCACGGGGGCGGGTGGGCACCGTCGCGGGACCCGGCGGCCGGACGTGCGGAAGCGGAACCCGCCGTTTGAAGACCGGGCTGGCTCGCGCCGATACCCGGTCGTGGGGCATAGTGTAGGTATGCGCAGCCGCGGGCCGGCCGCCCTCCCAGCCTGCTTGTCTGTTTGCGTCCTTGCGGGCCTCTTGGCAGCGGCGGCGCCCGTGCCGGCTGCCGCCCAGGCGCAGGACCCAGCGCAGACCATCAACGGCTCCGAGCGCCTGGCCTGGACGCAGCAGGCGTTCGACGCCGAGGAACTCCGCCAGTACTCCTACGTCCTCTACGTGGACGGGGACCCTGTGACGCTTGCCGGGGCGGCCTGCGGCAGCCCAGCCGGTGAGCTGTCGTCGGCGCGGTGCCGCTCGCCGCTGCCCCCGATGGCGCGCGGCCCCCACACGCTCGAACTTGCCACGCGCCTCACGGTCAAGGGGGTGGTGCTCGAAAGCGCCAAGTCCGCCGCCCTGCGCGTGCTCGTAGACCCGTCGCTTCCGGTCGAGCCGCCGCCGGCGGAGGAGCCGGCCGACCGGCCGGAACCCGGCGGCAGGCTCCCCGCGGCTGAGCTGTTCGCCTCAGAACCTTACGATCCCGCGGCCCCGGCGGCGCTGCTGGGTCGGATGCGCCCCGCAGGCGAGCGAGCGGACGGCCCCGCCGACCCTGCGGCCCAGGCAGCCCCTCCGGACGGGAGGCTCCCGGCAGCTGAACTGGTAGCCACAGGCCTCGACGACCCGACCGCCCTTGCGGCACTCCCGGACGGGAGGCTCCTCGTCGCTGAACGCCGAGGCTGGGTCCGAGTCGTCGAGAACGGGCGGCTGGCCGACCCCCCAGCGGCGCTGCTTGCGGACGCGGCTGCCGAGAGCGCCGGAGGTTGGAGCCTTGCAGTTGCGCCCGACTTCGCCGAATCGCGCCATGTGTACCTCGGCTACCCCGCGGGCGACCGTTCAGGGGCGCCCGTCGGCCGGGTGGTCCGGTTCCGCGAAGTCGGCGGAGTGTTCGGCGAAGCGGCTGTCATCCTCGATGACCTCCCGGCGGACGAAGGCGCCCCGCAGGTGAAGGTCGGCCCGGACGGCGCCCTCTACGTCGCCACATCGGCACGCGACGCTCGCGAGGCCGGCGACCTTGGTTCGTACGCGGGCAAGCTCCTCCGTTTCGCCCCTGACGGTACGACGCCCACCGACAACCCGCTCCGCGCCTCCCCGGTCTTTTCGGCCGGACACCAGGCCATCGTCGGCTTCGACTGGGAGCCGACTAGCAGGACGTTGTGGAGCGTCGAAACAGTCCGGGAGGGCGTGCGGCTGCGCCGCCTGGATGCCGGGAGCGCGGGTTCCAGACCCTCCGCCTGGGAGGAGCCTGCCGCCATCCTACCGGGCTGCGGAACGGCTCCCTGTGCGGGCGGGGATTCCGCGCTTCGCCTGGACGGAATCGCCGCCGCCGGGGCCGCCTTCCACTCCGGCTCAACCCCTGCCGCCTGGCGCGGCAGCCTGTTCCTGGCGTCGCCAGAAGACGAGTGCCTCTACCGAGTAGCCAGCCTCGACCTGCCGAAGACCATCCCGGTAGTGGAGAAGCTCTTCTGCGGCCAGTTCGGCCCCATCGTCGCCGTCGCGTCGGCCGACGATGGGCTGTACTTTGCGACAGCGAGCCGCGCGGGGGACACAGGGATCGCGGGCGAAGGCGAACAGCCGAGAACCGCCGGTGCGATCTATCGCGTCCGAACCGCGGAGGTACGAACGACGACGCCGACTGCGACATCGACAACGACCGCCGCATCGGGGGGCCCGAAGTCGACCGGCCGTCGCCGGCCCTGATCCCGACAGAAACCGCAGGATCGGGGAGCCGTACATGAAGGAAGGCAGGGCGATTGCGCCCTGCCTTCCGTGACCACCAAGATCAGGAGACTACGACAGCTTGCGGCGGAGCATGCCGATGCCGGCGAGCGCGGCCCCGAGCAGCGTCAGCGTGAAGCCGCCGTCCGGAACCGAGGCGCCGACGTTGGTGAACAGGAACTGATGATCGTTGTAGTCCTTGTCGCCGAGGCCCAGGATGTCCTCGAATCCGACGTAGATACCCGCCGGGATGACCGCCCCGTCACCGGCCCACGGCGTAGACCAGACATGCTGCTTTCCGTCGGAATTGCGGCTTGGCGTCGAGTAGAGGCTGTAAGTGACCGGCGGCGGACCGAGGTACACTCCCGTGCTGACGCGCAGTTCGAATTCCAGGAGGTCACCGGCACTCACGGGTTCCGTCGTCAGCGTGAACATGGTTCCATAGACCGCCGTGTGGTTCTGCAGCCCATAGATGCCTTCACTGACATTGTTGACGAGCAGGCCGATGTCGCTGCCATATTCCGCGCTCTGCCCGACGAAGTAAGCGACGACCGGCCCATTGGCCGTGGCAGTGAACGTGTACGTCGCGAGATTCTCCCCGACCGGCGGAACCGGAATCGGGTCGGCCCACAGGCTCACCGGGGCCGCGAGAACTGCCAGCGCTGCAACGATCAGGAGGGACTTCTTCATGTGACAACCTCTCAGAGTGGGCGTTGCTTGTATCAGGATGCAATTCCCGAGCCCGAGGGGCCTCTGACCATGTCTCGGGATAAGGTCATTTATTTTCAATGACTTACACTAAACGCCCCGCCTTCGATAGGGCTCGCGGCGCCGCGCGGGTGTAAAGCCCGTCGACAGCGAAGCGGCTCTGGCGCGAGCTTGCCCGCGCCGTGTTATTCTTCGCGCTGGAGGCGCAAACGGCTATGCGATCCCGTCACTTGATGCGACTGGCGTGCGGCGCGGCCGCGTTGGCCATCATGGCTACGGCAGCAGGATGTTCGCGCAGCGCCCAGAGCTACTTCGAGCGCGGCAACGCGCAGCTCG
>CAZBIP010000297.1:0-4312 GCA_964491885.1 uncultured Vicinamibacterales bacterium
CCTGGTTGCGGAACATCTTCTCGTTCATGATCCGGCCGCTGTCGTGGGCGGCCAGAAAACGCAACACCTTGATCTCGCCGGTCTTCGTGTTGACCTCGACCTCGGCGAACTGGACCCCGAAGGGGTTGGTGGCCTTGTCCGAGGGGTTTGGCCCCCGGTAGCCGACGCCCACGAGGACGCCGCGTCGGCCGAACGCCTGGACCTGGCCGACGCCGAGCTTCGTCGAGGCATCGGTCTTCGACACGACCTCGCTTCCCCGCAGTTCGAGATCGGCCGCCGGAACCTTCAGTTGCTCCGCGGCCATGGCGAGCAACTGGTGCTTGACGTCCAGCGCCGCAGACCTGATGGCTGGCGACTCGGTCGGGACGGTCTTGCTGCCCCCGCTTGGCGTCGCGAACTGCGTGGTGCCTGTGTCGGCGTGCTCGACGGAGATGCGGTCCATCGGCACGCCCAGTTCCTCGGCCACGATCTGGGCGCCCCAGGTCTTCGTGCCGCAGCCGATGTCGCTGGCGCCCATGTTCAGGTTCGCGCTGCCGTCCGGGAAGAGCTTGACGATGGCCGTCGACGGCGGGCCCCCGGCTCCAGCCTGCCACATGCCCCCTGCCATTCCGACGCCGCGCTTGATATACGACGGCTCGGGCCGCCGCGCACGGGCCGCTGTCCACCCGAAGGCCTTTGCGCCCTCGCGCAGGCAGTCCGCGAATCCGGTCGACGAGTACGGGATCCCGTTCCTCGTCTGGCTGACGGTCGGAACGTTCTTCAGGCGAAGTTCCACCGCGTCCATGCGCAGTCTGCCGGCCAGTTCGTCCAGCAGGATCTCGAGCGCCCAGGCGCCCTGCGGATGGCCGGGCGCTCTGAACGCCCGCTGCGGTCCCGCGTTGATGAAGGCGCCGACGTTCTCGCACCGCACGTTCGGGCAGGTGTAGAGCTCGCGGATCACGTAGTCCACACCGCCGGTGCCGCCTTCGGCGTACGCGCCGCCGGTGCCGGTCGCATTCGACTGCAGCGCGACCAGCGTGCCGTCCTTCTTCGCTCCGACCTTGAGCGTGATCGTGTTGGCTGGGCGGTTGCCCATGCTCATGCAGACGTGCTCGCGCGTGTAGAACAAACGAACGGGGCGGCCAGTCTTCCGTGCCAGCAACGCCGCCATGACGGAGTACTTGCCGGTCTGGAGCTTGCTGCCGAACCCGCCGCCCATGTACGGCCCGATGGCGCGCACGTTGGCGAGCGGCAGGTTGAGCGCGGTGGCGACGCCCTGCTGCACCGCGTAGACGCCCTGGGTCGATTCCCAGACGGTCAGCCGCGGCCCGTCCCACTTCGCGACGCAGCCGTGCAACTCCATGGGGTTGTGCAGTTCGCACGGGGTGGTGAACGTCCGCTCCAGCACGACGTCTGCGGTCTTGAACGCTTCGGCGACGTTGCCGCGCTCGTACGGCTTGCCGGCGGGCGGCACGTTGCCGCCGTCACGGACCTTGGGGGCATCGGGCTTCATCGCGTCCTCGACGGTCACGACGTGCGGAAGCACCTCGTACTCGACCGCGATGGCGCGCACCGCGTCGCCCTCGTACCGGCAGTGAGGGTCGAACAGCCGGCTGGAGAACTTGTCCCGTCCCGCGAACCATGGGACGTTCGTGCCGGCGACGCCGTCCTTCAGGACAGCGCGCACGCCCGGCATCTTCTCCGCCGCCGCCGTGTCCACCTTCTTCACCATGGCGTGGGCGTGCGGGCAGATCAGCACGGCGGCGTGCAGCATGTCCGGGAGCGTGACATCGGAGGGATAGACCGCCGAGCCGCTCACGCGATCGTACGCGTCGACGCGCGTGACGGGCTTCCCGACGACCTTCGTCTCGCCCCAGTCCTCGGCCGCCGGCGCGGAGGCCGGCGCCTGCGTTTCGGGGAGCGGGCCGTGCCAGAAGTAGAGTTCCTTGTCGTCCACAACTCACCTCCCCTGGCGCTTCAGGTCCGCCGCCTTCACGACGGCGGTGAAGATGTTCGCGTACGCGCCGCAGCGGCAGATGTTGCCGGCCATCCCGTGCCGGACCTCTTCGAGGGTGGGCGACGGGTTCGCGCGGATCAACCCCTCGGCCGCCATGATCTGGCCGGGCGTGCAATACCCGCACTGGAACGCATCGTCCTCCGCGAACGCCTGCTGGGTCGGACCCAAGTCCTCGCCCTTCATCAGGCCCTCGACGGTGGTCACGTCGTGGCCGTCCGCCTCCACCGCCAGGGTCATGCACGCGTAGCGCGCCTTCCCGTCGATGAGGACGGTGCACGCGCCGCACTCGCCGCGCTCGCACCCGACCTTCGTGCCCGTCAGGCCCAGTCGATCGCGCAGTACGTAGAGCAGCGACCACCGTGCCTCGACCAGCACCTTGTGGGGCCGCCCGTTGACCGTGATCGTCACCGTGCTGACGTCGCCGGCCTTGAGTGTTTCCGGGGGTGGCGCGGGTGTCGCGCCTTTCACCAACGCGCCCGCAGCCGCCACGCCGATCGCCCCGGATCCAACCGAGGTGATGAATCCGCGGCGGCTGACGCCGGTGGTCGTCGCGGGCTTGTCCTTGTCCTCGTGGCTCATGCACACCTCCGGGGGGTCGGGGAGATTCTACAAGGGGCTAGGGGCTAGGCGCTAGGGGCTAGTTGGGCTTCCTGAGCACCCGCACCCGGAGCAGGTCGATGCGCGGCGTCGGCGCCTCCCCTTCCCGGGGCGCCTTCTCGATGGCGTCCACCACGCCCATGCCGTCGACGACCCGGCCGAAGGCCGTGTAGGTGCCATCGAGCGACGACACGCGCGCCGTCATGATGAAGAACGAGGTCGAGGCGCTGGCCGGATCCTGGCCGCGGGCCATCGAGACGACGCCTTTCTCGTGCGGCGTGTCGTTGAATTCGGGCTGGAGCGTCCGGACAAGCGCCTGCTGCGCATCGTCCATCGGCATCTGCTTCGAGCCAAGGTAGCCCGTCTGGACCATGAACCCCGGGACCACCCGGTGGAACGCCGTGCGGTCGTAGACGCCGGCGGCGGCCAGGCGGAGGAAGTTGCGGACGTGGGCGGGCGCCTTGTCGGGCAGGAACTCCAGCGTGATCGGACCCAGGCTCGTTTCCAGGACGGCCCGGTACGCCCCGAGTTCGGCCGGCGGCTCGGTCGAGAAGGGCTCCACGCCCACGGGCGGCGCATCGCGGATCGTGACGGAGGTCATCTCGATGCGCTCCGCCGCCTTGCCCGCCTGATCCACGGCCGCCTCGGAAATCATCGTGACGGCGCCGATGCCTTCGACGACGCGGCCGAAGACGGTGTACTGGCCGTCCAGGGCCGTCTGCGGCGTGACGCAGACGAAGAACTGCGAGCCCGCGCTGTCCTTGTTCCCCGGCAGCAGCACCGACGACACCGCGCCGCGGGCGTGGCTGCCGGCGCCCGGTTCGAACGCCAGCACGCGAAGCCCGCCGGTGCCGTACTGCGAGGCCTTCGACGGGTCCTTCGAGAGCGGGTCGCCGCCCTGGATGATGCCGTGCTTGATCAGCCTGTGGAAGGTGGTCCCGTCGTACGCGCCTTCCTTCGCGAGCTTGATGAAGTAGCCGACGTGATTCGGGGCCTTTTCCGGGAGCAGGTCGATGACGATCCGGCCGAGCGCGGTCTCGATGACCGCCTGCTTGCCGGTCATCTCGGCCATCGTGAGCGGCGTCGTGAAGAGCGCCGCCGCCGGCGGCGCCGGCTTCGTCTGTGCGAAGGCTGGGGCTGCCGTGAGGGCCGCGCAAACTCCGATCGAGACGACCATCCCCATCCGGTGCGTCATCGCTGACCTCCGGATGGGGATTATAGCGGCGCCCGGGACCGATGCGAGGGCGCCCGGCCCTGTCTACTCGTCGGCAGGCGGCGCGGCGTGGGTCGCGGACTTTGCGCGCCGGTCGGCGTAGATCAGCCACGCTCCAGCGCCGACCACTCCCAGCGGCCACCATCTGGCCAGCCAGTCGAGGGGAACGTAGAACATCGTGTGCGCGAAGAGAAGCAGGCCTGCGGCCACGAGCAGGAGGCCTCCGGCGAACGAGCCGAGCGCCGCGGGCGCTTTCATGTCTTCGGGCAAGTCCATCGGCCGCAGCCCGGCGAGCGCCTGGTTGTAGAAGCTCGCGCGGCGCCCGGCATCGACGATGTTGTGCAGCCAGAAGAAGGCCAGGAACAACCCCACGACCGCGTCGAGATCGCGGAGCGCGTTGGTCGAAATCAGGGCGATCAGCCCGCAGACCACGAGGATGTTCTTGAAGCCGAGGTTGTAGTAGCCGACGTAGACCTGCCCGAGGCCCGGCATGAGCGACAGCAGCA
>CAZBIP010000298.1:0-4310 GCA_964491885.1 uncultured Vicinamibacterales bacterium
CCCGCCGCGCGGAGGAATCCCCGAGATGTGTCAAAGTCGGACTAGGGGCTAGGGAAACAGGAAAGCACGGAGTACAGCGGGGGTCCATTCTGAATTCTGACTTCTGAATTCTGACTCCTGACTTCTGACTTCTGACTCCTGACGGATTCCGGGTTCTGGTAGCGACCATGATTACGCTGCAATTCGTCATTACGCTCGCCTACTACGCGCTGACGGCCGCCGCCGCGGCGCTGCTCGTCCGCAACTTCCTGAAGGCGAAGTCCTGGGACCGCGAGGTGCTTTACCTGATCGTCCTCGTCCCGTTCCTGCTGCGCGTGTTCCGCCTGAAGTGAGGCCGATCCCATGACGAGGCACACCGCCGTGCGGAAGGCGCTGCTTGGCTCCCTCGCCCTCGCCTTCCTCGCGGTTTCCGGCAAGAGCTTCTCCGATCACCGCGCCCTGCGGGAGCCGGTGGTGCTCGGCCCCGGCGTCACGCGGGTGGCCAGGCTCGGCGACTACAACCCGACGCTCCGCGGCAGCGTGAACGACGCGAACCTCTACGTCTTCGAGGGCAAGGAGCCCGGAGGCACCATTCTCGTCTTCGGCGGCACGCACGCCGAGGAGCCCGCCGGGCGGCTCGCAGCCTGGCTTCTCGTCGAGCACGCCGCCGTCGAGCGCGGCCGCCTCATCGTCGCTCTCAGCGCCAACCGCAGCGCCTCCACCGTGACACGCCCCGGCGCCGCCTACCCGCCCACCTTCACGATCCCGACGGACTGGGGCGGCCAGACCTTCCGCATGGGCGACCGGTGGAGCAGCCCCCTCGACCAGTGGCCCGACCCCGAGGTCTTCATCCACTATCCGAGCGGGCAGTACCTCGCCTACTCGGACATCCGCAACCTGAACCGCGCGTTTCCGGGACGGCCGAACGGCACGCTGACCGAGCGCACGACGTTCGCCTTCATGGAACTCATCCGCCGCGAGCGGGTGGACGTCGCCATCGACCTGCACGAGGCCGAGCTGCAGTATCCCGTCATCAACACCATCGTCACGCACCAGAAGGGCCAGGACCTCGCGACGATGGTCTCGATGATGCTGACGGACATGGAAGGCTTCGCCATCGGCACCGAGTTCTCGCCGCCGAACCTGCACGGCCTCTCGCACCGCGAGATCGGGGATCACTCGCAGGCCGTGTCGCTGCTGTTCGAGGCGCCGGAGCCCTTCCTCGACGCCACGCGCGGGCGCACCGACGCCGAGGTGCTCCTGAGCGGCCGCGACGAATTCGTTGTCAAGGCCGGCAAGCACGGGCTCCTCTTCGCGCCCATCGACGAGAAGGGCTGGCCCATCGCGACACGCGTCGGCCGGCACACCTCCTCCATCGCGCAGACCGCCGACACCTGGAGCGAAGACCATCCCGACCGCGCCGTCGTCGTCAAGGGCATCCCGCGCTACGCCGATCTGCAAAAGCACGGGGTCGGCCACTTCCTCCTCGACCCCGCCCGAGTCCCGTCCGGCCGCCTGGCCTACGAATAGGCCACGGAAGGCGCGGCGGCAACCGGCCGCCGGATTCGTCCGGGCACCCGCTTTGCTCCCTCATCCGAGACGGGACTGGGGTTCCGTCGAGCAGGCTCAATTGCCCGCGGTTTGGTCCGGTTTTCCGGGTCCGCCGCACAGGTGTTCGCACATTTCAGAGAAGGGATTACAATATTGCAATTCCTCGGCTCTCGACCACCTGTTCGAAGGCGGACACCGATGACGCAGACGCCAGACAACCGGTTCTTCCGGGACCTCGTCACCGGCATGCGCAACGGCGTGCTGGCCATCGACCGCGAGGGCCGGGTGGTGCTCATCAACGAGGAGGCATGCCGCATCCTCGACGTCACCGTCGGCCGCGAGGACGCCGGGCGCCACTTCTCGGATCTGCTCCGCGATCACCATGACCTCGCCCGCATCCTCGCGTCGGCCTTCGACATGACCACCCTGCCGAACCGCGCCGAGCTGCGGCTGAGGCCGTCCGGGAAGGTCATCGGGTACACGCTGTCGCTCGTGCGCGACGAGCGGATGCACGCGCACGGCGCCGCGCTCTTCTTCAAGGACCTGACGCTCGTCGAGCAGGCGGTGGAGCGCGAGCGGCTCCGGGACCGGCTGGCGACGCTCGGCGAGATGGCGGCGATGATCGCCCACGAGGTCAAGAACCCCCTGGCCAGCATCGAGGTCATGGCCGGCCTGCTGCGGCGGCAGATCCCCGACCGGGACGACCTGCGCGGGCTGCTGACCGACATCATCAACGAGGCGAAGATGGCGAACGCCATCGTCGTCGAAGTGCTCGAGTTCGTGCGGCCGATTCGCCTCCAGATGGATCGCACGTCCGTGCCGAAGGTGGTCGAGGAGGCCATTCCCCTCGCCGAGAACAAGGTGGCGAGGCGCGGGACGGCGATCGACACCGACGTGCAGGGGGACCTGCCGGCGATCCAGGGTGACCATCACCAGCTCGTCCAGGTGGTGTCGAACCTGCTGATGAACGCGCTCGAGGCGCTCGACGGCGCCGGGCGCATCCGGATCCGCGCGCGCCTCGTGCCGGCGGACCTCGACGGGACGGCGGCCGTCGAGCTGAAGATCGCCGACGACGGCCCGGGGATCCCGGGCGAGATCACGGATCGGATCTTCAACCCGTTCTTCACGACCAAGCCGCAGGGATCCGGGCTCGGGCTCGCGATCGTGCGGAAGATCGTCGACGCCCACGACGGCCGGATCGACGTGTCGACGTCCGCCGCGCAGGGCACCACGTTCACGGTGATGCTGCCCGTGGGAGTGCCGGGGCAGCTGGGGTTTTAGAGGCGGCCGCTCGGGCCGGGCGCGGGCCGCGAGGCGCCGCGTGCCAGGCCCGGAGGCCGCCGGTGAGAGGTAGGCATGGCCCGTATCCTGATTGCCGACGACCACGACGCGCTCCGGCGCGCCCTCGCCCGGGCGCTCGTCGACGCCGGGCACGAGGTGGAGGAGGCCCCGAACGGCAACTTCGCGATCGAGCGCCTGCACGAAGGGTCGTTCGACGTCGTCCTGAGCGACCTCAAGATGGGCGGGAGCGACGGCCTCGACGTGCTGCGCTCGACCAAGGCGCTTCACCCGTCGGCGGCGGTGATCCTCATGACGGCCTTCGGCTCGGTCGGCACGGCGGTGGAGGCGATGAGGATCGGCGCCTTCGACTACGTCCAGAAGCCGTTCGAGATCGAGGAGATGGAGATCAAGATCGGGAAGGCGCTCGAGCTGCGGCGGATGCGCCACGAGATCGACTACCTGCGCCACACCCAGAACGACATCTACAACTTCGACTCGATCGTCGGCGGCTCCCCGGCGCTCCAGAAGGTCCTGGGCGTTGTCCGCAAGGTGGCCAAGAGCAACACCACGATCCTCATCCACGGCGAGACGGGCACGGGCAAGGAGCTCATCGCGGGCGCCATCCACCACAACTCGATGCGGTCGGGCCGCAACTTCGTGAAGGTGAACTGCGCCGCCCTCCAGGAGAACCTCCTGGAATCGGAGCTGTTCGGCCACGAGAAGGGCGCGTTCACCGGCGCCGACAAGCAGCGCATCGGCCGCTTCGAGCAGGCCGACGGCGGGACGATGTTCCTCGACGAGGTCGGGGACATGAGCCCGAGCACCCAGGCGAAGATCCTGCGCGTGCTGCAGGAGCACGAGTTCGAGCGCCTCGGCGGCACCCGCACGCTGAAGGTGGACGTGCGCCTCATCGCGGCCGCGAACCGCAGCCTGCCGGCGATGGTGGCGGCCGGGCAGTTCCGCGAGGACCTGTACTACCGGCTGAACGTCGTCTCCGTCGAGATGCCGCCGCTGCGCGAGCGCAAGGAGGACATCTCGGCCCTCGCGGACTTCTTCGTGCGGCGCTTCTCGGCCGAGCTCAAGAAGAAGATCGACGGCATCGCCCCGGACGCCTACAAGCTGCTGATGCGGTACAACTGGCCCGGCAACATCCGCGAGCTGCAGAACGCCCTCGAGCGGGCGGTCCTGCTCACCGAGGGGCACGTGATCACGTCCGAGGACCTCAGGCTGGGCGAGACGACGTCGTTCGGCAGCGACGCGGACGCCGCGCGCGTGGTGCGCGTGCCCCCGGCCGGGATCGCGCTCGAGGAGATCGAGCGCCAGGCGCTCATCGAGTCGCTGAAGATGTGCAACTGGGTGCAGAAGGACGCCGCCGAGCTGCTGCACGTCAGCCCGCGCGTCATCAACTACAAGATCAAGACCCTGGGCATCCGGCTGCCCCGCGGTCGCGGGGCGTCGGTCGAACCCGGCGCCGAGTGAGGCGCGATCCCAGCCGCCGC
>CAZBIP010000299.1:0-4296 GCA_964491885.1 uncultured Vicinamibacterales bacterium
TGCGCCTGCGTCGCGCCGAACCCGCCGCCCATGCCGCCGCGGCCCGTCGGCTTCGGCGCGGGCTGGCCCGGAATGACCGCAGGCGTCGCGCGCATGTTCCACAGCACCTGGTTGAGGCCCGCCGCGTTCGGTCCCTTCGTTTCCGCAACGACCCGCGAGCCCTGCAGGATCTTCACCGACACGTCGCCGGCGGCCGGCGCCTTCTGGTAGTAGCGGACCATCACGCCGTTCGGCTCGCTCTCGCCGTCGAAGTTCGTGAACGCGGTGTGGTTCGGCCGCCGCGTGATCCACTTCACCTTCGACTCGACGTCGAACAGGTGGAAGTCCTGGCCCAGCGTCGCCGCGGACAACTCCTCCAGCGCCGAGATGTCGGTGATGAAGATGCCGCGCCCGTGCGTGGCCACGATGAGGTCACGCTCGCGAGGGTGGATCTTCAGGTCGTACACTGGCTGCGTCGGCAGGCCGTTCTTCATCTCCTGCCACGTCCGGCCGCCGTCGATCGTCACGTAGAGCCCGAAGTCCGCTCCGACGAAGAGCAGGTTCGGGTTGTACGGATCCTCGCGGATGACGTTGATCGACTTCGCCGGCAGGTTGCCCGCGATCGACGCCCACGTCTCGCCGTAGTCGGTCGTCTTGTAGACGAAGGCGCGGAAGTCGTCGTTGCGCAGGCCGGTGAACGTCACGTAGGCCGTGCCCGGCGCGTGAGCAGAGGCCACGACGCGGCTGACCCAGTAGCCGGGATGGCCGGGGATCTTGTCGTTGAGCTTCGTCCACGCCTTCCCGCCGTCCTTCGACACCTGCACGTTCCCGTCGTCCGTGCCGACCCAGAGCAGATCGCGCACGATGGGCGACTCGTCCACGGCCGTGATCGTGCAATACGTGACGTTGCCGTCCCCGCCCTTGCCGGTCGGCAGCTTCGACGGATCGTTGGTCGTGAGGTCCGGGCTGATCTCGGCCCACCCCTCTCCGCGGTACGACGACTTCAGGAGCTTGTTCGCCGCGTGGTAGACCACGTTGCTGTCGTGCGGCGAAATCAGGATCGGCGCGTTCCAGTTGAAACGGAGCGCCGGGTCGCGGTGCGTGATGTTCTTGGCTTCCCCGGTATAGAGATCGACGCGCTGCATCGATCCGAACTGCGACTCGTTGTACAGGTAGCGGTTCGTGACGGGATCGGTCTCGTTGTAGAAGCCGTCGCCGCCGCCCATCGTCTGCCAGTCTTCGAACGCGATCCGGCCTCCCCCGCGCTTGGTGCTGGGCCCGCGCACCGAGCCGTTGTCCTGCAGGCCGCCGGCGACGTTGTACGGCTGCATCATGTCGAAGCCGACGGCGTAGAACTGCGCGAGCGGCAGCTCGTCCGGGTGGTACCAGTTGGCGCCGCCGTCGTACGTGATGCCCATGCCGTGGTCGTAGCCCAGCACGATGTGCTTCGAGTTCGCGGGATCGATCCACATGGCGTGGTTGTCGCCGCCGAACCGGAAGGGCACGCTCCACGTCTTCCCGCCGTCGGTGGTGTGGTGCATGCCGACGCTGAGCACGTACACGTGGTTGGCGTCGTTCGGATCGATGCGGATCTGCATGTAGTAGTAGCCGGGGTTGCCGCCGATCCGCTGCTTGTCAGGGCTCGCCTTCCGCCACGTCCTGCCGCCGTCGTCGGAGCGGTAGACCTCCTCGCCGATCATCCCGGCGCTCGACTTGCCGGCGCGAAGTTCCGCGAGGCGGTCGGCGTCCGACATGCCGGGCTTGTTGGCGTTCTCGACGTTCGCGTAGACGATCTGCGGGTTCTTCGCGTAGACGTCGAGGCCGATTCGCCCGATCATGCCGCCCGGCAGCCCGCCGCCGAGCTTCGTCCACGTCTTCCCGGCGTCGGTGGTCTTGTAGATGCCGCTGCCGGGCCCGCCGGGATTGAACGTCCAGGGAAGGCGCTCCTTGTCGTAGGCGGCGGCGTAGAGGACCTTCGGGTTCTTCGGATCCATCACGAGGTCCGCCGCGCCCACCATCCGGCCGTCGGCTTTCACCTCGAGCGACTTCGTCCACGTCTTGCCGCCGTCCGTCGTTCTGTAGACG
The DNA here is from genome assembly GCA_964491885.1 of uncultured Vicinamibacterales bacterium. Classification (GTDB taxonomy): domain Bacteria; phylum Acidobacteriota; class Vicinamibacteria; order Vicinamibacterales; family JAKQTR01; genus JAKQTR01. The sequence goes on from CAZBIP010000299.1 coordinate 2,065, forward strand.
CCCCGCTCGTCGTTCGGCGAGTAGAGGTGTCCGAGGGCCGCGACATAGACGATGTCCGGGTCCTTCGGGTCGATGACAATGCGGCCGATGTGGTGGGAGTCGGCGAGCCCCATGTTGGTCCACGTCTTGCCCGCGTCGGTCGACTTGTAGACGCCGTCGCCCCAGTAGGTGCTGCGCGAAGAGGTGTGCTCGCCGGTGCCGACCCAGACGATGGCGGGATTGGTGTCGGCGACGGCGATGTCGCCGATGGAGACGACCGGCTGCGTGTCGAAGATCGGCGCCCAGGTGATGCCGTTGTTCACCGACTTCCAGAGGCCCCCCGACCCGGTGGCCGCGTAGATCGTGTGCGGTTCGCGCGCCGGGATCGCGAAGTCGACGAAGCGGCCGCTCTGGCGCGTCGGGCCGATGGCGCGGAAGGCGAAGGCCTTGGCGACGTCCGGCGGAAGGGCCTGCGCGGCGAGGTCGGCAGGGACGGCGACGGCCAGCGCGGTGAGCGCCAGGACGGCGAGGACCCGGGCGGAGGGACGAAGCGTGCGCATGAGGGTGCTCCTCGAAAGACGGGGATGGCGGCGAGCGCTCGTACAGGGCGCTCTGAACCGGACACGGTACCCGATTGAGGGCGAGAGCGCCACTATCGTGGGCGGCTTGGCGCAGGATCGACGACAAGATCGCGGTGTGGCGGCATTCGGCGGCCTCCTCTCGCGAATGGGAAAGTGTCTCCGAATCGCGAATCGGAAAGTGTCTCGGATTCGGAGGGGTGTAGGATCGGGCTACCCATGGGACATGGACCTCCCGGGCTGGAGCCGGCGCTCGACGCCGCGGTGGTGCGGCGGCTCTATCGCCGCTCCGGGGCGGAGCAGTGGGGCCTGCCGGAATCGGACTTCTCGGGGGCTCTCGCGCGCAGCGCGGCGCGGCGCTTCGCGGGCTCGCCGCCGGCTCCCTCGGAGACCGGGCAGTACTTGGAGTCGCTGCACCTCGACGACCTGGCGCTGGCGTGCGCGTGCGCGCGCGGCCATGAGTCCGCGTGGAACCGCTTCGTGCAGGAGTACCGGCCCGTCCTGCTGCGGATCGCGAGCCGCGGCCAGCACGCCGACCGGGCCCGCGACGTCGCCGATTCGATCTACGCGGAGTTGTACGGCCTGGGGGAACGGGACGGCACCAGGCGCTCGCTCTTCGACTACTTCCACGGGCGGAGCACGCTCGCGGGCTGGCTGAAGGCCGTCGTGGCGCAGCGGCTGGTGGACCGGGCGCGTTCCGAGCGCCGGTTCGAGCCGCTGCCCGATGAGGAAGCGCCCGCAGGTCCTGCTGCCGGCAGAGACGCCGCTGGCGTGGAGTTCGAGCCCGACCGGCGCCGGCTCCTCGGGCTTGCCCGGCAGGCGCTCGGCGCCGCGGTGGCCGGCCTGGAGACCCGGGACCGGCTGCGCCTGGCGCTCTACTACGCGCAGGACATGACACTGGCGGCGATCGGGCGCGTGCTCGGCGAATCCGAAGCCACCGCGTCGCGCAAGCTCGAGCGCACGCGCCGGTCGCTGCGCGCGGCCGTGGAGCGCCGGCTGCGTGACGTGGACCGGCTGAGCGACGCGGAAGTCGAGCAGTGCTTCGAGCACGCACGGACGGACCCGGCGTTCGATCTGGCCCGAACGCTGCCGCCGCCGGATGGCTCGTAGCAGCGGGTGGTGCGAGTCGGTCTGCGTTCGACGACAGGCTCGCACCCGGGGGCTGCCGGCCGGGAATCCGCAGCGGCCAGAGCAAGTTGGGAGGGATCACGGGTGGGCAGTCGCGGCCCCGGGGGCATCGGACTTCCGGTGGCCGCAGGGCGTGGTCGAGCGGCGTGCAAGAAGGCGCGCTGGAATCGTTCTTCAAAGGGGAGGCACAGGTGAGCACGAGTCAACCGCGAGACGCCGACGTCGATCGGCTGCTTCGCGCCGTGCTGAAACCGGCAGCCGGCGGGCCGGCCGGCGTGTGCCCGGACCCGGACACGCTGGCGGCCTGGGTCGAGGGCGGCCTGTCCCTGGAGGAACGCGCCAGCCTCGAGTCCCACTTCGTCGGGTGCGGCCGCTGTCAGGAAGCGTTGGCCGTGATCGGGGCGGAAGCGCCTGTGCCACAGCCCGCGCCGGCGCGCACGGGCTGGTTCACGTGGGTCGCCGCGCCCAGGCTGCGCTGGCTCGTGCCCATCACCGCCGCCGCGACGGTTGCGGTGTTCTTCTTCGCCACCCGGCCGCTCATCGCGCC
>CAZBIP010000300.1:0-2697 GCA_964491885.1 uncultured Vicinamibacterales bacterium
GCCTCCGTTTTTCCGTTCTCGGGAAATAGCCTTGAAATACTTGGAATCCTGAATTTTCTTGGCTCCGACCTGAATCACGAAAAAGCGCCGTTCCTTGATGGCGGCGGGGACCACCCAGTCATTGTTAGAGGCAATAATGATCCTCATGTGATTCTTGATGGGGAAGGGATCTTTGTTTTTGGGTTCGACCATCAAGTAATCTTCGGTTATCAATGCCTTCAGCACTCCTTCAGCAGCTTTGTCGCCCGCCCACAAGGCCTCGTCCACAAAGCACAGCAAAACATCCTTGGTGTGGGCATTGAATCTTCCGGTGAGTTGTCCTGCCTGGGTGATGTGCATGTAGTGCGGTCCGAAGATGGTCCCGAAGTATTTGGCAAATGCACCCTTCCCGACGCCTTGATCGCCTCGCATCACAATCGATATCCCCGGCCGCTCTCCCCCCGGTTGTTGGACCGTCTGAGCCATCCAGGAAAGCAGATACTTGTAGACCTCCATGTTTTTGCTGCTGATGTTTTCGTACAGGTGTTCCTGCATGAGCGACCAGTCACCCTTTTGGGGCTCTATCGAAAGGCAGCGATAGAGATTGTAGTATTCGGGGTGGAATTCTCCCGGTGCGAACACCACTCCACGGTATTGCGGACGTTCCTCCGATTTGATCCACATATCGGCCAGGTCGTATTGCTTGGCTTTCCCGTTTCCATTGGCCATCCAGAATCGCTTATTGGCGTACCATTTTCGGAAATCTTCCACGGCTGAGAAGGTAATGGTGGGGCGGTTAAAGGTGGGATCATGCTCATGGTTCATGATCAGGCATTTTCCCCCGAGCATGATCACGGCATGTTTTTCGTTGAGGGTCTGCAATTCGGTGGCAATGTCATCGGGTAGAAATCTCTTTGACTGGTTGCCTTCGGCTTTGGATGGTGTGCAAGGTTTTCTCTCCAGTGACATCAAGTCATCGACCGATTTCCCGTACTTCACAAACCAGTCGGTGAGGTCTTCTTTCTCCTGCGTCCATTCCGGCCATTGGATCATCGATACGGATTTGGCAAAATGGGGCAGATGCCGCGCCACACGTTCTGCGCCTTTCCGGCCGGCGTCGTCATGGTCGTAGCAGATGATGACCTCGAGACCCTTAAACTTGGCGTTGAAATGATCCTTCCAGGTTTCGGCGCCCGCGGTCTGAGTGACGCAATAGAGGCCTCGCGACAGTCCGCACAGGGTATCTGGTTCGCCCTCGCAAAGAATCACCGGCTGCCCGGCCGCCCTGGCCTGCTCGATCACCTCCTCGGGATAGAGTCTGGCTTCCCCTAGGCCCTTGCCCCAGGACATGATCTTGTTGGCGGTCTCGGGAGCATAGGTTCGGATGTTGACGAGCGCTCCCTCGGAAAAAACCGGGATCGCCATGGCCTTGCGCCGCCCCTTGTCGTGGTACTTGATCCCGTACTTCTCGATGACCTCTCGGGACCAGCCGCGTTTGCTGATCAGGTATTCGACGGCCGATTCTGACTTCGGGGAGGATACTGGCGGCAGGTACTTTTTCTTGAGGTCTTCAACGGCTTCCTTGCCGGTCGAGTTGTGGAGCCGGGCGTGAAAGTCGATCACATTGCCGGATCCACAACTCGACCGGCAGATCCATTGTCCTGTCTTGAGATTGGCCGAAAATGAAGGGTTTTTCTCGGGGTGGAGCGGGCATAAACCGACCAGTTGATCTCCGGCTATTTTGGCCTTTTGGACGTATTGACCATAATAGCTGGCGTAGTCAATGTGTCGGTCGAAGTCGGGCATGGACATTGCTCGAATGCTCCTCTACGGTTTCAGTGTCCTCTCCTCGGCAGGAAGAGACCCCACCCGGGTGGTCGAAGTCCGGGCGGGGCTGGATCAATCTCCTGGAGGGCTTCTCAAGGACGGCCCGTTTTCATTTTCCGTCCCGGTACTGCCCCGGAGTCACATTCTCCGGTCAGCGCCAGAGGAGGTAGCATGTTGCCCGGCCGCGTGACGTTTGGCCTCCCGCCGGGCTTCGGGGGGCGCGCTGGATGGGAATTGATGTAACTTTGTTTCGTGCAATATGTCGATCAATTGCCTTACACTGGCTGCTATTCCACGCCTACCGGTTCTCCAGCGAAACCAAACAGGATAGCTCACCCCAGCGGCGGAAGCAGCCTTCACTGGCCCACCATACATTCTCTCAAGCTCTATGATTTTTTCGATTGTCGTCATGGCGCATCAATAGTACCAGTGGGAATAATATGTTGCAACAAAAATTTCCACAGGTCTTTTGAAAAAGTTTCCGCCCGGTCATATTTTTTTCTTGCATTTCATTCCCATTGGTAATATTCTTTACCTCACCAACGGCAGGAACCGGCCCGGCACCGCAATGGGTGTGGCTGCCGGGCGGTACCCCCCAGAGACCTGCCGTTGGTTCAAAATGACAATCTGCCTCCCCCGGTAACTAAGAGATTCTCGCGGGCGACGGGGACACTGCGAGACCTGGACACGGCAGGCATACCGAGGTGAACGACCACCAAAGGGCGCCCGTGGAAGCACGGCAGCAATGGCGACCATGCCGCGAGGCGGGCCGTCGCTGGCCGACCGCGACAGCGGAAGTCGTGACGCCGGGAGAGACCGGCAACCTTGACAAAAAGCTTCTGCCCCTCCCTGTGATCACTCGGCTTCGGCCACCGACACGTCAGGGGCGGA
>CAZBIP010000300.1:2797-4286 GCA_964491885.1 uncultured Vicinamibacterales bacterium
GGGCATTACGTATGCCTGTCGTGCCTCACCGTGTACCGTGCCAGCGGCTCCATCCGCATGGGTGAGCCGGTAGTGCACGCCTGGCACCCGGCCTGTTCGCGCCATGGAACCGATGCCGTGGTCGTATCCGAGCAGGACAATCAGCATTTTTACTGTGTCAAATGCGGCCGGAAATTCGAGGTGAAAAATCACAAGGTTGTAATGACCTTCGAGCAGCCGCCCGCACCTCCATCTTGGCAACAGCAATCCCCTGAAAGGAATCAATATGGCTGCCAAAGATAGCAAACAGTCCCTTAGAATCATCGAATTCCAGGCCAAGGCCGTAAAAGCCCTGAAGGCCGTCAGCATCAAACCCGGCGACAAGTCCATAGTCAAACTCACCGGGAAGAATCGGCAGGGAAAGAGCAGCATCCTGGATGCAATCTGGATGGGTTTGGGAGGAAAGGGTTGCATCCCCTCTAAGCCTATCCGGGACGGTGAGGAAACCGGGGAGGTCTTCCTCGATCTGGGAGAATTTACCGTTACGCGCAAAATCACGTCAAATGGTGAATACCTTCAGGTCCAAAACAAGGAGGGATTCAAGGCCAGCAAGCCCCAGGAGTTCTTGTCATCCAAACTCGGAAACCGCGCGCGCAATCCGTTGGAATTCATGCGCCTGCGGCCAGATGAGCAGGTGAAAGCGCTGCAGGACATGGTGAAGATCGAAGTGAGTCCCGAGAGGTTTTCTGAGATCACCGGTCTTCCCACCAAAGGAATTGATTTCGAGCACAATCCGGTAACCGTGCTCGATCAAGCCTACAAGCATCTCTTTGAAAAGCGCACCGATGCCAACCGGAAAGTGAAAGAGCTCGAGGGGGCCTTGAAATCCATCGCCGTTCAGATCCCCGCCGGACAGGATCAGACTCGGCCGGTCAGCGTGAAGGAGCTGTTTGCGGAGCGCCAAACCCTGGAAGCCAAAAAGGCCGCCAACGACAAGCAGCGGGAAGCCGTGGCACGGGATGAAGCAAAGCTCAGCGACATGCAAAAACTTCTTGAGGACATCCACCGGGAGAGACTTGATATTCAAGCCCGCCTGATCACGCTCGAAGAACAATGGAAAGATCTCCATGAAGAATACCAGCAGATGGAGGGGGAGCTGGCAACCTCCCGCTCGGCCCTCGAGCAGTTGACCGACCCGGACTTCACCGACATCGACTCGCGGATCACCGCCGCCGACGAAACCAATCGAATTGCCAACCTGGTGAAGCAGCATTCCGAAGCTCTGACCACTCATTCCGAAGCGTCGGAATACTCGCAGCATCTCTCGGATTCCCTCACCAACCTGAAGGTCTACAAGACCGAACTGATTCAGGCGGCCGGCCTTCCGGTTCCAGGCCTGGGCTTCGATAACGGCGAAGTCACCTACAACGGCATCCCCTTGAGCCAGGCATCCACCCGGGAACAGATCGAAGTCTCCTGCGGCATCTGCGCGGCCGAGAACCCTGAAATA
>CAZBIP010000301.1:0-4262 GCA_964491885.1 uncultured Vicinamibacterales bacterium
GCGCCGGCCTGGTTGCGGTTGCGCACGAGGGCGTGAAAGAGCGCGAAGAACGCGGCCGTCCAGAACGCCGTCACGGCGCCCAGCGGGAGGTAGTACCCGAGCGGTCCCCACGTCGCTCCGAACAGCAGGCTGCCCGCGGCCGTCATGACGGAGAGCACGGCAATGCCCATCACCCAGCCGCCGAGTATCCGCGCGCCGACGAGCTCCAGCGGGCGCAACGGCGTGGTCATCATCCGCCGCAGCGTGCCGTCCTCCCGCTCCGAGATGATGTCGCGCATCACGGTCTGCACGATGAACAAGAGGAACATGACCGCCATGCCTGGCAGGACGGCCGAGAACACGTCCGCACGGGTGACGCCGGGCCCGGCCCCGGCAGCCTGCACCTCCTCCGTCTTCAGCCGGATGAACAGGGGATCCAGGTACTTCGCGGCGGCGATCACCTTCTTTTGCGCCTTGCCGAATTCCGGCGCGAGCGACTCCCAGGGGACCGCCTCGACCGGAAGGGCGATCAGCTCCCGGATGCCCTTGACCTCATACGCAAAGGCCTGCACGGCACCCGACAGGATGACGGCCATCGTGTTGACGGCCTCCTCGACCACGTCCGGCAGGAACTGCTCGGCGGGGTTCTTCACCACGGTGAGCGTCACCGGCTTTCGGTCGAGCAGGTCCAGCGTGAAGCCTTCCGGCACCACGATCATCGCCGACGCCTTGCCGGCCCGCATGCGCTCGCGGCCCTCGGCCTCCGCGATGACCGTGACCTGGAACATCTCCTTCATCTGGTCCGAGTCGAACGCGCCGACGAGGAGCCTGGAGGCCAGGCCCTTGTCGTGATCCACGAGCAGGACGGAGATGGGCGGGAGCCCCGTGGCACCGGGCTTCGGGCCGAAGATGATCCCGATGAGGCCGGTCATCGCCAGCGGAATGACCATGAAGATCAGAATGGCCAGCGGCGCGCGAAGCTGGCGGCGGACGTCGGTCGCGAACACGTGCAGAAGGCGGCGCATCCCTCAGTCCCTCAGGCTGCGGCCGGTCAGCTTCAGGAACACGGTTTCGAGGTTGGGCGACTTGATGGTGAGGTCGGTCACGGCCAGCTTGCGCCGGAAGAGCTGGTCCATGATCCGGGGGATCCGATCGGTGTCCGAGACGGCGAGCGCGGCCAGGTTGTCGGCGGCCGACATCAACTCGACGCCCTCGCCCGGAATCCCCTGCACGGCCTCCGAGAAGGCGGCTGCCGCGAACTCACCGGAGATCTCCACGATGCTGCGTTCGCCGACGATGCGGACGAGCTCGTCCAGCGTGCCCTCCGCCAGGATGCGGCCGCGATCCATGATGGCGATGCGGGAGCAGATCGTTTCGACCTCGGCGAGCTGGTGCGTCGTGAAGATCACCGCGGTTCCCGACGCGCCGACGTTGCGGATGATGTCCAGGATGCTGACCTTCGCCTGCACGTCGATGCCGACGGTCGGCTCGTCGAGCAGCAGGAGGTCAGGGCGGTGGAGCAGGCCGATGGCCGTGTTCAGGCGCCGCTTCATGCCGCCCGAGAACGTCTTGATCGGATCCTTCGCCCGCCCCGCCAGTTCCACCAGTTCCAGAATCCCGGCGGCCCGGCGCTTCAGCTCGGCCTTCGGCACGTCGTAGAGCCCGCCCCAGAAGAGCAGGTTGTCCATCGCGCTCAGGTCCTCGTAGAACGCCATGTCCTGCGGGACGATGCCCAGGCGGTTCTTGAGCTGGCGGTTGGCGAAGAGGTTCTGCCCCTGGAAGGTGACGGTGCCGCTGAAGTCGCCGAGCGTCCCGGCGAGGATGGAGATGAGCGTCGTCTTGCCGGCGCCATTCGGGCCGAGCAGCCCGAGCACCTCGCCCTTGTCCAGGTCGAGCGAGAAGCGGTCGAGGGCCAGGACGTCGCCGTACGACTTCGTCAGGTTCCGGATCTGGAGCATGGCCGCCTCGTCCTCCCCGGACCGTTTTCGGGTCCCCGCGCCCGGCCGGGCGCGACGGTCTGATGACAAGTGCCCTATTATCACGTGATTGACGAGTCTCCGGGCGGAAGTGTTCCGGGGACGGCCGCGCACACCCGCGGCGCGCGGAGGCGCGCCCTGGCGGTGCGGACCGGCGCCTGCCTGATAAGATACTCGCGCGCTCGTGGGGGGCCTGGAGGATGGTGATGAGACACGGCAAGACGGTCGGATTCGTCGTCGTTCTCGCGCTGCTGTCGTTCGCGGCGTCCGCGGCGGCCGCCGTGTCCGGCGCCGCGCCGCCGAAGGGCCAGGTGCCGCTCCTCATCACCAATGCCGGCCAGGGCCCGGGCGCCAAGATGGCGCGCCTGCTCCTCCAGCGCACCGGCGTCGTCTCGGACTTCGAGTACAACGCCGAGCCTCAGCCCGCCGACCTCAAGGCGAAGCCGTACAAAACCGTCATGGTCGTGCTCGGGTCCACGGCGAAGGGGCTGGGCGCCTCCGGCATCACCATCGACGACGAGATCGCCAGGCTCAACGCGATGATCGCCGAGGCGAAGAAGCTCAAGCTCCAGATCGTCTGCGTGCTCCTCGAGGGCAAGACCCGCCGCGGCAAGCCGGGCGGGGCCGACGAGCGCTGCATCGACGCCATCGCGCCGCACGCGAACGCGCTCGTCGTCAAGAAGGACGGCAACGAGGACGGCCGCTTCGACGCGATCGCCAGGAAGACCGGGGCGCCGCTCACGTTCATCGACGACGCGGTGGACTTCGGGGACGTCGTGAAGGCGATGTACAGCAAGTGAGCACCTACGTCACGACGTCGTACACGCTGGCCGCGATGGTCGCGGCCTTCGCGCTGAGCAGCTGGCGGTTCAAGTCGCCAGAGCTGGCGATGGTCATCACCGCGCTCGTCGGCGCGCTGGTGGCCGGCCTCGGCGTCCCGGCGCACCTCTTCGTCGAGGGCACCTTCACGTTCCTCGACCTCGCCTTCATCTTCATCACCGCCTGCGTGTTCATGAACGCCTACTCGGAAGTCGGCGCGATGAACGCGCTCGTGCGGGCGATGGTCACGCGGCTCTACCGGTGGAAGTGGCTGCTCCTGATGGTGCTGGCCGTCCTGATGCTCATCCCCGGCGCGCTGACCGGCGCCGGCGTCGTGTCGGTGCTCGTCGTCGGCGGCCTCGTGGCGGCCGTCCTGCGCCTGATGGGCCTCGCCGAGCAGCGGGTGGCCGCGTTCGTGTTCATGCTGGGCATCCTGTCGGCCATCGCCCCGCCCATCAACGTCTGGGCGATGCTCATGGCGGCCGGCGCCAACATGCCGTACGTCGGGTTCGACTGGATCCTGCTCGTGCCCGTCCTGGTCGTCGCGGCCGCCACCGTGGTGTACCTGGGGTGGGGCGCCGTGCCGCAGTCCAAGGACGCCATGCTCGCCGCGCTGCCGCCACTGTCGCCGAAGATGACGTGGTGGCGCGCGGCCGTCCCGCTCGTCATCCTCCTCGTCCTGGCGCTGGCCTCGAAGTACGCGGCGTTCGCGATCCCGACGCTGGGCTTCCCGCTGATCTTCGTGCTCTGCGCCCTCGCCACCGTCGCCATCGACCCGGTCCGCCGGCCGTTCCGGCGGTGGCTGACGGTCGTCAACGACACGGTGGAGCAGGTGTTCCCGCTCGTGGCGACGATGGTGAGCGTCGGCGTGCTGGTGAACGTCCTCGCCGCGACCGGCGTGCGCGGGCTCATCGCGATCAGCTTCGTCGCGCTGCCGATCATCGGCATCTACGCGACGTCGCTCTTCGTCTGTCCGATGGCGCAGGGCGCCCTCGGGTTCGGCAGCGCGGTGATCCTGGGGACGCCGCTCATCTTCGTCTTCAACGCCGTCGGCGCCAACGTCACCGTCGTCGCCGCGGCGTTCAGCATGCTGTTCGCCCTCGGCGACTGCCTCCCGCCCTCGCGCATCGTCGGCCGGACGGCCATCGAGACGGTGGGCTACGAGGGCAGCTACGGATCGTTCCTGAAGGCGACGGCCGTGCCGTGGCTCGTGATGGGCGTGGTCGCGCTGGCGATGCTGGTGTTCCCGGGGAAGGTGGCGTTTCTCGTGAGGTATTAGTCAGGAGTCAGGAGTCAGGAGTCAGGAGTCAGAATCGAGAAGAGGGCCGTGCGCATCGTCCCACCAGGCCTATTCTGAATTCTGACTTCTGACTCCTGTCTTCTTCCTTGTGAGCTCGCGACCATGATTCTGCTGCAGGCGATCATCCACCAGGTCTACTTCCTCCTTTCGGCGGTGATAGCCGTGCTGCTCGTGGGCCGGCTGTTCCG
>CAZBIP010000302.1:0-4230 GCA_964491885.1 uncultured Vicinamibacterales bacterium
GTCGAGGATCGAGAGCGCCGTCGTGCTCGGGATGTTCGTGTCGGGGCACACGAGACGCGTGAGCGCCATCACCTTCAAGGTGGTGTTCTCGTCGTTCGGGACCTGCTCGGCGGGGGCCGCCGCGAGGTCCCGCCCGAGCCGGCCCGCGAGCGGCGTCCGGGGGCTGGGCAGGTACGGCCCGATGCCGATCATGTCCATGTCGTAGCCGCGAAACGCCCACACGTCGTCCGCGAGCGTGTCCCAGGTCTGCCCCGGGATGCCGACCATCACGCCGGTGCCGATCTCGAATCCCAGGTCCCGCATCAGCAAGAGCTGGGCGAAGCGGTCGGACACCGTGCCCGGCAGGTTCGGGTGAATCCGGGCGTACAGCACCGGGTCGGTCGTCTCGAATCGCAGCAGGTACCGGTCGGCTCCGGCGTCGCGCCAGGCGACAAGGTCGCCCTCGGGCCGCTCGCCCAAGGACAGCGTGACGGCCATGCCGGTCTCCGCCTTGATGGCCCGGACGACGTCCGCCACGAACGGGCCCGTCACGCCCGGGTCTTCTCCGCCCTGCAGGACGACCGTGCCGAAGCCGAAGTCGCGGCCCTGCCTGGCGCACGCGAGGATCTCGTCGCGCGTCATGCGGTAGCGTCTGAGCGGGCCGGCGCACGCGGCGATGCCGCAGTAGGCGCAGTGGCGGACGCAGAAGTTGGTGATCTCGACGAGGCCCCGCAGGTGCACCGCATCGCCGACGCGCGCGCGGCGCACCTCGTCGGCCCGGCGCCACAGCGACCGGAGCGCCGCCGGGTCGTCCTCCTGCAGCCACGCCTTGACGGCGGCGCGGTCGAGTCGCTCAAGCGCGGGCGGCATGGTAGGCCTCCAGGGCTGCCGGGAAGGGCGCGAGCGCCCGCTCGAAGATGCCGAGCGAGTACGCGATCGTCAGCCCGTAGTTCGTGATGGGCACGCCAGCCAGCCGGCAGCGGTGAATCCGCGAGAGCATCTCGCGGCGGTTGCCGGTGCAGTTCCCGCAGTGAATCACGAGGCGGAAGGGCGACAGGTCGGCCGGGAAGTCGCGGCCCTGGACGTGCGTGAAGTCGAGCGCCGCACCCACGTACTGGGTCAGCCAGCGGGGGATCTTCACCCGGCCGATGTCGTCGCCGATGGGATGGTGCGTGCACGTCTCCGCGACGAGCACGCGGTCGCCGCCGGCCAGGCGCTCGATGCCCACGGTGCCCCTGACCTGCTCGGGGAGGTCGCCCTGGAAGCGGGCCATGAGGATCGAGAACGACGTCATCGGCACGCCAGACGGCACGTCGGCCGCGACTTTCAGAAACGCCTGCGAGTCCGTGACGACGAGCGCCGGCGGGCGGGCCAGCCCGGCCAGCGCGCGGGCCAGTTCGCGATCCTGCGTCACGAGGGCGAGGCTCTCGCCGTCGAGCAGATCGCGGATGGTCATCACCTGGGGCAGGATCAACCGTCCCTTCGGCGCTTCCTTGTCGATGGGCACGACCAGCACGGCGATCTCGCCGGGCGGGACGAGGTCGGAGATGACGCGGCGGCTGTCGAAGTGGCCGGCCGGGGCGAGGCCGAGCAGCGCCTCGCGCAAGTCGCCGACGCCATCGCCGGTCAGCGCGGACAGCGTGACGAGCGCGTCGCCCAGGGCGAGCAGCCGCACCCGCTCCTCGCCGGCAAGCGGCCGCACGTCGATCTTGTTCACCGCGATGACGACGGGGACCTTGCGCTGCTTCAGCTCCCGGAGGAGGCCCTCCTCGAAACGGCCCCACGCGCCGGATTCGGTCACCACGACGCCCAGGTCGACGCGGTCGAGAATGGCGCGGGTCCGCTCCATCCGCAACTCGCCCAGCGCGCCTTCGTCGTCGACCCCGGCGGTGTCGACGAACAGCACCGGGCCGAGCGGCAGCAGCTCCATCGGCTTCTCGACCGGGTCCGTGGTGGTGCCGGCCACGGCCGAGACGATCGAGACCTGCTGCCGGGTCACCGCGTTCAGCAGCGACGACTTGCCGACGTTTCGCCGTCCGAACAGCCCGATGTGCAGGCGGAGCGCCCGCGGTGCGGCCTGCATCAGCGGATCTCCTTTCCGGGCCCCGACACGCCCGGGCCGAACCCGAGCCGGCAGACGGCTTCGGGGGTCGTGCAGGCCTCGAACTCCCCGGCGGTCACGACGCCTTCCGCAAGGGCGGTGTCCTTGAGCCCCCGCCCGCTCGCCCGCGCCCGCTCGACGAGCGCCACAGCCCGCTCGTACCCGATGAGCGGCAGGAGCGCGGTCGCCGAGGCCGTCGCGTTCTCCACGTGCGCGCGGCAGCGCGCCTCGTCGGCTTCGATGCCCGCCACGCAGTGGCGCCCGAGGATGTCGCACGCCCGGGCGGTCACGCCAAGGCTCTCGAGCAGCGCGTGCGCCACGAGCGGCAGGAACGCGTTCAGCTCCAGGCTCCCCATCGCCACCGCGGCGGTGAGCGCGTGGTCGTGCCCGATGGCGAGGAGCGCCGCCTGCGTCACGGCCTCCGGGATCACCGGGTTGACCTTGCCAGGCATGATGCTCGAGCCGGCCTGCCGCGGCGGGAGCCGGATTTCGCCGAGGCCGGCCTCCGGGCCCGAACTCATCAGCCTGAGGTCCCCGCTGATCTTGATGAGCGTCGACGCCAGGGCCTTCACCAGTCCGGACACCTCGACGAACACGTCGGCATTCTGGGTGGCGTCGACCAGGTTCTCGGCGCGCGCGAGCCCGAGCCCGGTGATGTCGCGCAAGGCCTCGACCACCCGGAAGATGTACTCGCGCGGTGCGGCGAGGCCGGTGCCGATGGCGGTCCCGCCGAGGTTGACGACGCGCAGCCGCTCCTCGCACTTGGCGAGGCGCCACCGGTCCCGCCCGAGGGCCTCCGCGTACGCCCCCATCTCGCGGCCGAGCGTCGTGAGCACCGCGTCCTGGTACTCCGTTCGGCCGACCTTGACGACGTGGGCGAAGGCGCGCTCCTGCGTCTGGAAGGCCTCCTGGAGCGCCAGCACCGCGCGCTCGAGGTCGCCCAGCGCCCAGATGGCCGCGATGCGCAGGGCCGTGGGGAACGTGTCGTTCGTGCTCTGGTGCAGGTTGACGTGGGCGGCCGGGGACACCACGCCGTACTCCCCGTGCGCCCGGCCCAGCAGTTCGAGCGCCCGGTTCGCCAGCACCTCGTTGACGTTCATGTTGGTGCTGGTGCCCGCCCCGCCCTGCAGCGCGTCGACCACGACGTCCGGCGCGAGGGTGCCGTCCAGGAGCTCCCGGCAGGCGCGCTCGAGCGCATCCATCTCGGGGGTGTCGGGCAGGAAGCCAAGCGCCCGGTTCGTCCGGGCGGCGGCGAGCTTCACCGCGCCGTAGGCCCGGACGAGGGCCGGGCTCACGTTCCGGCCCAGGAGCGGGAAGTTCTCGGCCGCGCGCAGGGTGTGGATGCCCCACCGGACGTCGTCCGGCAGGTCGCGCTGGCCGAGGGCGTCCTGTTCGCGTCGCGGCATCGCCATTCCCTCCTGATGATACCTCGGGGCGCGTGCCGCTCACGCCGAGGCGGCCGGGCGCACCCTGCGCGCGCGCGCAGGGCCGGACGAAACGGCACGTATAATGTGAGGGATCGCCGCCCCTCTGGAGGTCCGCCGCATGGAGTTCCGAGATCTCGTCGAACACCGCGTCAGCATCCGTCAGTTCCTGCCCGAGCCCGTGAACCCGGACGACGTGCGCGAGATGGTCCGCCTCGCGGGTCTCGCGCCGAGCCCGAACAACACCCAGCCGTGGCAGTTCATCGCCGTCAGCCGGCGCACGCTGCTCCGCGACATGGCGGCGGCGGTCCACCGCCGGCTCGAGGAACTGCTGCCCGAGCCGTCCGACGACGAGGCCCGCCGGGCCGGCCGCCGGGTGGACCGCTTCTCGACCTTTTTCGCGGAGGCGCCGCTGGTCGTGGCCGTCGTCCTGCAGCCGTACACGTCGGTCATCCAGTCGGCGCTCGGCGATTCCGGGCTGACCGGCGCGCGCGTGAACGCGATGCGTGGCTACCCGGACGTCCAGTCCGTCGGGGCGGCAGTGGAACACCTGCTGCTGGCGGCCGACGAGATGGGCTACGGGGGCTGCTGGCTGACGGGCCCGCTCGTGGCGCGCCCGGCGCTGCAGAAGCTCCTCGGCATCCAGGCGCCGGCGCGCCTGGCGGCGCTCGTGGCGATCGGCCGGCCGAAGCTGCCGCGGCCGCAGCGCCGAGGCCGGAAGGGGCT
>CAZBIP010000303.1:0-4208 GCA_964491885.1 uncultured Vicinamibacterales bacterium
CCGGGCAGAACGGACCACCCCTGGTCGGGATAAAGCAGATAGTGCGCGTCTGGCGCGTTCAAGACGAAAGGCTTCAGGTGCTGGACCTCGATGAAAATTCTAAGGGGATCGGTCTGAACGGGGGTGCTGCCGATGTACCACAGAAGGAGGCTCACTCCAGGAGACGGATTCTCCGCCGTCGCCTGGGGCCGAACCAGCGAGCAGACGAAGGGCAGCCGCTGATCCTGCGGCACGCCCGGAGCCGTGCTGACCCAGGGAGTCCTGACAAACCTCGGGCTCTTCAACAATCTGGCGTTGGCAGGGACCTTCCGGATCAAGGGTTTCTTCGCGACCTGCTGCGCGCCGACCGCCCCCAGGCCAGAGACGACGAACGCCGCCAGTGCGAACACGGCGAGACGACGCATCGGGGCACCTCCTATCCAGCGGCCAAACCCGTGGCGGACTCCGTGGCGACCCCGGCCCCCGCAGGGGACACGCCGCCGGGCGCCATGTGGGAAAGCCGCGAACAGTATCGGGCCAAGGTCGGGGCAAAGCAATGGCGTTTCTCAGCCGGCGGACAAGATCATCGACACGGAGAGAACCCCGGAATAGAATCGCCGGACGTCCACTTGGAGGCCACCATGCGCCCGTCGCTGTCCCTGCACCGTTCGACCGTGCTCGTCGCCGCCCTCGTTCTCGCCCAGGCGTTCTTCGTGTCCGTCGCGGGCTCGGCGTACCTCCAGGACCCGACACCGGCTCCCGTGAAGCAGGAGTTCAAGCCCGAGGTGGGCCAGCACGGCAAGGACGTCGTCTGGGTGCCGACGCCGCAGGCGCTCGTGGACAAGATGCTCGACATGGCCAAGGTGACGCCGGACGACGTTGTCATGGACCTCGGGTCCGGAGACGGCATCACGGTGATCACGGCCGCGAAGCGGGGTGCCACGGCCATCGGCATCGAATACAACCCGGACATGGTGGATTTGTCGCGGGCGAACGCCGAGAAGGCGGGCGTGTCCGCCAAGGCGACGTTCCGCAACGCCGACCTCTTCGAGATGGACCTCTCCGAGCCGACGGTCATCACGATGTTCCTGCTGCCGCAGATCAACATGCGCCTGCGGCCCAAGCTCCTCGACCTCAAGCCGGGCACGCGCGTCGTGTCCAACTCCTTCAACATGGAGGACTGGCTGCCCGACGAGACGTCGACCGTGACCGAGGGCTGCGAGACCTGGTGCACGGCGATGCTGTGGATCGTGCCGGCGAAGGTCGACGGCCAGTGGAAGACGGCGGGCGGCGACCTGAACTTCGTGCAGACGTTCCAGCAGGTGGCGGGCACGCTGCAGGCGAACGGATCCAGCACGCCCATCACCGAGGGCCGGCTCAACGGCGCCGGGTTGACGATGACGATCGGGTCGGCCCGCTACGAGGGCCGCGTGAACGGCAACGTCATCGAAGGCACGATCACCGAGGGCGAGAAGACCCGGGCCTGGAAGGCCACCCGCGTCGGGGCATAGCAGCCCGAGACTACGGCGCTGGCGGGACGTCGGCCGCGCCCGCCCCGCGCAGCGAGTAGACTCTGCCGGCGCCGGCGACGTGCTCGAGCTGCAGCCGGCCGCCGAACGCCTCGATTCTCGCCTCGACCTGCGGCCATTCCCCGGGCTGGTACAGCTCCGTGTGAACGACGACGAAGGTCACGCCGAGGCGGTTGAGCTCGCGCAGGCTGTCCTCGTCCGGGAATCCCCGCATCTTCACGTAGAGCTGCTCGTGCAGCGGCGCGCGCCATCCGCTGTATCCGTGGACGGTCTTCTGCCAGTGCGCCATCGAGTGCAGCATGAACATCGTCTGCCGCCGCTCGAACGCGCTCGCGTTGCCTGGGTCCGGGAGCGGAACCTCGGCTATGGCGAAGGGCCCCGGCCGCGTGGCCAGCCACCGGTCGGCGAGCGGCGCGTCGGCGTGGACCGTTGACACGGTCATGGGCATCGCCGCGAACTCCGCCAGGAGCAGGATGCCGACGGCCGCCAGGAGCGGGGAACGGCGGCGGGATGGCACGCGGGCCAAGAGCCGGTCGGCGCCCGCGCCAGCGAGGATGGCGAGGCCGAGCACGGCGAGGACGGTGAAGCGCGACGGCACCCGGATGAGGCTCATGCCCGGCAGCCAGTACACGAGCGGCCAGAGGCCCAGCGGCGGGCCGACCGACAGCCACAGGCCGAGCAGGGCCAGCAGGCCGTAGAACAGCACGGAACTCCGGGCCGCGGCCCTTGAATGAGTGAGCAGGGCGGCGGCGGCGAGCAGCAGCGGCAGGACGCCCGGGAACAGATAGGCGCTGGCGTCCTCCAGAATGCGCGCGCCGGGCGCGAGCGAGGCAAGCCACGCGTGCAGGTGCGTCGGCGACGCGAGGAAGCTGGCTGGAGTGACGGCCCAGTTCTCGAGCGTGCGCCGCAACCCCGTCTCCTGCTGGACCGCCCGGTAGGGGAGGTACACCAGCACGGCGGGCAGCAGCAGGAGCGCGCCGGTCACGCCCAGGTCGCGCAGGCGCCTCACCGGGTCGGCCGCGGCACCGCGCGCCAGGCGATACAGGACGAACGCCAGGATCGCCACGATCGCGAACACCGCGCCGTGGCCGCTCGCGAGCGCCTGGAGCGAGAAGAACGCGGCGGCCAGCCGCAGGTCGCGCGCGCGGCCCCGGTCGAAGTACGCATGAAGTGACGCGAGGGCAAACGGCAGCCACGGCACGACGCCGACGTGCAGCTGGCTCGTCCGGAAGAAGCGGGGCGGCGAGAACGCGAAGACGAGGCCGGCGACGACCGCCCCCGGCGTGCCCAGGCCGGCGCGGCGCGCGAGTACGAAGGCGCCCAAACCGCACAGCGCGCACGAGAGCAGGGCAGCCGCGTTCAAGGCCAGCACCGGGCTGCCGGTGAGCCAGATGACCGGCGCGGCAACGAGCGCGCTGCCGATCAGGTTCTCGGAGTACGCCAGCGTGCGCCGCAGCGGGTGGTAGATGTTCGCGTCGAAGATTGACGCTGGATGGTGGAGGAAGGCGTGCGCGTCCCATGCCAGGGTCCACACGAACAGGTCTCCGTCGGGACCGGACGAGAGCGTCGTCGTCGCCGGCCGGCTGACGACGGGCCAGGTCATGAGGAGGGTCAGGACGGCGAACAGGACCGCGGCGTGTCGTGCGCGCATGATGGATCTGACTAGAATGTAGCCGGCTACATTCTAGTCAGAACCGGGCCCATGACCAGCCGCGCCGCTGCCCTCGTCGTCCTCGTCGCCGCCGGAATCGCGCTCTTCGCGACGCACCTGGTCGCGCCTGGGCCGGCGGACTTCTATATCGAGCCGGTGACAGGCATGGTCCTGGTGGCCGTGCGGCCCGGGTCCTTCATGATGGGCAGCACCGAGGGCGAGCCCGGCCGTAACGACGACGAGTACCTGCACCGGGTCACGATCACCCAGCTCTTCTACATCGGCCAGCACGAGGTGACGCAGGCGGAGTGGGGCCGCGTCATGCGGACGGACCCGAGCCGTTTCACCGGGTGCGAGAAGTGCCCCGTCGAGCAGGTGGACTTCTACCAGGTGAACGAGTTCCTCTCCCGGCTCAACGCCGGAAACACGGCCGTCCGCTTCCGCCTGCCGACCGAGGCGGAATGGGAGTACGCCTGCCGGGCGGGCAGCCGCACCGCGTTCAGCGCCGGCGAGCACCTGACGGCTTCGCAGGCGAACGTCGACACGCGCTACGCGTTGACCGGCTCCGAGGACGGCGCGGCGTACGAGAAGACGCTGCCGGTGGGCCGGTTCGCAGCGAACAAGTGGGGCGTCCACGACATGCACGGCAACGTGTGGGAGTGGACGAACGACTGGTACGGGCCCTACGACCCGCGGCGGGAGTACGACCCGCGGGGATCGGAGACGGGCAGCCGCAAGGTGATCCGCGGCGGCAGCTGGCGGTTCGACGCGAACAGCGCGCGCTGCGGGCTGCGATACACGCACGCGCCGCAGGACAAGGGCGATAGCCTCGGCTTCAGGGTCGTCGGAGAACCGCGCCGCCCCCGGAAGCGATGATCAGCCTCCCCCGTCTCGGGATTCGACGACGCGCGCCACGCGGCCGAACACGTCGTCCACGATCCGGCGCACCGCGGCCTTCGACGGTCCCTCGGCCACCACCCGGACGATGGGCTCGGTGTTGGAGCCGCGGACGTGGAACCAGCCGTCCTCGACGAGCACCTTCACGCCGT
>CAZBIP010000304.1:0-4198 GCA_964491885.1 uncultured Vicinamibacterales bacterium
ACTGGATCAGCCCGCGCACCTCGTGCTTCTGGTTCGGGTCCAGGCCGTCGGTCGGCTCGTCCAGGATCAGCGCGCGCGGATCGTGCAGGATGGCCTGGGCCAGCCCGACGCGACGCTTGAAGCCCTTGGACAGGGTGTCCACCGCCTGCTCCAGCACCGATTCGAGCTGCAGGCGGCCGACCGCATCGTCCATGCGCTGGCGACGGCGCTCGCCGCTGAGCCCGCGCACGTTGGCGATGAACTCCAGGAAGCCGCGCACCGTCATCTCGCCGTAGCTGGGCGCGCCCTCGGAAAGATAGCCGAGCTGACGACGCGCCTGGATGGCCTCCTCGCGCACGTCGTGGCCGCAGACGCTGGCTGTGCCCGACGAAGGCGTCAGGAAGCCGGCGATCATCTTCATCGTGGTGGATTTGCCGGCCCCGTTGGGGCCGAGCAGGCCGACGACCTCGCCGGCGGACACCGTCAGCCCGACGCCATCGACCGCGGCAACCGGGCCGAAGCGTTTGACCAAGCCATCGGCGACCAACGTCGGAGCCATCGTGTCCTCGGGTTCAGTTATGCTACCACCAGAAAAGGAGCCGACACGTGTCCCACCCGCACCTGTTCTCGCCCCTGACGATTCGAGGCGTGACCCTTCGTAATCGTATCGGCGTATCCCCGATGTGCCAGTACAGTGCCACCGACGGATTCGTCTCCGACTGGCACGTCGTCCACTACGGCAGCCGGGCCGTCGGCGGCGCGGGCCTGGTGCTGACCGAGGCGGCGGCGGTGGACCCGAGGGGCCGGATCAGCCCGGCGGACCTGGGAATTTGGGAAAATCAGCACATCCCGGGGCTCCGCCGGATCACGGAGTTCGTGACGGCCCAGGGCGCGGTGCCGGGCATCCAGTTGGCCCACGCCGGGAGGAAGGCCTCCACGGCGCCGCCCTGGCACGGCGGCGGGCCGGTCCCGCCCGATGCCGGCGGCTGGGTGCCGGTGGCGCCGAGCGCAATCTCCTTCGACGCGAAGCACCCCGTGCCCGAGGCGCTGGACAGGGCGGGCATCGAGGCCGTCGTCGGCGATTTCCGCCAGGCGGCGGCCCGGGCCAGGGCTGCCGGGTTCAAGGTCGCGGAGGTGCACGCCGCGCACGGCTACTTGATCCATGAGTTCCTCTCCCCGCTCTCGAACCGGCGCGATGACGAATTCGGCGGGTCGTACGACAATCGCGTGCGTGTGCTGAAGCAGGTTTGCCAGGCCATCCGGGAGGAGTGGCCGGCCGACTTGCCCCTGTTCGTGCGGCTGTCGGCGACGGACTGGGTGGAGGGTGGGTGGCGCCCGGAGGACACGGTGGCGCTTTCGCACCACCTGTCCGAGTACGGCGTGGACCTGATCGATTGCTCGTCGGGCGGCAACGTGGCGGGTGCCGCCATCCCGGCTGGCCCCGGCTATCAGGTGCCGTTCTCGCAGCGCATCAAGGACATGCTGCCGGTCCTGACCGCCGCCGTCGGCATGGTGACGTCGGCCGCGCAGGCGGACCAGATCGTCCGGAACGAACAAGCCGACGTCGTGCTGCTGGCGCGGGAACTCCTGCGAGACCCGTACTGGCCGCTCCACGCGGCCCGGGAACTGGGACAGGACGTCGCATGGCCGGACCAGTACCTCCGCGCGAGGTAGGCCGTGGTATGGTAGCGACCGCGTAAAGG
Organism: uncultured Vicinamibacterales bacterium; assembly: GCA_964491885.1. Lineage (GTDB taxonomy): Bacteria > Acidobacteriota > Vicinamibacteria > Vicinamibacterales > JAKQTR01 > JAKQTR01. The sequence goes on from CAZBIP010000304.1 coordinate 1,683, forward strand.
AGACGCGAACCCTGATGCCGCGGCCCTCCCGGATCCAGTTCCTGGCGACCTGCCTGGTCGATCTCTTCTCGCCATCCGTCGGCCACGCGGCAGTCGCGGTGCTCGAGCGCCTCGGCCTGCAGGTGGACGTCGTCCCGGATCAGACCTGCTGCGGCCAGCCCGCGTTCAACGGCGGCTTCTTCGAGGAGGCGGCGGAGATGGCCCGGCACACGATCGACGTGCTGTCGCGGACGGCGGATCCCGTCGTCGTGCCATCCGGCTCCTGCGCCGACATGATCGTCACCCACTACCCGGAGTTGTTCGCCGACGACCCGGTGTACGGGCCGAAGGCGCGCGACCTGGCGGCTCGGACGCACGAGTTCAGCCAGTTCCTCGTGGACGTGCTCGGCGTCGATCTCCCCGCTGCCCCGGCCGGGCCGGCGATGGCCTACCACGCCTCGTGCCACGGCCTGCGCGGCCTCGGCTTGCGCGAGCAGCCCCGGAGAGTGCTGGGCGCGGTGACGGGCGAACGATGCCGCGACCTGCCGGACGCGGAAGTCTGCTGCGGATTCGGCGGGCTGTTCGCGGTGAAGATGGGCCCCGTCTCGAGCGCGATGCTCGAGTCGAAGCTCGAGGCCATCGACGCGAGCGGCGCCGACGTGGTCGTCGCCACCGACGTCAGCTGCCTCATGCACATCGGCGGCGGCCTGCACCGGCGCGGGAGCCGCACGCGCACCCGGCACATCGCCGAGGTCGTGGCGGACGCCTTCGAGGAGACGTCCCGTGGCTAGCGCCGCGCAGGCGTTCCACCGGCGGATCGGCGCGGCCCTGTCCGACGGCGCCCTGCGAAGCGCGCTCGCGCTCACGACCGGGCGTCTCGCCGGCGGGCGCACCACGGCCATGGCGGCGTTCGCGGCCGCCGAAGCGACGCGCGACGATGCGCGCCGCATCCGAGCCGCGGCCATCGCCCGCCTCGACCAACTTCTGGAGACCTTCGAGCGCGAGGCCACGGCAAGGGGCTGCCGCGTGCACTGGGCCGAGACCGCCGAAGACGCGACGCGGATCGTGGCCGACATCGCGCGGGCGAGCGGGGTCACGCTGGCGGTGAAGTCGAAGTCGATGGTGTCGGAGGAGATCGAGCTGAACGCCGCCCTCGAACGCGCGGGCGTGCGCGTCGTCGAAACCGACCTCGGAGAGTTCGTCGTCCAGGTGGCGGAGGACCGCCCCTCCCACATCATCACGCCGATCATCCACAAGTCGCGGCACGACGTGGCGCGGCTGTTCCGCGAGAAGCTGGGCGCCGCCCCGGAGGACGTGGCCGACATCCCGGCGATGACGGCCTTCGCGCGGCGCACGCTGCGCGCCGAGTTCCTCAGGGCCGGCATGGGCATCAGCGGCGCCAACGTCGTGGTGGCGGAGACGGGCACCGTGTGCATCGTGACGAACGAGGGCAACGGACGCCTCACGACGTCGCTGCCCCGCGTGCACGTGGCGCTCGTCGGCCTCGAGCGCATCGTGCCGTCGGCCGCGGACCTCGCCGTCGTGCTGTCGCTCCTGGCGCGCAGCGCCACCGGCCAGGCCCTGTCCGTCTACACCAGCCTGATGACCGGACCCAGACGGAGGACTGCCGGGCCCGGGGGCATCGGACGGGCGGAACCCGACGGCCCCGAGGAGATGCACATCGTCGTCGTGGACAACGGCCGCAGCCGTCTGCTCGGAGGGCCCCTGGCCGAAGTCCTGTACTGCATCCGGTGCGGAGCGTGCCTCAACGTCTGTCCCGTCTACCAGCACATCGGCGGCCACGCGTACGGCGGCGTCTACCCGGGGCCGATCGGCTCGGTGGTGATGCCGGGCCTGCTGGGACTCGACGGGTGGTCCGAGCTGGCGCAGGCCAGCAGCCTGTGCGGGGCCTGCCGCGACGCGTGCCCCGTGAGGATCAACCTCCCGCACCTGCTGCTGGAGTTGCGCCGGCAGGCCGCCGCGAAGCGGCTCGCTCCGGCGTGGCTCCGGATGGCGATGCCGGTCTATGCGGCGGTCGTGAAACGGCCCGGACTCTACCGGGCAGGCGGCGCGGCCGCTGGCCTCATGGCGAGGCTCGTGGGCCGGAAGGGCTGGATCCGCCGGCTGCCGGGGCCGCTCGGCGCGTGGACGGCCTCTCGGGACTTCCCGGTTCCGGCGGCGCGGTCCTTCCTGCAGGAACACCGGGAGCGCAAGGAGGCGTCGCGATGACGCAGGCACGCGAGCGCATCCTGACGTCGATCCGAGACGGGCTGGTCCGCGCCGTGCTGCCGGATTCGGGCGATGCGCGGCGGCCCGTCCCAGCAGCTCCCCCAAGCGACGCGGACGCGGAAGCGCTGGCCGGGCAGTTCTCTGCGGCCCTGACCGCGCTCTCCGGCCGAGTCTACCGCGCCACGCTGGCGGACGTTTCAACGGTCATCGCGCAGATTGCCTCCGAATGCGGCGCGCGCACGTTCCTGTCCTGGGACGACGAGGCGATCGGCTGCCCGGGGCTGCTGGACGCCCTCACGGCGAGCGGG
>CAZBIP010000305.1:0-4197 GCA_964491885.1 uncultured Vicinamibacterales bacterium
TTGATGCCGCGCACCTCGTTGATGATCCGGTTGGACAGCCGGGCCAGCAGGCGGTGCGGAAGCCGGGCCCAGTCGGCCGTCATGCCGTCCTGGCTGGAGACCGCGCGCACGACGGCGGTATATTCGTAGGTCCGGCCGTCGCCCATGACGCCCACGCTCTTGACCGGCAGCAGCACGGCAAAGGCCTGCCAGATCCGGCCGCGCGTGTCATACGCGGCGAGTTCCTCCCGGACCCGCAGGTCGGCCTGCTGGAGCAGGGCGACGCGGCCGGCGGTCACGGGCCCGACGATGCGCACGGCCAGGCCTGGACCGGGAAACGGCTGACGGTTGACGATCTCGGCCGGCAGGCCCAGTTTACGGCCCAGGGCACGGACTTCGTCCTTGAACAGGTGGCGCAGCGGCTCGATCAGGGTGAACGCCAGATCCGGCGGGAGGCCGCCGACATTGTGGTGGCTCTTGATGGTCGCGGACGGGCCCCCGTGCGGGGAGCGGCTTTCGATGACGTCAGGGTACAGGGTTCCCTGGGCGAGGAACCGGATTCGGCCCAGGCGCCGGGCTTCCGCGGCGAAGACCCGGATAAAGCGCCGGCCGATGAGCTTGCGTTTGTGTTCGGGATCAGAGACGCCCCGCAGGTCTTTCAGGAACTGCGCCTGGGCGCGGACCACGCGAAGGTCCATCCCGAACGCGCGGCCGAAGGTGTCCTCGACCTGGCGCGCCTCGCCGTGCCGCAGCAGGCCGTTGTCCACGAAGATGCAGTGCAGGCGCCGGCCGATGGCCCGGTGCAGGAGCAGGGCGACGACGGCGGAGTCCACGCCGCCGCTCAGGGCGCAGACGACGTGCCCCCGTCCGACCGTGCGCCGGATCGAGCGGAGGCTCTCGTCAATAAACCGGGCCATCTGCCAGCGGCCGCGGCAGCCGCACAGGCCGAGGACAAAGCGGCGCAGCAGGATTGCCCCGTTGGGGGTGTGCGCGACTTCCGGGTGAAACTGAAGGCCGGCCAGGCGCCGCCGCGGATCGGCCATGGCGGCGACCGGGCAGGTTGCGGTACCGGCCAGCGCATGGAACCCGGGCGGCATCGTGCGCACCTGGTCGCCGTGGCTCATCCAGACCGCCTGGCGCGCCGCCAGTCCGCGGAAGAGCGTGCCGCGTCCGGTTAGCGCGATGCGGGCCGGCCCGTATTCCCGCGTCGCGCCCGGCTGCACCGTGCCGCCGAGCGCGTGGGCCATCCATTGCATGCCGTAGCAGATGCCCAGGACCGGCAGGCCGAGATCGAAGAGGGACGGGTCGCCCGCCGGCGCGCCCGGGTCAAACACGCTGGCCGGGCCTCCCGACAGGATCAGGCCGGCCGGGCGGCGCCTGCGCAATACGGCCGCCGGCGTGTCATGCGGCAGGATTTCGGAATACACCTGCAACTCGCGTACGCGCCGGGCGATCAACTGCGTATACTGCGAGCCGAAATCGAGAATGGCGATCCAGTCGCGCGACGTCATGCGGTGTGCCCCGTTCTTGGCTCTCCCGGCGCCTTCTCCCGCCCGTGGCCCGGCCTCAGGCGGAGGTGATCAGCTCGCGGAATTGCGCAAACAGGTAAACCGGATCGTGCGGGCCGGGCGCCGATTCGGGGTGATATTGCACCGCGATCATCGGCTCATTCCTGTGCGCGATTCCCTCGATCGTCTGGTCGTTCAAATTGAGGTGAGTGACGCGCACCTGCGCGGGGTCGAGCGAGTCGGGCACGACGGCGTAATTGTGGTTCTGTGAGGTGATTTCAACCCGGCCCGAGTCCAGGTTCTTCACCGGGTGGTTGCAGCCGTGGTGGCCGAATGGCAGGCGGACCGTGCGCCCGCCGAGGGCCAGGGCCAGCAACTGGTGGCCCAGGCAAATCCCCATGAGCGGCACCCGGCCCAGCAGCCGCCGGCCGGCCTCGATCGCATAGGTCACGGCGGCCGGATCGGCGGGCCCGTTCGATAGCAGGACGCCGTCGGGCTGTTGGTCCAGGACCTCCTCGGCCGGCGTGCGGGCCGGGACCACGGTCACCTGCATGCCCGCGCGCCGCAGGCCGCGCAGGATATTCCATTTGACGCCGAAATCGTAGACGACGACGCGGAGGTCGGCCGGCGGGAGGGGCTCGGGTCCGCCGCCGCGGGAGAGGGTGTTGTCCGGGTCCCAGCGATAGGGGCGGGGACACGTGACCCGGGCGGCATAATCCTGCCCGTCGAGGCCGGGCCACTCGCGGGCGCGCTGCATCGCCTCCGGTTCCGCGAGTTGGCCGGACACGGCCAGGCAGGCTTTCTGGGTGCCGTCCGTGCGGAGCTTGAGGGTCAGGGCGCGGGTATCCACCCCGGCGAGCGCCGGGATGCCGGCGCGCACGAGGCCGGCGCGCAGCGACTCGCGGGCGCGCCAACTGCTGGGCTCGTTGAGGGCATGCACAAGGAAGCCGGCCGCGTGGAAGCGCGCCGATTCCATGTCCTCGGCGTTCAGGCCGGTGTTGCCGATTTCGGGGCAGGTCATCACCACCATCTGCCCGGCATACGACGGGTCGCTGAGGATTTCCTGGTAGCCGGTCATGCCGGTGTTGAAGACCGCTTCCCCCACCGTGTCAACGGGTGCGCCCACCGAGTGGCCGCGGAACACCGAGCCGTCGGCCAGCGCCAGGAAGGCGGCCCGTTCCCGCTGTTCGCGCCACGATGACGGCGTATTCATGATCCTTCGCGCAGGGCCCCGTTCCGGACGGTTCGCGCGCCGGGAATCAGAGGCCAGGGAGGGGAGCATATCCGGGAGGATCGGGCGGGTCAAGCCCGCCGTCTTGGCGAGCCGGCCGGCCCGGCGCGCAGGGCGGCGCGCATGTCGGCCAGGATAGCCGCGGCCGCGGCCGCGGGATCGGGCGCCTCGAGAATCGGGCGGCCGACGACGAGGAAATCGGCGCCGGCCCGTACGGCGAACGCCGGCGTCGCCACGCGCTTCTGGTCGGCGGCGGCGCCCCCGGCCGGGCGGATGCCGGGAGTCACAAGGATGGGCCCGGGCCCGAAGCGCCGCCGCAGGGCGGCCGCCTCGAGGGGGGAGGCCACCAGGCCGTCGAGGCCGGCGGCGAGCGCCAGTTCGGCGGCCTGCAGGGCATAGTCCGACAGGCTGCGCCGGATGCCCAGGGCGCGCAGGTCGGCGGCATCCAGGCTGGTGAGCGCGGTGACGGCCACGAGCTTCGGGCCGGTCCGGCCGGCTTCGCGGGCGGCGTCCGCGGCCGCCCGCAGCATGGCGGCGCCCCCGGCTGCGTGGACCGTGATCAGGCCGGCGCCGTGGCGCGCGGCGGCGGCGACGGCGCGGGCGACCGTGCGCGGGATGTCGTGCAGCTTCAGGTCCAGGAAGACCTGGCGGCCGCTGTCGCGCAACCGCGACACGGCCCGGGGCCCTTCGGCGGTGAACCATTCGAGTCCCACCTTGTACCAGCGGATGGCGGGCGGCAGGATCCGGAGCAGGGGGATGACCGTGCGGGCCGAGGAGGTGTCGAGCGCGACGATCAACGCGGGCGGCATGGCCGGCCTCCTGGTGGCGATCCGCGCTTGACCCCGTCCGGCCTGCGCGGTATAAGACACGCCTCCAGTGTGGTGGAATCGGGCGCAAAAAAAAATCAAAAAAACTTAAAAAAAACAGTTGACAGGCCCTACCCCTGTGATAGAGTAATGGACGCGTTGGACGAAGAAGACGGTTCCTTGTCATTCGCTCGCAGGCAAAGCACGGCATCGTGAACGCCGTTCAGGATGCGTGCTTTTTTTGCGGGTGATCGTTCTTTGACAGCAGAATCTGCACCCACATGACCGCTTCGAATCGGAAGTGGTGTGATGTGTGGAAAAGCTCATGTTCCTGAAGCTAGTCAACTCGCGACGGAGCCCAACCCGGAGACGGTGAGGGCGCCGGCGCGTCCGTTTATGTTTACGGAGAGTTTGATTCTGGCTCAGAACGAACGCTGGCAGCGTGGATTAGGCATGCAAGTCGAACGGGAATTCCCGTGTTCAAGCCGCAAGGCGAGAACGTGGGAAGGATAGTGGCGAAAGGGTGCGTAGCACGTGGGCAATCTGCCCCCAAGTCGAGTATAACCTGCCGAAAGGCGGACTAATACTGGATGTGATCGTCCCGGGCATCCGGGACTGTTTAAAGGCGGGGACCCGCAAGGGCCCGTTGCTTGGGGAGGAGCCCGCGGCCTAT
>CAZBIP010000306.1:0-4195 GCA_964491885.1 uncultured Vicinamibacterales bacterium
TGATCACGTCGCCCCGCCGCTGGCCGAGGAAGCCGGCGAACAGGCCGCCGCCGCCCCGGATGACCGTCTTGTCGTCCAGCTTGTAGGCGAACCCGACGCGCGGCAGGAACGAGTTTTTGGGCACACTGTAGAGCTTCTTGTCGTCCAGGCCCAGGTACTTGAGTCCCCCCTTCACGGCGATCTGCGGAAGGACCGCCTTCAACTCAGGGTCGTTGCGGCCGACGTACGCTGCCTGGACCGCGCCTTCGATCGGCTGGGCGTACCCGAAGTCGAAGCCGCTCACACTCTTGTTGTCGCGTTCTGTCAGCGCCGATTCCACCTCGTAGCGGAGGCCGAGGTTCAACGTCAGCCGATCGTTCACGCGCCAGTCGTCCTGGACGAAGAACCCCCAGGTGATCGAGTACTCGTCGTAGCTCGCCGCGCGCGTGATCGCGATGGTGGACGGCATGCCGAGCAGGAACGCCGCGTAGTTCTGCAGGCCGTAGTAATCCGTGCCGCTGGCGCTGCTCTGCCTCGTGTAGGCGTTGCTGAACGTGTAGTTGCCGCTCTGGGCGTTGCCCGTCGATCGGCTGCGCTCGCCGTAGATGCGCATCTCGGCGCCGCCCTTGAGCGCGTGCGCCCCCATCGACTTGTTCACGACGGCTGACGCCGTGTGCGACGTGACCGGCCGGAAGTCGTTGCCGAAGGCCACGTCGAGCATCGTGGTGCCGTCGAAGTTCAGCCGCGGGAAGTACCGGTTCTCCTCCGGAATCAGGCTGTTGTACTGCGAGGGGAAGCCGAGCCTCGTCAGGTCGAAGTTCCGCGCCTCCTCCTGCTGCCCCGAGTTGCGGTCGAACCGGTTGTAGCCGTAGCGGACGTTCAACACCGTCGTCGGGTTGAACACGTGGACGTCGTCGATGACGGCCTGCCAGGACTGGAACTGGAACCACGTGCCCGACGACACGGGGTTGCCCGTGTACTCGTTGTAGATGCTGTCGCGGTTGTACCAGCTGCCCCGCACGAACATGCGGTTGCTGTTCGAGATCCTCTGGTCGATGCGGCCCGTCGTGCTGATGTAGTTGGCTGTCTCGGGAAGCTTCGAGTCGGTGATGTTGCCGGCCAGGCCCGGGTTCTTGGGCATGCCGTAATACTCGAGGATCTTCTTCGCGATCGGGTTGATCCGGTTCGCCGGGATGACGTTGCCGGGGAACGGCTGCCCGATGTACTGGCCAGACGCGTTGCGCACGCGCGTCAGCGGATCGTAGATCGTGATGTTCCCGGAGTACGCCGAGAAGTCGCCGTTCCGCAGCGCCGCGGTCGGCACCCAGCTGTCGCCGCCCGCGTCGAACCGCGGCCGGACGTCCTTGATGTACTCCAGCCCGGCCATGAAGAACGTCTTGTCACGGCCGTCGTAGAGGCTCGGCAGGACGACCGGTCCGCCGACGGTGAAGCCCGGCCGGTCCGAGGAACTCTCGATCCGCTCCTGTCCCCTGGACTTCCCGAAGAAGTCGTTCGCCCCGAGCTTGTACGGCTCAGCGAAGTAGTAGGCCGTTCCGTGCAGGGCGTTGGTCCCCGACTTGATGCTGATGCTGGTGACGCCGCCCTCGGTGTTCCCGAACTGGGCGTCGAACGTCGCCGTCTGCACCTTGAATTCCTGGACCAGGTCCGAGGGCGGTACGTAGGTCGCGATGACCTCGTTGGCGTTCGCCGTGGCGGTGCTCGGCGATCCGTCGATCAGCAGGTCGCTGCGGTTGCTCCGCGTGCCCTGGTACGCGTAGCCGACGATGTGCGTCGGCTCGTACGGCCGATCCAGGCGCTGGCTGCCCGAGTGCGCCAGGCCGGTCGCGAGGCCCATGATCTTGTAGGGGTCGCCGTGAATGAGCGGCAGGCTCGCCAAGCGCGCCTGATCGACGACGAGGCCCAGGCTCGCGTCAGCCGTGTTGACCGTCGTCACCTCGGCCGTCACGTTGACCGCCTCTTCGATGCCGCCGACCTCGAGCACGATCGTCAGGTCGCGCGTCTGCGCCAGCTCGATCGTGACCTTGTCCTGGATGTACTTCTTGAAGCCCTGCAACTCGACCGCGACCGTGTACGTTCCTGGCAGCAGGTAGGTGGCCTGGAAGAGGCCCTGCTCGTTCGTCACCAGGCTGACCGACGTGTTGCGGGCGACGTCGGTGACGGTCACCGAGGCGCCGGGAATGACGGCCTTGCTCGCGTCGGTCACCCGCCCGACGATCCGGCCGCGCGTCTCCTGGGCGTCCACCGACGCCGGCAGGACCAGGGCCAGCAGCAGGAGGACCGCCGCGAAGCCCATGAGACTGGTTCGACTACGTCTCCATTCCATCCCTACCTCCCTCTGACCGATGTCGCCCGGCTCGCGGCCATGGGCGCGTGCGCCGTCTCGAAGGCTTCAGTGGTCTGACCAACTACATGGCGGGAGACGCTCAAGGCCGCAGGCCGCCCGTGACGCCCTGGACGCCATGTGCTGCCAACGGCGGCTTTCAGTCCCCCCTCCCCCTCTGTTCCTGCGCCCGAAGTCTGCAACACTACCGTGCGGCTGTCAAGTAGTTGTCATACCAGTTTGCCAAAACCAGGGATCGTGGACATTCCTCGCGGGTGCGCGGCGACCCGACTCGCGCTACTATGGCATCCGCTCAATCGCTCCACGGGGAGGCCGAACATGGAACGTGCACGCCTGCGGCTGCCCGCTGCCGCCGCAACCCTCGTCCTGGCGGCCGTCGCCGCCACTCTCACGCTGACCGCCGCGCCCTCGCGCGGCCTCCTGGCCCCGCAGGCGGCCGCCGCGGGACCCGCGCCCGGCTGGGGCGTCCGGTTCGCCGACACCGTGCTGGCGACCTGGCCGGACCCCAACCGGATCGACCCGGCCCAGAACGGCTGGGAATACAACACGGGCATCGTGCTCTTCGGCATGTCGAAGATGTACGACGCGACCAGGGACCCCCGTTACCTGGACTACATCAAGCGGTGGGTGGACGGGTACGTGAACGAGCAGGGCGTCCTCGGCTGGGACCAGGCCCGCACGCACAATCTCGACTACATCCAGCCGGGCATGCTGATCCTGTTCCTCCACGAACGCACGGGCGACCCGCGGTACAAGGCCGCCGCGAAGACGGTGCGCGACGCGTTCGACCGCGTCCCGAAGAACGCTGACGGCGGCTTCTGGCACAAGGGCCACTACCCGAACGAGATGTGGGTGGACGGGATCTACATGGGCCAGCCGTTCCTTGTGAACTACGGGCGGCTGTTCGGCGATGCCGCGTTCGGCAACGACATGGCTGTCTTCCAGGCGACGCTGGCCGCGAAGCACACGCTGGATCCCAACACCGGCCTCCTCTACCACGCGTGGGACCAGGACCGGAACGCCGCCTGGGCCGACCCGCAGACCGGCCGGTCGCCGATCATCTGGGGCCGCGGCATGGGCTGGTTCGTGATGGCGATGGTGGACATTCTCGAGCAGTTCCCGCCGGCGCACCCGGGCTATGCGCAGCTCCACGACCTCTTGAAGAAGAACGCCGCCGGCCTGCGGAAGACGCAGGATCCGAAGACGGGCCTCTGGTTCCAGGTCATGGACAAGCCCGGGCTCCCGGGCAACTGGCTCGAGCACTCGGCGAGCGGCATGTTCATCTACGCCATCCGCAAGGCCGTGCGGCTCGGGCTCGTCGAGACAACATACCTCCCCGTCGCCGAGCGTGCGTGGAAGGGCCTGCAGGCGACCTTCGAGCAGGACGCCAACGGCCGCCCCGTGTTCACGGAAGCCGTAAAGGGCATGGGCGTGCAGAAGGACGCCGCGGCGTATCTCGCCGTGCCGCGCCTCAAGAACTCGACGCACGGCCTGATGGCGGCCATGATCGCCGCAAGCGAGATGGAGCCGGGGCGCGCCGCGCCGGCGCGGTAGCTGAACGACGGTGATTCGAACCAGGTGCTCGTGCCCGGGGCGCGGGTGGCCGAGGAGCTTTCTAGCTGGAAACGTCTCGGACAGGACCCGCGGACAGGGCACCAGTTGGAGGAACGATGTCCCTGAACTGCACGCGCCGGGCCGTGCTGGCCTGCGCCTTGACCCTCGCGGCGATCGCCGCGCCGGATGGCCAGGCTCCGTTTACGCTGGATCAGCGCACGACTCCTGCGACACCGGCCGCGGCGTCCCCGGCTCCCCCTCCGGCCGGCGCGCCGCGCGTCTTCGACTTCGGGCCGGGCG
>CAZBIP010000307.1:0-4189 GCA_964491885.1 uncultured Vicinamibacterales bacterium
CGGGCACGATGAAGGACATCGGCACGAAGTACCGGTTCGGCTTCAGCCGGAAGTAACCCGCCTGCCCGTGAATCGGCAGATCGGTGGGGGAGAGGCCCGAGAGCAGGTGCTCTTGCAGCTGCTGCTCTCGATCGTCGCGGCCCGAGTGCGAGAAATCGCGCGCCGCGTAGTAGCCCGACCGGTGCTCGACCTTGTGGCCCGGCCGCTTCAGGGTGACCTTGATGCGGCGGTAGCGGCCGTCCGCCCTGGCGTTCGTGCTGGTGTAGCCGAGCAGGTAGTACGCCGTCGTGTCCTTCACGACCTGCGTGTACACCTCGTCGAACTCGTTGGTGTCGAAGAACGCGCGGCCGCCCGTGTCCTCGGCGAGCGTCGCGAGCGAGTCCTGAGACGACGCCAGTTCGTTCCGCGCGCTGTCCATCGTCTGGCCCGAGAACGCCCCCTGGCCGCGCACGCTGCCCTGGCTCGCCTCTCCGCCGGCCGGGAGGGCCTGGAGGCCCCGCGAGTCGGCCGCGTAGATGGACATGTTGGCGCGGACCGCGCGGTCGATGACCGCGCGCATGGCGGCCTGGTTGTCCATGCCCTGCTGCGTCATGCCGCCGCTGAAGTAGAGGACCGACTTCTTCTGCTCGATGCCGGCCAGCACGTCGGCGAGCGAGCGCAGCGCGTCGAGGCGGCGGTCCGTGTTGAAGATGCTGAACTCGGTGTCGTCGGCCGTGAACGCGTTGCCCGTGTCCACGGCGCTCGCCGCGTCGGTCGCGGCGGCTGCCGCGAATCCCGCGCCTTCGGCCGGGCTGAGCTGGTCCATGGCCGCCAGCAGGAGCGCGCGGTCCGCCGTGAAGTCCTGGACGACTTCGAGCGACGTGCCGAGCGACACGATGCCGATGACGTCCGCGGGCGAGAGCCGGTTGGTCACGTAGTCGCGGCCCGACTGGACCGCCCGCGCCACCTCCTCCGGCTCCATCGAGCTGAGGTCGAAGAAGAGCACCATCAGGCGTCGGTCGCGGAGGTCCGACACCGGCTTCGACGGCAGCGGCGCGGCGGCGTCCGGCGTTGCGGCACCCGAAGCCGCGGCACGCGCCTTCGCCTCCGCCGCCGACGTCCTGGCCGCCGCGGCGAGCATCTCGTCGGCGATCTCGATCGGGCTGGCGACGGCGTCGAGGTCCTCGAAGTCGAAACTCTCCACCGTCTGCGCCCTGTTGTCCTCGAGCACGGTGAAGTCGTCGCGCGTCAGGCCGCGGACGAGCGCCCCGGTCTTGTCGCGCACGACGACGTTGACGACGACGAGGTCGCGGCCGGAACGGAACACCGGGGGGCGCTGCGCCGATTGCGGCACGGGCTGCTGGGCGGCGGGCGAGGGCGACCCCAGCGTGAAGACGGCGGCGGCCGCTGCGATCAGGCGGCGCGCGCGCGGCCTGGGCAGGTGCGATCCGAGCGAAGGCGTTCGGCGCGGCATGCTAGAGCCCCATCCGGATGTTGAACTGCACGCTTCGCATCGACCGCACCGAGAGCACCCGCCCGAAGGTGGGCGAGTTGACGGTCGTGTCGACCGCGCCGTACTGCACGGTGTTGAACACGTTGCCCGCCTGCACGCGCAGCGAGAGCGAGCGGCCCTGCGGGAGCTGCACCGTCTTCATGAGCGACATGGAGGCGTTGTGCTGGCCGGGCCCCACGAGGAGGTTGCGCGCGGAGTTGCCGAAGGCGCCCGGCGCCGGCACCGAGAACGCGGCCGTGTTGAAGTAGCGCGCGATCGTCGGGCTGTCGATGGCGATGGGCTGCCCGTTGTAGTCCGCGCGCAATGTTCCGTTCACGCCGCGGGCCACGTCCGACGTGTTGCCGACGACCCTCACCGTGGACGGGGTCCCGGTGGAGAGCGTCACCGTGGTGTCCCACGACCAGCCGCCCAAAACCTTCGCCGCCCACCCGTCGTGGTTCAGCCAGCGCCGGTTCGGCCCGAACGGCAGCTCGACGTTGAGGTCCGCCGAGAGCCGGTGCCGCTGGTCGAAGCTGGAGAGGCTCCATTCGGCCTCGAGGTCCTTGTCGTTCTGCGCCACGACGCCCGAGCCGCCCCCGCCGCCGCCGAGCGACGAGGCGTTGTCCATCGCCTTGGACCAGGTATAGGTGAGGCCGCCGCCGATGCCGCTCGTCGGCCGCTTGCGCAGCTGCACCGACAGGGCGTGCATGATCGAGCGGCCGCCCGACGATTCCCAGGTGAACGCCTGCACGCCGTCGATGAGCAGGCCGTTCGGCCCCCGGTTCGGCGCGCGCAGCAGGTCGAGGCTGCCCCCCTTCGTGCCGACGTAGTTGAGCCCGGCGCTCAGCGTGCGCGTCAGGTCGCGCGTGACGCCCGCGTTCCACATCTGCAGGTAGCCGAGGTCGTACTCGGGATCGACGCCGAAGTTGTTCGTCGTTTCGTCGGCCCCGGCCTCCGCGAAGACCGTCACGAGCGTGAGGGGATCGAGCAGCGTGCCGATGCGCGTGTCTGTGACGGCGAACGGCGGCTGCGCCGCCAGCTGCCGCGCCATGCCCTGGTAGACCGGCGAACTGTAGTTGATGCCGTAGCCCGCCCTCACGACGAGGCGCGGCTTCGGGCGCCACGCGATGCCGATCCGGGGCGCGACGTTGTTGCGATCCGGCTTCACGATCGTGTCGGGGTAGGCGCCCGTGAACGGGCCGGACTGCCCGGCCAGCACCGGCACGGCCGCGGTGAAGTCGGGTGGGACGTCGAGGTTCACCAGGTGATTGCCGGCCTCCCTGTACGGCGACAGGTACTCGTAGCGGACGCCCGCGTTGATCGTGAGGTTCGCCCGCACGCGCCAGTCGTCCTGGACGAACGCGCTCCACGCCACCGACCGGAAGGCGAGCGTCCCGGGGCCGTACTGCAGCGACGCCTGCTGGGGCAGGCCGAGCAGGAAGTCCGCGAAGTCGTTCCCCGCGCCGGCGATCTTCGTCCGCTGCGAGTAGAGCCCGGTGAAGACGAAGCTGCCCCGCGGGTTCGAGTCCGACCGGCTGTCGTTGCGCATGGACCGGAAGTCGGCGCCCCACCGGAGCACGTGCCGACCGCGCATCCTGGACTGAGTCAGTCTCACCGTCACCGTCTGGTCCGTCCGCTCCGACGGCGTGATGTCACGCAGGCCGCTGATGCTGGTGAACGAGAGCGACGGCACCCCCCACGAGAAGGGATCGGTCGAGACGCCCGCGATGCCGGCCTCGCCCGCCACGTTGCGGACGTTCGCGAAGAAGTTCGACGTCGTGGCGTGGCTGCGGTTGTACTGGACGTTCAGCGAGTTGAAGAGCCCCCACCGCTGGAACGAGACGCCGAGCGGCACGTTCCAGCCGGTCTGACGGTTCTTGCCGCCCAGCGTGGGGAAGCTGGTCGTCTGGTCGCCGGACGATCGCCGGTACTGAACGCCGATCGAGACGTTCGCGGCGCCGCCGCCACGGCCGCCCCCCATGCCGCCCCTGCCGCCGCCCGGCATGCCGCCCCGCCCCGGCGGCGCGGTGCCGAGGGAACGCGTGAGGCGGAAGTTGATGTCGTCCGAGTGGCTCACCGTGGCGGTCGAGTAGTAGTAGTTCTGGTCGGGGGTGTCCTGGTTCGGCAGCGGATAGAACGCGAGGAGGGAAGCCGCCGCCTGGCTGATGCGGTCCGCCGGGATGCGGTTGCCGGCGAACGGCGCCCCCGTCAGCGGGTCGTAGATGATGCCCGTGCCGCCGGAGAGATCGCCCGCGCGCTGCTCGGCCGTCGGCACGCGCGAGTACGACTCGCGGAGCGTGCGGCCGTGGTTGCCGCTGTAGCTGAGGAAGTAGTTCGTCCTCGGGCCCGCGTCGAACAGCCCCGGGATCTTGAACTGGCCGCCGATGTTGACGCCGAAGCGGTGCTGCAGGTTCGTCGGTTCGTCCGGGGACTGCCCGTTGAGCGCGTACGGCCGCGCGTTGAACGGCGAGCCGCCGAGGTTGTAGGTGAGCTGGACGCGCGTCCGGTTCTGCTGGAGCCGGCCTGCCATCTGCAGCCGGCCGGCGGCGCCGGCGAGGCCGCCCATGCCGCCACGTCCGCCGCCCCCGCCTCTGCCGCCCTCCATGCCGCCGGGACCGCCGCCCATCCCCCCGGGGCCGCCTCCCGCGAACTGCGGCATCCCGCCGCCCGCTCCGCCAAAACCTCCCTGCATGCCGGCCTCGCCGCCCATCCCAGGCA
>CAZBIP010000308.1:0-4185 GCA_964491885.1 uncultured Vicinamibacterales bacterium
CGCCCCGGCGGCGCCGCGCTCAACGCCGGCCAGGTGATGGCGATCCGCTGCGCGAAGCACGTCAGGGCGAAGCTCTCGCGCGAGCCTGCCTTCAAGCCCGCGCCCGCCAGATCCATCATCGGGAGCGTGGCACGGGAGATCTGGAAGAGCCTGGCGGCGCCTGACGGGCTGGGCGCCGACGACGTGCGCCGCGAGATCCAGGCGCGCATGAGCGATCGTGCCGGGTTCGTGTGCGTCGCGGCGGAGGTCCGCCGGGCGCTCGACGAGGCGCGCGCCCTCAACGACGCGATCGCCAGGCGCGGCATTCACGCGGGTGGTCCTGCGAAGCTCGCAGACGCCGTGCTCTGGCGCCAGATGGCCGTGACCTCCGAGGCCGTCCTCTCGGCCCTCGACGCGTACGTCCGTGCGGGCGGAGGCAGCCGCGGCGCCCGGGCCATCTGCGGGCCTTCGGGCCAGCACGTGCCGGAGACGCGGCTCGGGCCCCTCGAGGAATTCCGGTTCCTCGCCGAGCGGCCCGAGGACCGCGAGGTGCAGCTTCGCGTCCGCCGCGATCCCGACACGCGCCGGTTCACCGTGTCGGCCCGGCCCGTCAGGCCGCTCGCCAGCATGGAGGGTCTCTACTTCGAGAAGAACTGGCCCGACTTCCTCACCGGGGAGATCTACCGGTCGTCTCGTTAGCGCAGGCGCTTGGCGCGGATCGTCTTCTTCAGCACCAGCTCGGGCACGACGCGCACGCCGAGGCCCGGCCCCTCTGGGATGTCGATGAACCCGCCGGCCCCGAGGACGACGGGCTGCTCGACGATGTCCTCGTGGAAGTAGTTGGCGGTCTCGGACGTGTCGCCCGGGAGTGAGAACCCCTCCGCCGTCTGGAGATGGATGTTGACCAGCCGGCCAATCCCGGTCTCGTCCATGCCGCCCGACCACACGCCGATGCCGCGCGCCGCGGCGTGATGGGCGATGCGCATCGACTCGAGCAGACCTCCCACCCGCCCCTGCTTCACGTTGATCACCCGGCACGCGCCAATCGAGATGGCGGCGGCCGCGTCGGCGAGCCCGTGAATGGATTCGTCGAGGCAGATGGCGGTCTTCAGCGCCCTCTGCAGCTCGGCGTGCTCGATGATGTCGCTGTACGACAGCGGCTGCTCGATCATCGTCAAGGCGAACGCGTCCAGTTCCTGCAGCCGCCCCGCGTCGGAGAGCGAGTAGTCTCCGTTGGCGTCCGCCATCAGCGGCACGTCCGGAAAGCGGTCCCGCACGGCGCGGACCCACTCGATGTCCTGGCCCCGCTTGATCTTCATCTTGACGCGATGGTAGCCCCTGGCGACGGCGCGTTCGACGGCCGCGAGCAGCGCCTCCTGCGTATCCTGGAGGCCGATGCTGAGTCCCGACATGACGGGTTTCGGCGGCCGGCCGAGCAGCGCGTGCAGCGGGACCTCCCGCTGCATGGCGAGCAGGATCAGCAGCGCGTTCTCGACGGTGGCCTTGGCCATGTGATGGCCCCGGACCCGGCGGAAGCGGCACTCCATGTCGCCGAGCGTGATGCCCGGCTCGACGAGCGGCAGGAGGAAATCCGCGATGACGTGCCGCGCGGTCTCGTTGGTCTCGGACGAGTAGAAAGGGTCCGGGTCGGCGACGCACTCGCTCCAGGCCGTGACGCCGCGCGACTCGAGCCGCATCAGCATCGCGTCCTTCCGGGTCCACACGTTGATGCTGGTCCCGAACGGGGCCACGAACGGCAGCGACACCGTGACGAGATCGACGTGATCGATCTCGGGGACCGCCAGCGCTTCGAGGGCGGCGGTGGGCGACGGGTCGGTCGTGGGCGCCATGCGAACCTCCGTGCAGGACGGCCGCGTGGCCGTGCGGGTGCCGATCGGGCCCACAGGATACGTCAGGCGGCACGCGCGTGCCAGCCGAGTGCGTGAGGGTCCGCGAGTGCGACATCGGAGCGCGAACGATCCAGGGCCGGCGATGGCGCTGGCCGCCCGTCTGGCGGCCTGGCGAAAAGGCCGGTACACTTCGAGCGTGCGGTGCGCAGGAGGAGCGGACGTCATGCCGCCCGGCGCGCCGCGAGGACAGACCCGCCATGCGAGACATCCGAGTCGCGTCCGTGCAGTTCGAGCACGCCGCCGGGGACAAGACCGCGAACGTCGCCAAGATCGAGCGCTTCGTTCAAGAGGCGTCCCGGCAGCACGTCGAGATCCTCGTCTTTCCGGAGTGCTGCATCACGGGCTACTGGTTCCTGCGGAACCTCACGCGGGCCCAGTTGCTCGCCCTGGCCGAGCCGGTGCCGGCGGGGCCGTCCACTCAGGCGCTCCTGGCGCTCTCGCGTGAGCGCCGCATGACCATCGGCGCCGGGCTCGTCGAAGTGGACCACGCCGGCGTCATGCACAACACCTATGTCGTGGCGATGCCGGACGGCACGTGGCGGCTCCATCGCAAGATTCACGCCTTCGAAAGCGACGACATCGTCGCCGGCTCGGCGTTCACCGTGTTCGACACGCCGCACGGGTGCCGCGTGGGCGTCCTGATCTGCTACGACTGCAACATCAACGAAAACGTCAGGATCACCGCCCTCGAGGGGGCGGAGATCCTGCTGGCGCCGCACCAGACCGGCGGCTGCGCGTCGAAGAACCCCCACCAGATGGGGGTCATCGAGCGGCGCGTCTGGGACGAGCGGCTGACGAACCCCGCCGCGATCGAGGCGGAGCTGAAAGGTGACAAGGGCAGGGCATGGCTCATGCGCTGGCTGCCGTCCCGGGCGCACGACAACGGCATGTTCGTCGTGTTCAGCAACGGCGTCGGCGTGGACGATGACGAGGTCCGGACGGGCAACGCGATGATCCTCGACCCGTACGGGCGCATCCTCTCAGAGACCTGGGCGGCCGGCGATGCGATGGTCGTGGCCGATCTCGACGCGTCCCTGCTCGATCACTCGACGGGACGCCGGTGGATCAGCACCAGGCGACCTGAACTGTACGGCGCGCTCACCGTCCGCACGGGGACCGAGCGCGACACCCGCGCGGTGCGGTTCGATGAGATCGGCGGATAGCGAAGGACGGTGGCGCCGTTGATGGACGCCGTCACCCGCCTCCTCGGAGGAAGCCGCGGTGGAAGCGTTCCATGAACGCCTCGGCTTCCGCCTCCGAATGCTCTTCGAGCGTGATCTCGACGCGGTGGCGGGGAACGGCCACGCCTCCCAGGGAACCGGGCGCCAGCGGTGTCAGGCGGATGACCCATCCGCGGTCCGCGCTCGTTCCCTGCAGAACGTCGCCGCGCGTGTCGAACGTCCCGACGGCGCCCGGAAGCAGGCGCAGGAACTCCCCCCGGCCGATCGTCATGTCGAAGCTGTGGCGGATGGGCATTCAGCCGCCGGCGACCGGGGGCCAGATCGCCAGGACCTGGCCCTCTGACAGCACCCGCGCCGCGCGGTCGGTCCGCGCCACCCAGTGGCCGTCGACGAGCACGATCGCGCACAGGGCTTCCGGCAGGCCCTGGCGTCCGATGACGTCCTGCACCGTCGTGCCGGGCTGGATCTCGAGTTCGACCCGGTGACTCGCCCGTGCCTCGGCCGGCAGGTGCGCGGAGAGGGACGCGAAGAGTTTCAGCGCGATCTTCATGCCGCGTCGCAGGCCGCCGCGAGGTACGCCTGCATGATCCGCGCGGGGTCGCTCATCAGTTTCTGCTTCCAGGGACCGAGGCGGAGCCGTCCCTCGATGAGCCCGCGCAGCGCGCCGACGTGCTCGGAGAACCCCACGCAGTTGGCGCCGACCAGGCGCTCCCCGTCGAACTGCAGATTCATGTAGCGATACCGGGCCTCGTCAAGCACTTCCGCGGACTCTCCGCCCGGCACGCCCTGCCACTCGCCGAACGACGATGCGGCCAGACCGAGAGTCGTCAGGACGTTGAAGACGAAGCTGCCCCGGAAGCGGGCGGGCCGGCCCGCCATGTTCAGCGCCGCGATCCGGCCCTGCTCGGCGGCGTTGGGCTGGATGGCGTTCAGTTGCCGCCTGCCGGACACCACGTCGACCGACTCCGCCACGTCGCCGGCGGCGTACACACCCGGCACGTTCGTCTGGAGGTTCGCGTCGACCAGGATGCCCTGACCGATCGCGATGCCGCTGCCGGACAGGAAGTCCAGGTTCGGATCCACGCCGACCACGCTGAGGTAGATGTCGGCCGGGA
>CAZBIP010000309.1:0-4143 GCA_964491885.1 uncultured Vicinamibacterales bacterium
ACACGACGTGCCTGACCTGTACCCGGTCCTCTACGGCCACATCGCGCGCCTGGGGTTGCCGCTGCACCTTGGAGAGCCGGAAGTGCCCTGGGGGACGAAGTTCGACGGCAAGGCGATGTTCCGCATGATCTACTTCACGGATCAGTACGACTACATGGAACGCTACTCGCCGACGCCGCCAGAGAAGCTGCTGAATTCCGGTGCGTCGAGCGACGACTACCTCCGGGCGCGGTACCAGCCGCTGACGGTCAACTGCGAGCTGCCGTACTTCTTCGACGCGCGGATCGAAGACACGCGCCGGAGCGACATGACGCGGCGGCAGGCGGCGCTCGCCAGCATCGCCGAGCAACGTGAGCGGATCGGCGACCTGAGAACGCGGTTCGCGCGGGTGGAGCCGCTGTTGACCTCGCCGTCGCCCTTCGCCGACGCCATTCGGGAGACGCTTCGCACGGCGGGCGCGTCGCTGGCCGCCGAGGAGAAGATCGCGCGGTCGGACGAGCAGTACGCGCGGCAGGCGACTGTCGCCGAGAAGTGGGATGCCCTGACGCTGCGGCGGTTCTACGCGCTGCTGACGGCTGGGCAGTTCGTACGGCTCTTGGAAGCGGAACAGGCGCGGCGCGGGGGGACGTCGGTCCCGCCCGTCCTGCGGGACGAGCTGGCTGCGAGCCTGGCCGATTTCGACCGGCGGGCCGCCGGCCTCGAGTCCGAGCTTCACTACTCCGTCGTGCCGATCAAGAAGCTGGCGACGGTGCAGTTGCTGACGGCCCTGTACGCGATGGACTACCTGCAGAGGGCCCCGGCCCGATGACGGGGATCTGACGACCGGCTCCCCGCGCCTGCGACAACGGCAGTATGATCCGGTCGGAGCGTGCGCCACGAGAGACGTCGTCAACCTGGCTGAGAAGTTCGCCCTGTTCTCCGATCACTGGCGGCCCCGCATCGTGGGCGACCTGAACGGTCAGCACGTCAAGCTCGCCAGGCTCAAGGGCGAGTTCGTCTGGCACCATCACGATGATGCCGACGAGCTGTTCCTCGTCGTTCACGGCACGCTCCGCGTGAGGCTGCCGGACGGCGAGGCGCGCGTTTCGGCCGGCGAGTTCATCATCGTGCCGCGCGGCGTGGAACACCTGCCCGTCGCCGACGAAGAGGTGCTGGTGCTGCTGTTCGAGCCGGCCGCGACGCGCAATACCGGCAACGTCGAGAACGACCTCACCGTGACCGATCTCCAGCGGATCTGAGACTGTGGCGATCCCGTGGCTGCCCGTCGCGAGATGTCCGGGCGCGGATCCCGGCAGCCGGCGCCGCCGTCTCTCCGCACGAATACGGACCAGTCGTGCGCGGCGCATGGGGCCCGGCCTGTGAGCGCGACGTGCCGTCAACAGGCCGACGCCAAGAGGAAGACACGGTGCGCGCCGGGCTGCGGCACCTTGGCCGGCAGGGCTCCGGGAGCGGACGCTGCGGCGGCAGGACGTGGACCCGTTTCCCTGTTGACTTGCCAGTCGCCGGCGCAATAATCGGCCAGGTGTCCTGGACGCCGCGAAGGAGGAAGCCGTGAAGAAGTATGGCGCTGAGTTCGTGGGTACCTTCTGGCTGGTTCTCGGCGGCTGCGGCAGCGCGGTTCTGGCCGCGGCGTTCCCGGACCTCGGCATCGGCCTGCTGGGCGTGGCGTTGGCGTTCGGCCTGACCGTCCTCACGATGGCTTTCGCGATCGGTCACATCTCCGGATGTCATCTGAATCCGGCGGTCTCATTTGGCCTGTGGGCGGGCCGCCGGTTTCCGGTTAGGGATCTGCTGCCGTACATCGCGGCGCAGGTCCTGGGGGGCATCGTGGCCGGCGCTGTGTTGTTCCTCATCGCCAGCGGGAAGGCGGGGTTCGACGTGTCGGCCGGGTTTGCGTCGAACGGGTTCGGCGCTCATTCGCCGGGCGGCTATGGCCTGCTCTCTGCCCTCGTCACCGAGGTGGTCATGACGATGATGTTCCTCGTCGTGATCCTGGGTGCGACCGACAAGCGGGCGCCGCAGGGACTGGCGCCGATAGCCATCGGCTTGTGCCTGACGCTCATCCACCTGATCAGCATCCCGGTGACGAACACCTCGGTGAACCCCGCGCGCAGCACGGGCGTCGCCGTGTTCGCGGGGGGCTGGGCCCTCTCCCAGTTGTGGCTGTTCTGGGTGGCCCCGATCATCGGGGGCATCCTGGGCGCCGCGGTGTATCGGTTCATCGGCAGCGAGAAGAACTAACGGAACGGGCGCGGCGGCGGGCCGGGGTGGCCTCGGGCACGCCGGAGGATCGGTACGCTGATGCCCGATCGAGGGAGTGGTGCGCGCGATGGCCCTGCGACTGCTCGTGCTCCTCGGCCTCCTGTGGCCTCTCGCCGCGTCGCCCGCCGGCCAGGGCTTCGTGGCCGATCCGCGCCTGGCGCAGCCATTCACGCAGCGCGGCCTGCACGGCGTGTTCGTGGCGTTCGAACCAGCGGCGAACCGCTGGGTGACGAGCGACGTCGAGCGCGCCCGCCGCGGCTTCCTGCCGGCTTCGACGTTCAAGATTCCGAATTCGCTCATCGCCCTCGAGTGCGGCTCGGTGGCCGGCGTCGGCGCCGTGCTTCCGTGGGATGGCCGGGACCGCGGCATGGCCTCGTGGAACCGCGACCAGGATATGCGCGACGCGTTCCGCAACTCGACCGTGTGGTTCTACCAGGAACTGGCGCGGCGCACGGGCGAGGCACGCATGCGCGAGTGGGTTCGCCGGATCGGCTACGGCAACGGCGACATCTCCGGCGGCATCGACGTGTTCTGGCTGCAGGGCGCGCTCCGGATCACGGCCGTCGAGCAAGTCGCGTTCCTCCATCGCCTGCGCGAGGGCGCCTTGCCGTTCCGCGAGGACGTGATGGCCCAGGTGCGCGATCTCATGGTTGCTGCCCGCGGCGACGGCTGGACCCTGCGCGCCAAGACCGGCATGACCTTGCGCGTCGAGCATCCCATCGCCTGGTACGTCGGCTGGGTGGAAGCGGACGGCCGCCTGCCGGTCTTCTTCGCCTCGAACTTCGACATTGCGACGGACACCGACGCGGGCCCGCGCCTCGCCATCGCGTACGAGAATCTCGTCCGGCTGGGAGCGCTGCCCCCCGGGACGCAACCGCGCTGACGGGAGCCCCGCGATGGGTGACGCGTTCCGGGACGCGAGGTCGGCGCCTGCCGATCCGAGACCGCCCGTGGGTAGTGGAAACGCGATGCGGGAGCACCTGCTGTTGTTCGTCGCGGTTCTCGCGAGCGCCGCGCTGGCTATTGTTGCCCACGCCGCGCTGCCGGCGAAGGTCGATGAGTCGCTGCTCGACGGCATCCTGGTCCGGCGGGCAGGGTTCGCGGCCGTCGCCGCGGCCTACTTCATCCTGCTGTTCGCGCACGTCGCGGCCGTCATCGGCGTCAACAGGATCAACCTGAGGCGGGGGAGCGCCAGGAGCGGCGTGCTGCTGGGCTCCGCGTTCGCGCTGCTCTACATGGTCGGGATGCAGGAGATCATGCTCGATGCGACGCCCTTTGCGGTATGGGGTCTGGAGTTCGTCGCGTACCAGTTCCTCATGGGCCTGGGTGACGCCGTTCCCGTCTTGATCCTGTCCGTCGCGGTCGCTGCCCTTGTCGGTCGGCCGCGGCGGGATGGCGAGGTTGCGCGCGTCGACGCTGCCGCAACCGTTCTCCGCTTCGCGCTGATCGTCGGGTCGATCCGCATGCTCTCGAGTCTCGGGGGGACTGTCGAGAGCCGCGTGGCGGAGTACCCGGTGCCCGTGATCGCGTGGGGCGTCACGCTCGGCGCCGCGTTCGGCGCTGCGCGGGTGCTGCTGGACCGGGCCTGCGTAACCAGTCGGGCCGTCATGTTCTACGGCGTGGGCCTGAACTGGATCATCTTCAACATGTTCATCGGCGTGGTGAAGGACGGCGCCATGGCCGACGCGCTCACGCGAAGCGTCCTGGACTGCGTCGCGATCGCGGCGGCGGATTCGTGCGGCTGGAGCCGCGGCTGGCCGCGCGGTCTCCCTTCGCCGACGGCGGCCGGAAGACGCCTGCGGCGCAAGGCCCCTCCGAAAGCGTCTGCGAGTTCCCGGTTGACCCGCCGGTTGCCGGCGCGATAATCAGCCCTGTGTCCGA
>CAZBIP010000310.1:0-4132 GCA_964491885.1 uncultured Vicinamibacterales bacterium
GGGTGTTGGGGATGGGGCCGGGTCGAGAGGAGCGGCGCGGGTTGGGGTGCGGGTCGGGGCGGGGCGTTTGGAGGTGGCGGGCCGTGCGGGCGCGGCCCGGTTTCGTCTTCATGTTAACCAACCGATTAGTTTAACTAACTAGTTAGTAACACATGAACCGGACGCCCGTCAACCGCCCTCCCGCGGCCAACTGCTCCATCTCAGCCTCCACCCCTGCTCTCCGCCCTCGCCGCCCCGTCTCCCTTCTGAATTCTGAATTCTGAATTCTGAATTCCGTCTTCTCCTGTATCCTTCCCCCATGCGTGTCGTCATCGCCGGCGGCTCCGGCTTCCTCGGCCGCGCTCTCGCCTCCTCCCTCTCCCGCGACGGTCACCACCTCCAGATCCTCACTCGACGCCCTCCGCCTCCCCACGCCGGGACGTCCGGCCAGTCCGCTTCCCCACGCGCGGACTTCGTCACCTGGCAGGCCGACGGCAGCGTCGGCCCCTGGGCCGGCCCCTGCAACGGCGCCGACATCATCGTCAACCTCGCCGGCGAATCCATCGGCGGCCGCCGCTGGACACTCGCACGCAAGGACGCGCTCGTCCAGAGCCGCCTCCTCGCCACCCGGTCGCTGGCGCGCTTCGTCAAGCAGTCCTCCCCGCCGCCCGCCGCCTTCATCAGCGCCTCGGCCACCGGCTTCTACGGCGACGCCGGCAGCGACGTCCTCGACGAGAGCGCCGGGCCGGGAACGGACTTCCTCGCCAGGCTCGCGGACGCCTGGGAGCGCGAGGCGCGCGACGCGGACGGCGGAGCGACCCGCGTGGTGCTCCTGCGGACGGGCATCGTGCTCGACCCCAGGCACGGCGCCCTCGCGAGCATGCTGCTGCCCTTCCGCCTCTTCGCCGGCGGGCCCTTCGGCTCGGGCCGCCAGTTCATGTCGTGGATCCATCGCGACGACTGGGTGGCGCTGGCTCGATGGACCATCGGCGCGCCGGACGCGCGCGGCCCCTACAACCTGACCGCGCCTCACCCGGTGACGAATGCCACCTTCGCCCGCGCGCTCGGCCGGGTGCTCCGCCGGCCCGCCATCGCCCGCGTGCCGACGTTCGTGCTGAAACTGCTCCTCGGCGAGATGGCCGGGCCGCTTCTCTTCTTCAGCCAGCGCGCCGTCCCCGAGCGGGCGCTCGCCGGAGGTTTCAGCTTCGCCTACCCCGAGGTGGAAGGGGCGCTGAAGAACCTCCTCGGCTCCAGCCCCGCGACCGCGGCGCCGTGAGGCGCGTCGCCAGGACGCCGCGCGCCCGCGCCGTCACCTGCGGCGCGGAGCGGCAGCCGCCGGCGCCTTGCCGACGCTGAGCAGGTTCGCCATCAACTGGTACGCGCCCTCGGTCCCCGCCGGCAGCTGCCGCCACAGCCCGAGGCCGACGTAGATCCAGCGGCCCTTCCCGACCTCCGCCTCGACGAGCGCGCCGCGCTTCGGGCCCTTGTTGAACTCGAACGGGTCCTCGAGTTCCACGAGGTCCGCGTAGCGATCGTCCTTCTCGCCGAGGAAGTAGAGCCCGCGCTCCTGCACCCATCCGCTCCACGCCGCCTCGCCGATGCGGTTCGGCCACCGGAACGCCGGGTGGTCGGGCACGAGAAGCCGCACCGGAGCGCGCTCGTCGGTCACGCGGCCCGAGCTCACCTTCGCCGGGAATGGCCCGTACTGCGCGGCGTTGAACTCGAACTTGTTGTACTGGACGAGCACCGTGCCGCCGCGCTCCGCGTAGCTGATGAGCCGGTGGTTGTTCGCGCGCAGGTCCGGCCGCCGCTCGTACGCGCGCACGCCGGTGACGATGGCATCGAAGGAGGAGAGATTGCCGAAGGCGAGCGTGTCGGCGTCCACGAGGGTCACGCGGGCGCCCAGTTGCTCGATGGCCTGCGGCACCTGGTCGCCGACGCCCATGACGTAGCCCACGTGAAGCCCGGGCGCCACGCGCACGTCCACGATCTTCAGCGAGGCTTCCGCGTCCCGCACGAGGTGCCGGCGCCGCGTGTGTGGGTACTCGACGACCTGGTAGCCCGTCGTGAAGACATCCGGCCCCGACGACGCGGCGGCGCGCAGGGCGTAGGTGCCCGGCTTCGCGGTCCGCGCGGGCGTGACGGTGAAGCGCGCGGGCGCAGACTCGTCTTCGCGCGACAGCGACACGCGCGCGGACGCGGGCTTGACCGTCCACCCTTCCGGCGCGGCGAGCGTCACCTCGGCCTCCGCCGGTCCCTTGCCGCCGTTGACGACGGTGACGCGCACCTCGCGTCCGGACGCCGCGGCAGCCCTCGGCGAACGGGCCTGGCCGGCGGCCCGGCCGGCGGGGAGGATCGCGATCTCGGGCGTCAGCGTCACCGCGAGGCGCGGCACGACGTGAAGCTCCATGCGCTTCTCGCCGCTGAAGACGTTGCCTTCGTACCGGTACTGCACCGGCCGCTCCACCGACAGCGCCGCGCCACCGATCTGCAGGTCGAACCGGGCGCGGAACGGCGAGGGCCGGAAGGGCACGCCGAATGGCGCGTCGGCGTCGAGCTCGTAGCGCGCGGCGCCCGGCAACCGCCGCCAGTGCTGGCCGGTCAGCCGCGCCTGGGCGGACACCTGGAGCGGGGCCTCGCACCTGAAGACGCCGGACGGCGCGACGGGTCCGGTCCGGCAGATGCCGGCCTCTCCGTCGAGGCCGCGGAACGCGACCTGCGACAGGGCGATGGGGTCCGTCCCCCGGTTCGCCGCGATGAGCGTCACCTTCACCGGCTGCCCCGCGACGACGATCCCGTCGTCCGACAGCACCTCGAGGCGAACGCCCGCGGCCGAGAGCAGGGCGTCGGCGAACTGCTGCTCCTTCGCGGCGAGCCGCGCGTCGATCTCGAAGCTCGCGTCCTCGGGAAGGCCGAACGCCCGTGACGCGAGTTGAGATCGGAGCGTTCGCAGCGACGTCAGGCCTGCCGCGAGCGGCGCCACGGCGGCGGACGGACCGCCCGATGCGGACTGCCTGACGGCTTCGGACACGCTGCCGGCGATGGACGACAGGGCCGCCGTGAGCCCCGTGGGCGCCTCGCCGGGGACGTAGCGTGCGAGGCCCGGCAGCGTCGTGTCGATGCCCTCGAAGAGCGCGGACTCGCCCTTCTCCCGGAGCCCCGGGATCGTGCTCTCGACGAGGCTGTACCCCACGGTCGAGGAGCCTGGCAGCCACAGGAGCTGCGCCATGCCCTGCGTCTTGTGGTTGCTGCGCGCGCGGCTGCCGATCTCGGCAAACGACTCGCCGAGCAGCGGGTCGTACGCCGCGGTGTCAACCGGGGTCAGCCTGGCGCCGGCCGGCGGCGCGGGCTCGCCGGGAAACCCGAACCGGCCGGTGTAGTAGAACTTCTTCGGCTGCCAGGGCCGCAGGCCGTCCCGGAGCTGGTCGGGGAACTTCGCGGCGTCGCCCGCCGAGAGGCAGGCCTCGCGCGCGATGACGGCCGACGCCTGGTGGTGCTGCCCGCCTCCGGCGCCGTCCGGCCGCATCGCCACGATCACGTCGGGGCGGATCATCCGGATGAGCCGGACGAAATCGCCGAGGATCTCCTGCCGGCCCCACAACGCGAACGTCTCGTCGGTGCTGAAGGAGTAGCCGAAGTCCACGGCGCGGGTGAAGTATTGTTCCGCGCTGTCGAGGGCGTGCACCGAGAGGAGCTCCTCCGTGCGCGCCGCGGCGAGGGCGTCGAAGAGCTCCGGCCCGATCTCGTTCTGGCCGCCGTCGCCGCGGGTGGCGGTGGCCACCACGGTCCGGATGCCCTGGCCCCAGCCCATGGCCGCCAGCATCCCGTTCTGCTCGTCGTCCGGGTGCGCGTTGGCCTGCATGAGCACGCCGGTGGTCTGGAGCTGGCGCAGCTGAAGGCCGAGGCCGACCTGGCCCTTCGCCTCAGAGATGGGGGGCATCTGAGCCAGCAGGCCGCCGCCGGCCGCGGCTGCGGCGATGACGAGGATCCCCGGGATGAGCCAGCGCAGCGTGCGCGAAGGTTGCAGGGTCCGCATACCCGATTGTCGCCGAATGCGCGGGATTCTCACACCCCGAATCCCGGACCCCGGGTCCCGGGTCTTATCCCAGCAGCCGCGAGAAGCCGAACATCTCGTCGCCCTTGTCCGCCGCGC
>CAZBIP010000311.1:0-4111 GCA_964491885.1 uncultured Vicinamibacterales bacterium
ATCGGGATCTATAGTGGTCCGCCCCTCAAAGTGCCGGAGCAGGCACAGCATCTCGTCCGTCTCATCCTCGAGGTGTTCAGCGCAGCGCAGGAAGCTCCGAATACCGATTCGGTCAGCTTCGGGCGCGAGAGGCGTCGTGCCTACCCAGAGCCCCTCAGTTCGACACAGCGTCTCCACGCTCTGCCGGGTTACTTTCGTTCGGCCGTTCTGTACGAGCTTCTTGGCCAAGGCATCGTACGGATGGAGGATGACGCCTGCTTCGACGGGCCTGAGCCCTGCGAGTTGCAGCTTGTCGTTCAGCCGGTCGCCGAGATCGGACATGGTGGGCCCCGTCTCGATGCGAATGGGAGCAAGAGTGCGGAGGAGGTCGTCTTCCGTGGTCACTCCCAGATGCTTGCACCATGCCGACCGCACTCTCCCCATCGCGGACTTGGGACCGCCTTCCATAAGTAGGTCGCATCGAATGTGACCGTCGGTCTTGCTGACAAGGCGAGCGAGTTCATTGTCGGGGTGTGTCGTCCACGGGGAGTAGACTACAAACCGTGCACCAGTGCCATCGGGGGCGTATTGACACTTGGCATCATGGATTCGTTTGAGAAGGGAGACTGACGCTGCATTGATGAACGAGGGATCGATAAGCGATTCCCACGTAAGGGCACCGTCAGACGAAACGTGGAACTTGACCTGGAAGTAGTCAGCGGACAGCGCGCTACCGTCAGCATCGAGCATTCCCGCAACATAATGGACTGCGACGTCGTCAAGAGACTTGACGCACTCGGCCTCAATCTCCACGGCAGATACTTTCGACCGATCCTCAAAGAGGCGGCAGACATTGAGCCAGAAGACCCGCGCCTGATAGTCATCGCCGTGCATTCTCGCGGCTACCGCCTTGGCCATGCTACACCTCCTCCGGCCTCGGCCTCCGCGACCTGCGCGTGGCTGACCAGAACGCTGCCCTTGGCCTTGGCGAGCAGGTTCCCGAACGGGTCCTGGACGCGGGCGAGCCGTGGGTTGGACGTGGCGCAGTTGTAGACGGCATAGAGCCAGTAGTCCTGCCGCATGTTGCACGCCTTGGCCCACTCGTTCGCGGACACCTCGATGTCCCCAGTCGTGGCGCGGCCCTTGACCTCGATGGACCGCTTCTCGCTGCCGGGCCGGATGGAAAGCAGATCGAATCCCGGATTGTCCGGCAGTCCGGCGAGGCGGGCGAGATCGGGCGTGTGGACGTCCAGGACCTTGGCCCCGGCGGCTTCCTCGAACGCTTGCGCCAACTGCATGGCGACCATCTCGACGTTCGTGTCGTGCTGTTCGATGTCCGCCGGATCGGAAGACGGCACCACGAGCGCGTGGGCCACGAAGGTGACCTCGCCCGGAGCGATCAGCTCGGGTTCCCGGTGTAGGACGGCCAGGGCATTCTGGCGGCGGGCAGCCAGTTCGCGCTGCTGGCGCTTGACCTCCTCCAACGCCTCCATCGCCTTGCGGTTGCCGCGACGCGCCTTTTCGGAGTGCTTGGCACGGGCTGCGGCCAGTTCGGTCTCCTGGTAGTCGAATCCCCGGCGGATGAATCCTTCGCGCTCCGGGACGCTGTCTGCAAGGGCCTTCTTGCGGTCGAGGGCCATACCGCGGGCGATCCGCTCGGCCAGATAGGCGCGGGCGAGTTCCTTCTGTTCAGAGGCTGCCACGGCCAGACGCTGGGCTGAAGCGGGGAGACCGTGGCCTCCCTTCAGAAGCAGGAGATGCTCGACCGGACACACGCAGATCTCAGAGCCCTCTTGCTGGCAGATCCCGACGAGGCGGCAGTCGAGGACCTCCTCCTGCGCGAGATCGGACAGTTCGGGGTCAGCCCGGCGAACCACCGAGTGAAGCGCCATGTGGAAGAGGTAGGGCTTGGTGGCCGACGGATCGATGAAGACCGCGCCTCGCTTGCCGGTGTCGGCCAGCCGTTCCGTTGCCAGGGCACGGAATCGCTCGAACACCGGTTCGCCGGGATGGAGCCAGATGACGTCCCTGCGGTCCGACGGGCGCGCGACCGAGAAGTTCTCCCTGCACTTCTCCGGGTAGAGTTCGAGGACGGGGAGGAGCGGGTCCATCGCGCCGAATCGAAGGGACCGGAGCGAGAACACGCCGTCCATGTCGCCCTCGATCTCGATGTCCATGAGCGGGGCGGCTTGCTGGATGTACTGGCGGATGTAGCCGGGGAGCAGGCGGAAGTACACTTCCTGTTCCATGTTGGCGCGGAGGCGCGGGAGGTCTTTCGCCACGTCGCCGCCGGTTCCGTAGAGCGACTTCTCGCGCTTGGCCAGGGCTTCGATCTGTTCCTTGGTCAGGCGTCCGTCGAGTTGCCGGGCCACAGCGTCGGCGTCCTCGGTGACGGCCAGTTCCATGTACCGCTTGATGGAGACGCCCTCGAAGATGCGGCCGATGCAGTCGAAGACCTTGTCGGACTGGAGTTCTTTCCGAATCTTCTCCAGCTTGTCGAGCAACACCTTGAGCACCTTGCCTTCGCGGGTCGAGGGGGCGACCAGGTTCGTGATGACGACCGGGTCGTGCTTTTGGCCGTAGCGGTGGATGCGGCCCATGCGCTGCTCAAGGCGCGCGCGGTTCCACGGCACGTCATAGTTGATCATGATCCAGCAGAATTGGAGATTGATGCCTTCGCCCGCGGCATCGGTGCAGATGAGGAAGCGGGCACCGCCCTGGTCGAGGGGTTTGCGGAAGCGGTCCACCTCTTCCTCGCGCTGGAGATACTGCATGCCGCCGTGAATCTGGGCGATCTGGCCGGTGTAGCCCATACCGCCAAGCCGCCGCACGAGGAACTCCAGCGTGTCCCGATGCTCAGTGAAGACGATGAACTTCTCGCCGCTGAACCGAGAGTCGGTCAGAACCTCACGGAGCTTGTCGAACTTCGACTCGTGGCCGCCGTCGTGGACCTTGCGGGCCAGATCGAGCAGTTCCTTGACCTGCTCCTTCTCGGCCAACAGATCGGTGAGTGACGCCGCGACGACGCCTTGCAGGAGGCGATCTTCGGCGGCCTCGTGGGCTTCGCCGTGTTCCTCGTCGCCCTCGTCGTCCGCGCCCGTGGTGTCGAGCAGATCGTCCTCGTGCAGCCGGGCCTGGAGGGTCAGCATCTGCTCGGTCGTGATCTTGCCGTCCTGGATGTCGTCGATCAGGGTGTTCAATTTCTCCATCCGCCGCTCGAACGACCGGAGGAGCGCGTACGTCGAACTGGCCAGACGCCGCTGGAACACGCTCATGGCGAGGCGTGCGGCTTCACGGTTCAGCAGCTTGGCCTTGTTGTAGACGAAGCGCAGGTAGTCGGTGGTCTCGTCGTAGAGCTTCTGCTCGCTGATTTCGCCCTGACTGAGTTCGTATCCCAGCGTGTCTGACATGCGCTTCGGGTAGAGCGGCCGACCGTCCAGATAGACCATCTCCTCCTTCGTTCGCCGGATGAAGTGCGCTTGCCGATGGTCGCGCGGGAACTCGTCGAAGGCATCCGGAGTCGCGAGCATCTCAGGTTCGAGAAGCCGCCAGATGGCGTAGTACGGATAGTCCTTGCCCATGTGCGGGGTGGCGGTCAGGAGCAGCAGATGATGGGCGCTCCAGCCCAGCCGCCAATGACCGTTCTGGGATTGGACGCCCGCGATGGCCTCGGCCAGGCAGTAGCGGTCGGTCTTGCGGACGCGCAGATCGTTGCCCCGGTCGGCGGCCAGCTTGTGCGCCTCGTCGAAGATGACGAGGTCGTAGGGCACCACAGTCGGCTCCCGGAGGCGGGCGAACATGCGAGGGCTGGCCAGCGTATCCACGCTGATGATCACGCGGTCACCCGAATCCCCCTGGAACGGGTTGTCCGCACGCGCATCCGACCCCGTGATGATCCGAAACGGAAGGTTGAACAGCGTCAGCAACTCGCGCCGCCAGTTGCCCACCAGACCGGCGGGGGTGACGATCAGAATCCGGCGCAGCAGCCTCCGGGAGAGCATCTCCCGGATGTAGAGGCCGGACATGATGGTCTTGCCCGCGCCTGCGTCATCCGCCAGAAGGAAGCGCAGCCGGGGCTGCTTGAGCATGTGATCGTAGACGGCGATGCGCTGGTGCGGCAGGGGATCGATGC
>CAZBIP010000312.1:0-4084 GCA_964491885.1 uncultured Vicinamibacterales bacterium
GCCAGGGCGCGCACCATCAGCCTCGACGTCCGGGGGCCGCAACTCGTGGCGCGGCCGGCGACGTCATGGTCCGTCTGGTAGCGCAGCACGCCTCCCCACCGGTCCTCCGGAAGCGGCAGGCCGAGGTACTTGAGCCCGGCCAGCCCTTCGACCGAGCCGACGGCCTCGACGTAGGCGGTGTCGCCGTCCATCGCGCCCCCGGCGCCGAGCGCCGCCGCCACCGCGAAGAAATCGTCGCCCTTCCGCTCGAGCGCGGCCGTGTGCAGCGTCTGCTTGTCCGACCCGGAGCACGCGGACGTCCCGCCGTACCACGAGCGTGTTGCGACGACCACATCCACGCCCCGACGCTTCAGCTCCACCGCGGCGCGAAGGCCCGCGGCGCCGCTGCCGAGCACGAGCGCTTCGCAGCGGTACCGGGGGATCGCGTGGCCGGCGTGCCGGACCGTCCCGTCGGGCGGCCGGCGCGGGAGGCCCGGCGGCATCGGCACGTCGGTCAGCGAGTCCAGAATGTCCTTCGGAATCGATCGGTTCACGACGCGCTCGCTCTTGGTCACGCCATCGCCCCCGCCGGCTTCCCGCCCTGGTCGACCACGGCCCGGACGCGCGGCTCAGAAGTGCGGGATCGTCAGGCCCCCGTCCACCTTGATCGGCTGGCCGACCGTGAACGGCAGGCGCCCGGTGGCCATGCACACGACGGCGGACGCGACGTCCTCGGGCTGGCCCCAGCGGCGCATCGGCACCAGCCCGTCCGCGATGCGCGCGTCGTAGTTCGCCTTGACCGGCCTCGTCATGTCCGTCTCGATGATCCCCGGCCGGATCTCGTACACGCCGATGCCCGACTCGGCCAGTCGCAGCGCGAAGAGCTTCGTCGTCATGGCCGAGGCCGCCTTCGCCACGCAGTACTCGCCACGGGTCAGCACCAGCGTCTCGACGTTGCACGACGTGACGTTGATGATGCTGCGGTGCTGCGATCCAATCTGCCCCTGCGCCAGCATCAGCTTCGCCGCGCGCTGGCACATGAAGAACATGGCGCGGGTATTGATGCCGAGGTTGAAGTCGAAGCTCTCCACCTCGACGTCGAGGAGGTCTCCCCGCTTCCGGACGGAGACGCCCGCGTTGTTCAGCACGCAGTCCACCCTGCCCCACCTCGCGACGGCGGCCTCGAACAGCCCGGCGTGCCCCTCCAGGTCCCCGATGTCCAGGGGGTGAATCACGCTCTCCCCGCCCGCTTGGCCGATCTCCTCGGCGAGCGACTCCAGGTGCGCACGATCCTCCGGACCCGGGCGATCGTTGATGGCGACGTTGAACCCCTCACGGGCCAGCGCCAGGGCCGAGGCCCTGCCCATGCCCCGGGCCGCGCCGGTGACGACGGCGACGGGGCGCTCGGCAATCGACATGTTCCCTTCCTCCCCGCCAGCCGGCCCGCGGTTCACTTCGCGGGGCCGCCGCTCCACGCCGCGGCGAGTTCGGCGTCGAGCGCCTTCAAGTCGGGGCGCACGCGCGCCGCGGCCACCGCGTCATCCCACTCGCGGTTGAGATCGCCGAGATCGAGGCCGCTCCCCTCCCGCACGAACAGCGGGATCTGGTGGACGTCGGCCGCCACGGTGACGCTCCGCCCTCCGTCGTGCACCTGGCCCCTGCGCCACGCGTCGCGCCATCGCGAGCCCGAAGGCAGGTACACCGTGGCTTCGCGGCGCCCCTTCTCCCAGATCGGCGACACGACGATGTCCGTGCCGTAGAGGTACGTCGTCCAGTTCGTCCACGCCTCGGCCGCGCCGGGTTCGACGAGGAACAGCGGCCTGACGATGGGCATGCCGGTGGCAGAGGCTTCTCTCACGAAGCGCCATCCGTAGTCCACGAGGCGCTCGTGCAGCCGGGCGTAGAGCCGCCACGCGGCGATGAGCACCTCGTCGTAGCCCGGGTCGCGCGGCAGGCTCCAGAAGGCGAGGTTCCGCGTCGGGCCGACCTCCATGATGGGCGTGAACGCGCTGAACGCGAGCCACCGCGCGCACACTTCCTGTTCCATCAACTGCTGGTTGTACCCGCAGGTGTCGGAGCCCCAGAACGGATAGCCCATGACGGCCGAGCGCTGCACGGCGACGATCGAGGCGCGCAGCCCTTCCTGGGTGCCGCCGATGTCACCGCCCCAGAACGCCCCGTACCGCGAGCTGCCCGTGTAGGCCCCGCGTGGCATCAGGAGGAAGTCGTCTCCGCGGTGCGCCCTCGCCGTCTCGTGCGCGGCCCGCACGAACATGACGGGATAGTCGTTGCGCTGCTCTCGTATCGAGCGCCCGTCGAAAATCGTGAACGGCCCCTCCTCCGGGATGCCCTCCTCGGCACGGTCGAGCTTGAACGCCGCGACGCCGAGCTTCAGCAGCTTCGCGAAGCCCTCCTGCCAGAACGCTCGGGCGGCCGGGTTCGAGAAATCCGCGAGCGGGTAGTTGTTGGGCTGCGGGCGCTGCCCGGCCAGCGTGTAGCCTTTCGCGAGCGCGTCGCGTTCCATCTGGCCCTGGTAGAAGGGCGCGATCCACAGGAGCATCTGCATGCCCTGGCCGTTCAGCCACTTCACCATCTCGGGGAAGCGCGGGAGGCGCGTCGGGTCGATCTCGAAGTCGTCGTAGCCAAGGCGGCCGGGGCCCCATGGGCGGTCCACCCAGTACACACCGTTCGGGATGCCGTACGCCTTCATCATCAGCACGTCTTCCATGACCTGCGAGTTGAAGGGGCCGGTCACGGGCGTGCCGTCGTAGTACGCCGGCAGGTGCCGGTGCTCGTCGCGCCAGCGCCACGGCGTCAGCATCCACTTGGGCGGCGAGACGGGAGGCCCGGCCTCCATCGCGTGCGCCCGGACGATGGCCGCCGGGTCGCCGTGGAGGTAGAACGTCAGTTCGAGCGACGGCCCCTCGAAGCCGATGGCCACGCGGTCCGGCGCCGTCACGCAGAAGTCGAAGCGCCCCGGCCACGTGCCCTTCACGGCCGCCCCGTAGCCTTTCGACGACAGGTAGAACGGCGCGTAGACCGAGGTCGTCGGCTTCAGGATCATGTCCACGCGCTGGCCCCGGAGGTTCATGGCGGCGGTGATGCCCGGCGACCACGAGGCCTGCTGCGGGCCGTCCACGACGCGTTCCATGAGGCCCGTGAAGTACTCGTCCGGGGCGGCGGAGACCGCGAGGCCCCAGCCGACGATGTCGGTCGAGGGATCGGCCGCGAGGCGAACCCTGTAGGTGCGGCCTTCCGGCACGAGCGCGAGACGCACGACCCGGTCGTCGGGCAGCAGGAACTCCCGCGACGCGGCGCCGCCCGCCGAGAGGGGCCGCGTCATCGCCGCGGGCAGCGGGACCCGGCCGGCTGCCGTCTCGAAATAGACCCCGTCGATGGACACCGAGGGCCCGCCGTCGGCCGTCAGGCTGAGCGAAAGGAGTGGCGCGGGTTCTTCGGCGGGTGCCTGCGCGCGAGCCGTCCCAGTCAGCACCAGGACCGCTGCGGCGAGCGCAAGCCCCCGCCAGCCGCGTGTGACTGCGCGAATGGCCACTGATTTCATCTGGCGCCCCCCGGTCAGGCCGCTCCGAGGCCGCAGTCTACCCCATCCCGCAGCTGCTGATCGTCCCGTTCGGGCGTGCCGCGAGCGGGTCCGCGGCCGCCGTCAGCGGCCGGTCTGGGCGGCGCGGCGGGCCATGCGCTGCACGGTCTGCACCATGGCCATCAGGCCCATGCCCTTGCCCATGGAGATGTTCTGCCTGAAGAGCTGCTCGACGATGTCGGGAGGGACTTCGGCGATGGCCTCGAGCGGGAGGCCGGAAAGCGTGCGGCGCAGGATGGCTGCCAGCGCCTTCGCGGAGATGCCGGACGGGTTCGCCACGGCGAAGTGCAGGACGCCCGTCCCATCCGCCTGCGGCACCAGCCAGACGTAGGCGTCCGACTCGCAGTACGGGACGCGGTTCTCCTCCGGGTACGGCGGAGCGGCAATGTCGGCAGGGACCGGCTCGAACTGGTCGGCGAACCCGATCAGCAGGTTCGCGCGATCGACCGGATCGGTCACGAGCGCGAACGTCTCGACGAGTTCCTGCAGCGCGGCTGGGAGCAT
>CAZBIP010000313.1:0-4075 GCA_964491885.1 uncultured Vicinamibacterales bacterium
ACGGGGCCGTGGACGCCTACTGGAAGCTCGCCGAGGATCTCTGGGGCAAGTACACCAACGTGTTCTAGGGACTAGGGGCTAGGCGCTCTGGGGCCTGGGGGCTGGGGCCTGGGGGCTGGGCGCCAGTCGGGCGCGGCAGGGGCCGTCAGGCGAATGGGAGCGCCAGCTTGCCGGTGTAGACCGCCATGCCGACGACGGCATCGACGCCCAGTTCGTCGAGGGCGCCGATCTCCTCCCACGTGCTGATGCCGCCGGCGGCCGCGATGCGCCTCGACGTCGCGTCGCGCACCGCCCTGACGGCGTCCATGTCGATCCCGCCCATCAAGCCCTCGGTGTCGATGTGGGTGTAGAGCACGCCCCCGCACCACGGCTCCAGGCGCCGCGCGGCGTCGGCAGGGGACAGGGCGAGCGTCTCCGTCCATCCCTTCACCGCGACGCGCCCGCCTGACGCGTCAACGGCCGCGATCACCCGCTCGGCGCCGCACGTGCGGGCGGCCGCCTCCGCGAAGGCCTCATCGACTCCGCCCTGACGGAAGAGGGCGGACCCCAGAATCACCTCGCGTGCGCCGGCCTCCACCATGCGCGCCGCGTCCTCGGGCGTGCGCAGCCCGCCGCCCACGCGGCAGGGGAGCGCCCGGCAGATCCGTTCGACGAGTTCGCGGTTGTCGCCTCGGCTCATGGCGGCGTCGAGGTCGATCACCTGCACGCGCGGGTACTCCGCGAACCGGCGCACCCAGCCGAAGACGTCGTCGTCGGCCAGGGCCTGGCGCCGTCCCTGGACGAGCTGGACCACTTGGCCGCCACGGAGATCGATGGAAGGAATGAGCATCGGCGTCCTCACCGGACCGGCAGTCCGTGCCGGCTGAGCGCGGCCTTCACCGCGCGGACGCTGCACGTGCCGTCGTGGAAGATGCTGGCGGCGAGCGCCGCGTCGGCGCGCCCGGTGGAGAACACCTCCACGAAGTGGGCCGCCGACCCCGCGCCGCCAGACGCGATCACCGGAATGCCCACGGCGTCGGAGACGGCGGCCGTCAGCGGGCAGTCGAACCCCTGCAGCGTGCCGTCGGCGTCGATGGACGTGAGCAGGATCTCGCCGGCGCCGCGCGTCTCGGCTTCGCGCGCCCACTCCGCGGCCTCCCTCGCCGTCTGCCTCCGCCCGGCGTGGCTGCAGACGACGAAGCGCCCGTCCTCGCGCCTGGCGTCGATGGCCACGACCGCGGCCTGGCTGCCGAATCGGGCGGCGATGCGGCTGATGAGGGCGGGGTCGGCGAGTGCGGCGGTGTTCAGGCTCACCTTGTCGGCGCCGGCGTCGATCACGCGCGCGGCGTCGTCCAGCGTGCGGATGCCGCCGCCGACGGCGAGGGGAATGAACACGTGCGCGGCCACGGCGGAGATGGTCCGCGCCAGGGCCAGGCGGTCCTCCTCGGTGGCCGTCACGTCGAGCACCACGAGTTCGTCGATGCCCTCGCGATCGTAACGGGCGGCCAGGGCCGCCGGGTCGCCGGCGTCCCTGAGGCCTTCGAACCTCACGCCCTTCACGACGCGGCCCGCGCGGACGTCGAGGCAGGCGATCAGGCGGCGGGCCAGCGTGCCGGATGCGGGGCCGGTCATCGGGAGCCCTCGACGAACGCGCGGATGACGGCCAGGCCGGCGCCGCCCGACTTCTCCGGATGGAACTGCACGCCGAAGACCCGGCCCCGCCGCACGGCCGAGGCGAAGGACATGCCGTACTCGGTCGTGGCGGCAGCGTCGCCGGTGACCGGCGCGGCGTAGGCGTGCGTGAAGTAGACGTAGGTGCCGTCAGCCAGGCCGGGGATGCCGCCGCCGGCGGGAGCGGCAGGCACGCGCACGACGTTCCAGCCGACGTGCGGCACCTTGAGACGCGTTCCCCCGGAGGTGCGGTCAGGCAGGCGGGCGACGCGGCCCGGCAGCCATCCGAGGCCTGTGAGGCCAGGGGCCTCGTCGCTGCCGGCGAAGAGCCACTGCATGCCGAGACAGATGCCGAGGCACGGCAGGCCTGCCTCGAGGCGTGCTCGAAGGGCGCTCCGCCAGGCGGGATCGAGCGTCGCGGTCGCGGCGAAGTGCCCGACCCCGGGCAGCACGATGGCCGACGCCCGGCCGAGGCCGGCCGGCGACGCCGGTTCGAAGACCTCGGCGCCGCAGGCGCGGAGCGCCTTGCGCACCGAGGCGAGGTTGCCGGCGCCGTAATCGACGAGCGCGATCACAGCAGCCCCTTCGTACTCGGCATCACGCGGGCGAGGCGGCGGTCTCGAGCGCACGCCCCGCGCAGGGCCCGGGCGAACGCCTTGAACGACGCTTCGACGCGGTGATGGCTCGACCGCCCCTCGACGACCCGCACGTGGACGTTGGCGCGGGCGCCGAGGGCGAAGCCTTCGAAGAAGTCGGTGACCAGCTCCGCCTGGAGATCGCCGACGAGCCGCGCGCGGACACCGGTCCGGATCACCGCGCGAGGCCGGCCTCCGAGGTCGATGGCCGCAACCGCCAGCGTTTCGTCCATGGGCATCACGAAATAGCCCGCGCGGTTGATGCCGCGGCGGGTGCCGAGCGCGGCGGAGACGGCCTCGCCCAGCGCCAGGCCGACGTCTTCCACGGTGTGGTGCTGGTCGACGTCGAGGTCCCCGGCCGCCCTGATCCGAAGGTCGAACCCGCCGTGACGCGCCACGAGCTCCAGCATGTGGTCGAGGAAGCGGATGCCCGTCGCGACGTCGTAGCGCCCGCGGCCGTCGAGGCCGAGGCGCACCGTGATGCGGGTCTCGCGCGTGTGGCGCGTCAGCGTCGCCCGGCGCACAGCACCTCCTCCAGCGCCGCCACGCACGCCGTCGTGTCGTCGACGAGCCCCGCCGTGATCCGGATGCAGCCTTCGCACCCCGGCGTGGACGACCGGTCGCGGACGTGGATGCCCCGGTCCGCCAGCGCCGCGCGCACGCGCGGCGCGTCGCCGACCCGCACCAGCACGAAGTTGGCCTCGCTCCTCCAGCACGGCAGCCCAAGCCGCCCGCAGGCGCCGTATAGAAGGTCGCGCGATGCCTGGACCTGGCCGAGGTACCACTGGAGGTGCCCGCGATCGGCCAACGCGGCCTCGAGCGCCGCGGCCGCGAAGACGTTGACGCTGAACGGCGCGATCGCCCCGCGCAGGCGGCCGATGACGCCCGGCTGTGCGACGAGGCAGCCGATCCGCATGCCGGCCAGCCCGTGGGCCTTCGCGAACGTCCGGCCGACGACGAGGTTGGGCGTGCGGGCGACGTCGGGGATCACCGTGCGGCCGGCGAAGTCGGCGTAGGCCTCGTCGACGAAGACCATGCCGGCCGGAGGCAGCGCCGCCGCGATCCGGCGGATGGCGGCCGCGGGAACGACGGCGCCGGTCGGGTTGTTCGGGCTGGCCAGGAAGACGAGGCGCGTGTCCGGCGTGATCGCCGCCTGCACGGCGTCCACCTCGAATCCCAGGTCGGGCGGCGGCGTCGTTGAGACCACGCGGGCGCCGGCGAGCCGGGCGCACGGGCCGAACATCCCGTAGGCCGGTTCGACCACGACGGCCTCAGCGCCGGGTTCGCGCGGCAGCAGGGCGAGCGCCGCCGTCAGGATCCCCTCGTCGAGCCCGTTCGTCAGCAGCACGGCATCAGGCGGCACGCCGAGCGCGTCCGCGCAGGCCGCCGTGGCGCGCGCGTAGACGGGGTAGGTGGCGATGTCCTCGCGCGCCAGGCGCCGGATCGCGCGAACGACCGCCGGCGAGCATCCGCCCGTGTGTTCGTTGAGGTGCAGCCTGCGGCCCGTCTCGATGTCGGGCAGCGGCTCGTAGAGGTATCCGGTGCTCATGGTGTCCTCGCCTCGATGGACGCCGCGTGGGCGGTCAACCCTTCGGCGCGCGCCATCGTCGTGGCCGGGCGTGAGATGCGGCGGAGGCCCGCGCGGCTGACGCGCTGGACGGCGACCACCCGGACGAAGTCGGCGGCGCTGAGCCCGCCGCGGAACCTGGCCGCGCCGGCCGTCGGCAGGACGTGGTTGGAGCCGGTCGCGTAGTCGCCGGCGGCAGGGACCGACCAGGCGCCGACGAAGA
>CAZBIP010000314.1:0-4074 GCA_964491885.1 uncultured Vicinamibacterales bacterium
ACCAGCGCTACCTGACGCTCGCGAAGTTCTTCCTCGACGAACGGGGCAACCCGGCAGGCCACGCCCTCTATGGGGAGTACGCCCAGGATCACAGGCCGGTCGTGGACCAGGACGAGGCGGTGGGACACTCGGTCCGAGCGGCCTACATGTACGCGGCCATGGCCGATGTCGCGGCCCTCACGGGCGCCAGCCGCTACGCGGCTGCCCTCGACCGGATCTGGGACGACGTCGTCCTGAGAAAGCTGTACCTGACGGGCGGGATCGGCGCCGAGGGAGCCTGGGAAGGGTTCGGCCCGGCGTACGACCTTCCGAACTCCGCCTACGCCGAGACGTGCGCGTCCATCGCCAACGCGCTCTGGAACCACCGGATGTTTCTGCTGAAGCAGGACGCCCGGTACATGGACGTGTACGAGCGCTCGGTGTACAACGCGATGTTGTCGGGACTGTCGCTGTCGGGAGACGGGTTCTTCTACCCGAACCCGCTCCTGTCCTTGGGGCAGCACGCACGCAGCCCGTGGTTCACCTGCGCGTGCTGCCCGAGCAACCTGCCGCGGTTCATCTTGTCCGTGCCTTCGCATGCGTACGCGACCGCCGGCGATCGCGTCTTCGTCAGCCTCTACGCCCAGGGATCCGCGCGGGTGGGCGCGCCGGACGGCGGCATGGTGATCGAGCAGCAGACGCGGTACCCCTGGGACGGGGACGTTCACCTTCGTCTGGCGCCGGCCAGGCCCTCGCGTTTCACGCTCCTGCTGAGGGTGCCGGGCTGGTCCCAGGGGAAGCCCGTGCCAGGCGACCTGTACCGCGGCCTCGAGCCGGTCCGCGACGCCGTTGGGTTGAAGGTCAACGGGCTGCTCGTGCCCATCCGTCTCGAACGGGGCTTCGCCGCCATCACGCGGGAGTGGGCGTCCGGCGACACGGTGGATCTCCACCTGCCGATGCCAGTCCGGCGTGTCGTCGCGCACCCGGCGGTCAAGGCCGACGAAGGCCGCGTGGCGATCGAGCGCGGCCCGATCGTCTACGCCGCCGAGTTCGTCGATCATGGCGGGCGCGTGACGAACCTGGTGCTGGACGACCGCGCGCCGTTGAGCGCGGAATGGAGGCCGGAGGAGCTCGGCGGCATCGTCGCCGTTACCGGCCGTGCGACGGCACTCACGCAGAAGGGCGGCGCCGTCCTGTCCCAGAGCGTGCCGCTGACGCTCATCCCGTACTACGGCTGGGCCCATCGCGGGAAGGGTGAGATGGCGGTCTGGCTCGCGCGTGAAGGCCGGAAGGCCCGCCCGGCGCCCGAGCCTACGCTCGCGTCGACGGCCCGGGTGTCAGGCTCCGAGGGCGCCAGGGGACTGGAGGGGCTTCACGAGCAGTACGAGCCCGCGCGGTCGGGCGATCGCGAGCCGCTCTACATGCACTGGGCCCCGAAAAAGGGCGGGGTCGAGTGGGTGCAGTACGACTTCCCTTCGGAAGCACAGCTTTCTGAAGCCTCGGTGTATTGGTTCGATGACAGCGGCCAGGGCGAATGCCGCGCGCCGCGCTCCTGGCGGCTGTTGTACAGGCGCGGGGACGAATGGGTGCCGGTGTCGAATGCCGGCGAGTACGGGGTGGCCCTGGATCGGCACAACACCGTGCGATTCACGCCGGTGACGGCGGCGGCGGTGCGCCTCGAGGTGACGCTGCCCGAGGCGTACTCGGCGGGCATACAGGAGTGGACCATCAGATAGGAGGCCGGATGGCGCGGGTGCTGCTGGAAATATGCTGCGGGTCGCTCGACGACGCCCTGGAGGCGGGCGCCGGCGGGGCCGACCGGGTCGAGTTGTGTTCGTCGCTGTTCCACGGAGGGTTGACGCCGTCGTTCGGCGCGCTCGTCGAGGCCAAGGCCCGCCTCGACATCCCGGTTGTGTTCATGGCCCGGCCGCGGGGCGGCGGCTTCTGTTACACCGCGCCGGAGATGGCGGCCATGGAGCGCGACACGGAGATGGCCGTCGCGCAGGGCGCCGACGGCGTCGTGTTCGGCGTGCTGACCGAGGACGGCCGGGTCGATCTGGCCCGGACGAGGCGGCTGCGCGGATTGATCGGGGCGCGGGAGGCGGTGTTCCACCGGGCCTTCGACGTCACGCCGGATCCGTTCAGGGCGCTCGACGAGCTCGTCGATCTCGGCATCACCCGCATCCTGACGAGCGGGCAGTGCGACACCGTGTGGGAGGGCCTGCCGCTCATCGCGAAGCTCGTGGAGTATGCCGGCGACCGGGTGGAGATCATGCCGGGCGGCGGCATCAAACCGTTCCACGTCGACGACGTGATTGCGCGCACGGGCTGCCGGGAAATCCACCTGGCGGCCTGGACCACGAGGCGGGACGACTCGACGCGGCACCGTCCCGCCGTGACCTTCGGCGGGGCGCTGTTCCCGCCCGAGAACCTGTACGACCTGACCGACCGTCAGGTGGTCGGCGACATCGCGGCGCGGCTGAAGCGCTGACGGCCGGGTCCGGCGGCCGGTCGTGACGGCGGTGGCGTGAGCGCCGCCTCGGGGGAGCGAAGCATGGCGGAACCCAAAGGCAAAGTGTGTCATTACACGGACGTCCCGGCGGAGCCCGTCGGCATGCGGGCGCCGGGGGCGACCATGCGGTGGCTGATCGACGACGCCCGCGACGGCGCGCCCGTGTACGCCCTGCGCATGGTGGAGATCAGCCCCGGCGGCAACTCTCCGCACCACCAGCACGGGTACGAGCACGAGAACTTCGTGCTCGAGGGCCGCGGGCGCGTGTTCATGAACGGCGAGTGGCACGACCTGAAGCCGGGCGACGTGGTATTCATGCCCGCCGACGTCGAGCACGAGTACGTGAACACGGGCGACTCGACGCTGCGCTTCCTGTGCGGCATCCCCGTCACCAGGCTGCGCCCGAAAGCGTAGGTGGGCGGCGTGAGGGCCCGGCGGGCGATCGACGTCGCGGCCGCGCTGGCCATCCTGGCCGGAGCGTGGCCTGGTGAGGCCGCGCCTCAGAATCCTCCCGCGGCGCCGGCCGTGGCCGCCGTCGTCGACAAGGTGTTCGCGCCCTGGAGCCGGCCCGGGATGCC
The DNA here is from genome assembly GCA_964491885.1 of uncultured Vicinamibacterales bacterium. Taxonomy (GTDB): domain Bacteria; phylum Acidobacteriota; class Vicinamibacteria; order Vicinamibacterales; family JAKQTR01; genus JAKQTR01. The sequence continues at coordinate 3,070 of CAZBIP010000314.1, forward strand.
GGGCTGCGCCGTCGGCGTGTCGTCGCGCGGACGGGTGCTGCACCTGCGCGGGTACGGCTCCGCGAACCTCGAACACGGCGTGCCCATCGGCCCGGACACGGTCTTCGAGTCGGGTTCCGTCGCCAAGCAGTTCACTGCCGCCGCCATCGCGCTGCTCGCCCAGGACGGCAGGCTCTCGCTGGACGACCCGGCCAGGAAGTACCTGCCGGAGTTGCCGGACTTCGGCGCACCGATCCTCATCCGGCATCTCCTGAGCCACACGAGCGGCCTGCGGTGCCAGTGGCCGATGCTCACGCTGGCGGGCCGCCCGCCCGGCTCGGCGGTCCACACGATGGGCGAGATTCTGGGCCTCGTCAGCCGCTTCCGGGAGTTGAACTTCAAGCCCGGCGACGAGCACCTGTACTGCAACACCGGGTTCACGCTGCTGGCCGTCGTGGTCGAGCGCGTGTCGGGCGAGAGCCTCGACGCGTTCTGCCGGAAGCGGATCTTCTCGCCGCTCGGGATGGAGCGGACCCGCTGGCGGACTGACTTCGCGGCCCTGGTCGAGGGGCGCGCCACCGCGTACCGGCGGCACCCGTCGGGCGAATACCGCGCGGACATGCCGTTCACGAACGTCGTCGGCAACGGCGGGCTCCTGACTACCGTCGGTGACCTGCTGCGCTGGAACGACCAGCTCGATCGCCCGCGCGTGGGGGGCGACGCGCTGGCGGCATCGCTTCAGACGAAGGCGCGGCTGAACGACGGGTCCGAGATCGAGTACGGACAGGGTCTGTACATCCTCGACTACCGCGGCCTGCGCGAGGTCAGTAAGGGAGGGACGACGGCGGGGTATCAGGCGTACCTCGGGAGGTTCCCCGGCGAAGGTCTGTCCATGGCGGTGCTGTGCAACGCGGCGGATGCCGACCCGTTCGGCGCCGCCCACCAGGTGGCGGATGCGCTGCTGGGAGACAGGCTCGGAAAACGCCCCGTCGCTCGAGTCACCGACGTGGCGCCAGGGACGCTCGA
>CAZBIP010000315.1:0-2547 GCA_964491885.1 uncultured Vicinamibacterales bacterium
GGCGGTCAGCGAGCCCGGCGGCCGGCGGGGAGGGCACGCCCGCGGCGAGCGCCAGATCGTACGTCGGTTTCCAGCTGGACGAGAGGCCCGCGGCCCACTCGAACACGTCCACGCTCTCGGCCCGAAACGGGAACACCAAGAGTGCAGTGGCGAACCCGGACAAGGCGGTGTACGTTATCTGGAAGTCCCCCTCAGGAGGAAGCATGCTCACACGCCACGTCATCACGGCCGCGCTCGTCGCGCTGCTCGCCGTTCCGACAGCCGCCCCGGCCCAGGGTCCGTCCGAAGAGGACGCGATCAAGGCACTCGTGCAGAGCGCCTACGTGGACGGCCTGCAGAACCTGGGCGACCTGGAGAAGACCAAGGCGGGCTTCCACGCCGACTTCGTCCTGCTCGGCCTGAGGGACGGCGCGCTCACGCGCCTCCCCATCGCCGAGTGGGTCGCCTCGGCCGGGAAGCGAAAGGCCGACGGAGCGAAGCCGCCGCTGACGACCTGCCGGTTCCTGACGGTCGACGTGACCGGGTCGGCCGCGTCCGTGAAGCTGGAACTCCACCAGAACGACCGACGGATCTTCACCGACTACCTGTCGCTGTACAAGTTTCCCGACGGCTGGAAGATCGTCGGCAAGATCTACCACCGGCACTGATCCGCAGCGATCGAAGGGCGCGCATCGATCCGGCCTGAACTCCGCTACCGAGCCGCTCTCCCAGCCTGGACCAGCGACGGACGGCGCGCGAACCGCGCCCAGCGCGCGAACCTCCTCTTCGCAGGCGGGGAGAGGACGGACTGTGCCGTCCCAATCAAGGACCGGCGACGGCACGGATACAGCCAGGATGCTCGACACGGCGGGCGTCTTCCCGCCCCAATGTCCCGCTACTCGAGGGGGATGCGCCCCTTGTTCTGGCCGAGCCAGGCGTCGAAGGTCTTGAGCCCGGGGTTGAGCCCGCGCGAAACGTCCAGGTTGCGTGCGGCGCAGAACGTGTCGGAGAAGTCCCGGTTGAACTGGAACATGTTCCCCATGTCGTCCGCGCCCGGGAACCCGAAGCTCCTGTACACGTTGGGGGGCACGTCGTTGTACCGCACCGTCTGGCCGAGGGCCTTCGAGAGCGCGGAGGCCATCTCCGAGCCGGTCAGGTGCGCGCCGGCGATTCCGACGCGCGTGCCGATGTAGGCGTCGCCCTGCTTGAAGATGCCGTAGGCGCAGGCTCCGATGTCGTCCGACGCGATGCTGGGGAATTTCCTGTCGCCCATGGGCATGGTCAGCGCGAGCACGCCGTCGGGCCCTTTCTTCGGCCCGGCGCCGAAATAGATGAGGTTCTCCCAGTAGAACGACGTCAGCAGGAACGTTGTCGGCACGCCGAGGGACGCGAAGAACTGGTCCGACTCGCCCTTGGCGTCGAAGTGCGGGACTTTGTACTTGCCCTGCAGCGTCGGCATGCGGGTGTCGTCGAGCGGGATGTACCGGCGCGAGTCCTCGAGGGTGGACCAGATGACGTGCCGCACGCCCGCGGCCTTCGCGGCCCTCGCCATCGCGGCCGCCTGGGCCTGCTCCTTCTCGGGCGAGAAGTGCGCCCAGAAGAACGTCACGCAGTAGGCGCCGTGCGCGCCGGCAAACGCCCGCTTCAGGCTTTCCTCGTCGTCGACGTCCCCGGCGACGACCTCCGCGCCGAGCCGGGCGAGTTCTTTCGCCTTGCCGGAGTTCGGGTCGCGCGTGATCGCGCGGGCCGCGAAGCCGCCGGCGGGATCGGCCAGGATGGCCTTGACGAGCCCGCTGCCCTGCTGTCCCGTCGCGCCGACGACGGCGATGATCTTCTTGTCGGACATCTGTCTCCTCCACAGGGATCGACGCCCCAAGGGGATCGGTCCCCCGAATGCCGGGAATGTCGTCTTTTGGTACCCGACCCTACTATACGACGGCTTCAACCCAACGCAAGGCGACAAGCCGCATGCGCGGGCGACGGCCGGAGCGGGGCCGATTCGGGACGAAGGTCACGTGCCGGGTCAGGCGTCACCACGAGGGGTATGTGCTCGCGGCGACGGGGGCGGCACTCACGCACAGCCTCCCACCAAAACCCGGGGCGAGATCGCGCTTTCAGAAGCTGGCGCTTCAGCTCACTCAAACAGGCTGGAAGTTCCGCGCGTTGCGGTCAGCGGCGCGGCTTCCGCAGGGCAAGTGCGCCCAATCCGGCGCCAAGCAACAGTACCGACGCCGGTTCCGGCACGGTCGCGTTGCCGGTCGTCGCTTGGAACGTGAAAGGCGTGGCGAAACCGAAGTCCATATCGTCAGACCAGGAGAATTCGCCCTCCGTCGTCATATACGGCCCACAACTAGTAAAGACGCTCCCCCCTGTCACGGGACCAACGGCCGAGAGGAAGTCCCAGCCCGGGAGAACGCTACCGCTAACCCCGATCGCGTAATCGGAGGATGGGTTAAGGTATCCCAGGAGGATGTACCCCGTATCGGTCGTCCACGCTGCCGCCATGCGGGAATCCGTGAAGGTCGCAGTCACAGTACCCTGGTCTTCTATCGGGATCGTGACGGTCGC
>CAZBIP010000315.1:2647-4073 GCA_964491885.1 uncultured Vicinamibacterales bacterium
CCGTGAAGGTCGCAGTCACAGTACCCTGGTCTTCTATCGGGATCGTGACGGTCGCTGTCCCCGACTCGTTGTAGTAGTTCACGGTCGTGCCGCCGCTTGTCGACTCGGTGTCGCCAGTGTCCGCATAGTAGTTGAACGTGACGAGAGCATCGTCGAAGGAGTGGCTTCCGAGTAGCCCGCTACCCTGGCCCCACCACGTGTAGGTTATGGGCGCCGCTGAAGCCCGACCAGCCGTCAGGATGAGGACGAAGATCCCGACCAACGCCATCCAGTTCGTGCGTTTCATGTTTCCTCCCGCCAGCAGCCGCACGGTTGTGCCGAGGGTGGCCCCGCCGGACGAACCTCTCGTCGGGTACACTCACCACTCCCCGCCTGCAGAAAGACGCGTTGAGCCCGCGGGACGGAGTATACGCCCGCGGATGTCGCAGCGGCAACACGCGGCATCGGAAGCCGAGAGTGCCCCGTCGCCTCCCGCCTCTGGCCTGTAGTGCCCGAAACTGTCCGCCATGCCCACCCGCCGATTCGTCATGGGGGGCGGGCGGACGGCGCCGGACGCCGGCACTGAGTCCGTCAACTCACCGCGCCGTCGGGGCCGTTCAGGGCGTGGCCTCGAGCACGACGAGCAGGGGCCGGTGGTCGGACGTCACCGGCTCGTCGATCACGCGCGTCTCGACGACGCGCCAGGCTCCGGCCGGCCGGAAGAAGACGTAGTCGATCTTTCGCCGCGGACGATCGGAGGGCGACGTCGGATCGGGCCTTCCGGCCGACGCGTCGGTCCAGTGCGGCCGCAGGGCGGCGATCGCCGGGCCCTCGGGCACGTCGTTGAAGTCACCCGCCAGGATGGCCGGCCACGCCTCTGCCGCCGCCAGCGCCTGGTCGAGCGCCTGCGCCTGGAGCAGGCGGATCGGGGCCCGGGCGTGTTCGAGGTGCGTGCTGACGATGACGAACGCCCGGCCGTCCTGGCCGGCCTGGGCGCGGGCGGCAATCGCGCAGCGGGGTTCGGACCCTGGGGCGGTCGGCAGGTCGTGGACGCGGACCTCCGACAGCGGGAACCGCGACAGGATCGCGTCACCGTATCCGCCGCCCGCGTAGTCCATCGCCTTGCCGAAGGCGGCGTGCATCCCCGTCAGTCTCCCCAGTTCAGCCGCCTGGTCGACGCCGTTGGAGCGCGTGGTCTGGTTGTCGACCTCCTGGAGCGCCACGACGTCGGGCGCCGCGCGCATGATGACGGCCGCCGTCCGCGCGAGGTCGAGCCTGCCGTCCGTGCCCTCGCCGTGATGGATGTTGTACGACAGCACGCGCAGCCGCGCCGGCTCCGCCGCCTGGTGTGAGGCGGCGGCGCTCGTCAGGACGGCGAGCAGAACGATCCCGCAGGTCTTCAACGCTCCAGGAATCCTCGTCACGGCAGTACTCCCTCTTCGGTCGC
>CAZBIP010000316.1:0-4060 GCA_964491885.1 uncultured Vicinamibacterales bacterium
GTCTCGCGCATCGACGGCCGGAACCCGCGGCGCCGAACGAGCACCACGACGCGCGAAACACCGACCAGGCATGCGAGCGCGAACGCCGGCCATGCCCAAGGCGCGCCCTGGGACTGGCGGCTGTTGACCAGAAACCCGGAGAGGCGCGCCGGCGTCAGGCCGAGCGGAAGGCCAAGGTAGGACCCCAGCAGGGTGCGGAAGCCTCGCGAAATCTGTCCCGGGTCGGTGCAGACGCGGTCGAGCAACCCGCGAACGTTGTTCTCCGCTCCAGCCACGTCCAGCGGCGTCGTCCCGGGCCCCGCGCCGCTCGAGAACGGCCGGAGCGCCCCCACACCTGCCCAAATCACGATCGCCGCGGCCACGGCGAGGGCGATCTTCGTCACTCGCGCACGGCTGAGGAGCGATCGATCGAGGGCCGCCACGGCGACGAACGCGATGAACCCATAGGCCGTGAACTCCCGGTGCAGGAACCCCACGCCGAGCACGGCCCCCTGCCACAGGGGCCTGTCCCGTAACAGCCAGATCAGCAGCACGTAGAGGAAGGGCTCCACCGAGGCCCCGAGGGCGCTGACGAGCTGCGCCGCCGTTCCCGGCGGGGCCGCCACGAAGAACGCGGAGGCCGCCGCCGCAAGCCACGGCCGCAATCCGGCATCCCGGTGCAGCACGCGCAGCAAGACCAGCGCGGTCGCGGCGTTCAGCAGGACCAGCGGGAACTTCAGGGCGGCCACGGTGGGCCCGGCCAGCAGGAACACGGGCGCGGCCAGCCACGCCTGGACGGCCAGCAGGTAGTTCTGGCCGTAAAAGAAGAGCGGAAACGCCCGGCCCTCGCTCAGGTGCTTCGCCATCAGGCCGGTCACGGCCTGGTCCGAGTCGAACGAGGCGTGGCCCCACCACAGGAAGACGACGCCGCGGAGGAGCGCCGCCGCCGCCACGACGGCCGCCGCGGCGGCGAACTCGCGCCTGGACGCCTCGCCGGCTTCCAAACCGCCGCCGATCACTGCCGTGTGCGACATCGAGGGATGACCGGCCCGAGCGTATCACAGGAGGCGGGCGGCCTCCGGCGGGCGCTACCGAACGCCGAAGAGCGCGAGGATGGACTGCGTCGACATCCCGAGGATCGCGGCCGCGGGAATCGTGAAGATCCACGCCCAGACGATCTGTCCCGCCACGCCCCACCGCACGGCCGAGAGCCGGCGCGTGGCCCCGACGCCGACGATGGACCCGGTGATGGCGTGCGTCGTGCTCACGGGAATGCCGAGCGTCGTGGCGACGAACACGGCCGCCGCCGCGCCGGTTTCGGCGGCGAACCCGTTGACGGGCTGGAGCTTCGTGATCCGCGAGCCCATCGTGTGGATGATGCGCCACCCGCCCGACAGCGTGCCCAGCCCGATGGCCGCATGGGCCAGCAGCACGATCCAGAACGGAATGAACAGCGCGCCCTCCGCGTCGGTCACCGCGGGCCGGAAGGCCGGCACCGCGAAGATCACGCCCGCGATGATCCCCATCGTCTTCTGGGCGTCGTTCGCGCCGTGGTTCAGGCTGAACAGCGCGGCCGACACGAGCTGCAGCTTCCGGAACCAGTGATCGACGTGGCGCGGCGTCGCCCCGCGGAAGATCCAGTAGATCGCCACCATCAGCACCAGCCCGGCCGTCAGGCCGATGAGGGGCGACACGACGATGAACGCGAGCGTCTTGGTCCAGCCCGCCGGGATGATGGCCGCCCAGCCCGCCTTGGCGACGGCGGCGCCGGCGTAGCCGCCGATCAGCGCGTGCGACGAACTGGTCGGCAGGCCGAGCCACCAGGTGATCAGGTCCCAGACGATGGCGCCGCACAAGCCCGAGAAGATGACGGCGGGGGTCACGAGGCTGATGTCGATCATGCCCGTGCCGACGGTCTTGGCCACGGCCGTGCCGAAGCCGAACGCGGCGATGAAGTTGAAGAAGGCCGCCCAGACGACGGCTTGGCCGGGCGACAGGACCCGGGTCGACACGACGGTGGCGATCGAGTTGGCCGCGTCGTGGAAGCCGTTGATGTAGTCGAAGAGCAGCGCGACGCCGATGATGGCGACGACGACGTGGAGTTCCATGGCCGGTGTCCCGGGGCGCGCCCGGCGCGGCCTGGACCCGGGCGGCGGCGCCTGGCGCTCAGTGTAACGGGCGCCGCCGGGGCTCGTTGTTACGTCGGTGTTACATCTTCCGGGGAAGGCCCTGGGGCCTCGCCAGCCGCGCGGCCGGGTCCTGGCGGCTACCTGATGCCGAAGGCCCGCAGCAGGAGGGCCATCGCCGCGCCGATGAGGCCGGCGGCGGGAATCGTGAGCACCCACGCCCACACGATCTGGCCGGCGACGCCCCATCGCACGGCCGACAGGCGCCTCGTGGACCCGACGCCGACGATGGCCCCCGTGATCGCGTGCGTGGTGCTGACGGGGATGCCGAGCGACGTGGCCAGGAACACGGCCCCGGCCGCGCCGGTCTCGGCGGCGAATCCGTGCACGGGCTGGAGCTTCGTGATCTTCGACCCCATGGTGTGGATGATCCGCCAGCCGCCCGAGAGCGTGCCGAGGCCGATCGCGGTGTACGCGGCCAGCACCACCCACGTGGGAATCGCGAAGTGGGTCTTGTCGATGTACCCGGCCGTCGCCAGCACGCCCGCCATGATGCCCATCGTCTTCTGGGCGTCGTTCGCCCCGTGATTGAGACTGAAGAGGGCGGCCGACACGAGCTGCAGCTTCCGGAACCAGTGATCGACATGGCTCGGCGTCGTGCCGCGGAAGAGCCAGTAGATCACGACCATCAGCACCAGCCCCGCGACGAGCCCGATCGCCGGCGAGACGACGATGAACACGAGCGTCTTGGTCCAGCCCGACGGAATGATGGCCCCCCAGCCGGCCGCGACGATCGCCGCGCCCGCGTAGCCGCCGATCAGCGCGTGGGACGAGCTCGTGGGCAGGCCGAAGTGCCACGTGATGAGGTCCCAGGCGATCGCGCCGAACAGCCCGGCGAAGATGACCGCGAAGGTCACGACGTGGATGTCGATCATCCCCGTGCCGATGGTCTTCGCGACCGCCGTCCCGAAGGCGAAGAACGCCACGAAATTGAAGAACGCGGCCCAGACCACGGCCTTGCCCGGCGACAGCACCCGCGTCGAGACGACCGTGGCGATCGAATTGGCGGCGTCGTGGAACCCGTTGATGTAGTCGAAGATCAGCGCGACGGCGATGAGCAGGACGACGACGGCAAACTCCATGGCGCCCTCACGCGTGCTTCAGCACGACGCCCTGGATGACGTCCGACACGTCCTCGATCGAGTCGACGGTGGCTTCCAGGTAGTCGAAGATCTCCTTCCACTTCATGATCAGGATCGGGTCCGTCGTCTTCTCGAAGAGGCTCGTGATGACTTCCTGGTGCAGGCGGTCGGCGTCGTTCTCCAGCCGGTTGATCTCGACGACGCACGGCGTGACGTTCTCGCGCTGCTCCATGTGCGTGAGCGCGCTCCGGATCTGCTCGGTGGCGTCCACCGTGATGCGGCAGAACCGCCGCGTGCCCTCCCCGACCTCGGTGATCTTGTACTGGATGAACAGCTGCGCCGACGCGTCGATGGCGTCCATCACGTCGTCCAGCGCCTTCGCCAGGGCGTGGATGTCCTCGCGGTCGATGGGCGTGACGAACGTGCGGTGCAGGCGCTGGATGACCTCGTGGGTCAGGAAGTCGCAGCGGTGCTCGAGATCCCGGATCTCGTCCTGCTTCGCCGGCGACGACATGTCGGAGGCCACCAGCTCTTCCAGCAGCCGCGCCGCCGCGCAGATGTGCTCCGCCATGTTCAGAAAGTCGTGGTAGAACTTCTCTTCCCGCGGGATCAACCGGAATCGCGCCACCTGGGTCCCCCTGACCGGCCGTCGAGCCGGCCAATTCTATCAGAAAGGCCTCGACGGCCCGGGACGGCGAAGTTACACAGCCGTAACGCCGTTCCCGGTTCCCCGGGGCGCCCGCCTGGACTACGATCACCCTGCCGCCCCATGAGCCACATCCTCATCGTCGAAGACGACCGCGACATCGCCGA
>CAZBIP010000317.1:0-4058 GCA_964491885.1 uncultured Vicinamibacterales bacterium
GCGTCGATCCAGCACGCATCGTAGCCGATGGTGTTGCTGTCGTAGTCGAGCCACTTGTAGCCGTTCATGCCCCATCCGCCGCGGCGGTTGCCCCAGGAGTTCCGGATGAGCCAGGCGTGGCGCTGGTCGTCCCAGCCGACGATCGTGACGACGTGGTTCGTGTCGAAGGCGGTGGGCTCGCGGTGCGCGGCGTCGATCAGCTTCGGGTTCGTGCCGCTCGCCCTGAACGCGTCGGTCACCTTCATCGCGCTGATCACCGAGCCGTGCTGGCAGATGGCCCGCTTGATCTGGTCTCTCGTCGGGGACAGCGGATTCGGCGGGTTGACGAAGCCCCAGTCGGAGGTCGCGTACGCCGAGGACGCGTCCTGGAACGGGCAGGAGAAGTCCATCGCGTCGTACGCCAGCGCCGCTTCCGTCGCAACGCGGCGGTTCTTCATCCACCGCAGCGGGATATCGGGCGTCGACCCGTCGCACGTGCCGACACTGCAGCTGATGATGTGCTGCTCCGACAGGTCCACGTCGGCGGGCCGCGCCGAGGGGTTCACGATCAGGTAGCTGACCTCGTAGGCCGCCGCGGCAGCGAAGGCCCAGCAGCTGCCGCACCCGAGCTGCGCGCGGGCCGGCGGGACGACGCCGCACGAGCGCGCGTCGAAGGTCCGCAGGGTCGGGCTACAGTTGCAGGAGGGGCTCGCCTCCACAGATCCGGAGTTCCAGTGTCCATGCGTCGCCAGGCACGCGAGCGCGATCGCGCCCGCAGCCAGCATCCTTGGTGAGGGCCGCTTCGGCCTCATGGCGCCTTCCTCTCCCGCTCCCGGCGGAGCGACGAAGCCGACGTTCGAGTGGCGTGGCGAGGCCTCGAGTCTAGCGCAACTGCGCAGGCAGACGTCGTCGGCGTGCGGCGCATCTCCGCAAGGCGCCGCCGAGCAGGAGGACCGACCCCGCGGGCCCCGGGGCGCCCATACCTGGGCCCGGCTACGGCACCTGGTGCCGAATCAAGCCCGTGAGGTCGTAGCCGTTCGCCCGGGCCCGGTCGAGCAGGCCCTGCAGCGTCGCCTCGTCCATCGCCGGCGTGCGCGACAGGATCCAGAGCAATTTCCGGTCGGGCTCGCCGATCGCGACATGCGAGTAGTCCGGCGCGAGCGCCATGATCCAGTAGTTGCCCCACACGGCCCCGATGAACGACAGCCACGACGGCGCGAAGCGGACTTTCAGCTTCCCAGCCGGCCCGTCCTTGCTGGCGCGCTTCGCCACGCCCCTGGCCTCGTTGATCTTCCCGTCCGCCATCCGGCACCGGTTGATGACGGTGAAGTTCCCGTCGTCGCGCAGTTCGTAGGTGGCCGTCACGTCACCGACGCACTTCTGCTGGTACTTGAACGGCATCCGCGCGATCTCGTGCCACGTGCCCGCGTAGCGGGCGGGGTCGAGAGTCTCGATGACGGGAAACGGGTCCGTCGCTTGCGCCGCCCGTTGAGACTGTCGCGCCTGCTGCGGCGGCTGCGCTGGCTGCGCCGCGTCGGCCACGGCGGACAGACTGAGTGTCAACAAGGCGAACACGGAGAGCGTCGGCGAGGGAACGAAACGGCTTCTGACAGTCCGCATGGAGAATCCCCAGTAAAACGGGGGCGGTTCCGAACCGGTTCTGCCGAGGCGGCCGCCGTTCAGCTCCGGTGGGGGGCAGACCGAGCACGGACTTATCCTTGCAGATTAGGAGTCGGACTCCTAATCTGCAAGGATAACTGACGTCCTTGCCGGGAGGCGCCCACGCCCGCAGGACGGGCGGCGCCGCGCAGGGTGGATCTAGAAGCGAACAGAGTGTCAGATCTCGGGGTCTGACCCCACCCACAGAGGGGTCTGACCCCGTCTGCCCCGTCCGCGTCAGAACTGATACGACACGTTCGCGTGGAGGTGGCGGCCGGGTTCGCGCACGCGGACGCCGGTGCGGTACGGATCGCGCTGGAACGACAGGTGATTCACGTAGAGCCTGTCGAACAGGTTCTCCAGGGCCACGGTCAGCCGGAAGCGCGCCTTGCGGGCGCCCACGCGCAGGTTCATCACGCCGTAGCCGGGCGTCGGCGACTCCTGGAGGGCGGTGTCCACGCGGTCCTGGCCCGCCGCGAACACGCCCTGCGCCTCGGCGAACACGACCGCCCGGTCGTAGCGCACGCCAATCGTGCCGGTCGCCGGGGGAATCTCGGCGACGTTCGGGCTGGTGAGCCCCGCTTCCGGCCTGGTGTCCTTCGTCGCCCTCGTGACGCTCCCGCTCGCCGTCACGAACAGGCGATCGGTCGCGGGCCACGTCAGCGACATCTCGCCAGTCAACATCCGCGCGTCCACGTTCGCGTACGAGCGCGCCATGGTGTTCATCACGCCCGGCACCGGGCTGCCCTTCAGCTGCCCGCGCACGGTGATGTAGTCCGCCAGCCAGTCGCGCGACACGCTGGCCGACGCGAGCAGCCGCCTGGCGTGGTAGTTGGCGCTCACCTGGAGGCCGGTGTTGCGCGTCGGCCGCAGGCCGGGGTTGCCGACCCAGTCGGCGCCCATCCGCTTGAGCGCGAGGTAACGCTCCTGCGGGTCGGGCACGCGGAACGTGCGCCCGAGGCCGGCCACGATCTCGACGTTCGATCCGAACTGCCGCGTCACGCGGACCTTTCCCGACGCGCCGGTGTCGGTCGCCGCGACGGATCGCGTCCCGTTGTACGCGAAGTACAGGCTCGTGTTCGCCCGCACCGGGTCCGCCTCGCTGCGCGAGTAGTCGAACCGCCCGCCGGCGGCGATTCTCGTGCTGTCGCCAATCGGCCGCTCGACGTCCGCGAACACGCCGACGTGGTCGGTCGTCGCGTACGGAATCGTGTACTGCGCCGCGTACTTGCTCCCGGCCATCATCGTGCTGGCGTCCCAGCTGCGCCGGTAGGTCTCGACGCCCGCGGTGACGCCCCCGACGACGGCCTCGACGCTCCCGCCGCCCGTCGCGGCCTTCGCCTGCGTGGCCATGGAGTATTCGCGGGCCATGTTCGCCGACGAGACGCGGCGCTCGTCCGTCATCCAGTGATCGACGGCCGAGTAGTAGGCGCGCGCCGTGACGTTGCTGACCAGCGACCCGTGCCTGACGATGCCGTACCGCAGGTTCAGCCGATCGGCGTTGTCGGTGATGCCGTCCATCAGGAGGTAGGGGTACAGCACCTCGTCGGCCTCCTGCCTCGTGTACGACAACTGGGCGGAGTGATCCGGACGCGGCGAGACGTGCAGGCGGACCCATCCGGTCTGCGCGTCGAACGAAGACCCCGACGCCGCGCCGGGCTTGAAGTTCGCGTACTGCGTGAACAACGCGCCGGACCCGTCACGATACGCGCCGGCCGTCCGGAACGAGAACCCGCCGAGCGCCGCCACGCCCTTCGTGCCCCAGGACGCGACGGCCGACGGGTTGGCGTAGCCCCACGACCCCGCCGACAGGCTCGCGCTCCCGTGCAGGCCCGTGCCGGGCGCGCGCGTCACGATGTTCACGAGGCCCCCGAGGCTGCCCTGGTGCCGCACGTCGAACGGCCCCTTGGCGACTTCGAGGTGATCGACCTCGGCGAAGTCGGCGTGGAACATGGCGGGATCCATGCCGTTGGGGCACGCGCCGTGGATGCGGTCGCCGTCGATGAGGACGGTCAGGTTGCGGCTCTGGTAGCCGTGCAGGACGATGTCGTTGGCGATGGCGCCCTTGCGGACCATCGTCAGGCCGTTCAGGCGGCCGAGCGCCTCGCCGACGTCCCGGGCGGTGCTGTCGCGGATCTCGCTGGCCTCGATGCTGTCCTTGAGCAGCGCGCCTTCGACCGTCACCATCTCCGAGAAGGTGCTCAGCGGGAGCGTGAAGTTCAGCTGGCGGCTCAACCCGTCCGCCACGTCCACCCCGCTCACGACGCGCGTCTCGAACCCGCTCAGTTCCACGGTGACGTCGTACTCGCCCGGCGGCAGATTCGATCCGCTGTAACCGCCGTGAGAGGCAGTCGAGACGACCACGGACCGCCCGGAGCCGGCGTGCCTGATCGTGACCGTCGCGCCCGGCAGGCGGGCGT
>CAZBIP010000318.1:0-256 GCA_964491885.1 uncultured Vicinamibacterales bacterium
GGAAGCCTTCCCCAAAGCACTTTACCGGTCACAATTGGCTCCGGGGGGGGCGGTTGAATCGGCGGCTTTCCTTGAATCTGCTCGACGGCAGAGGCTTGGGCTTCCTCGATTGTATCGTAGCTTTCCCTGCCTGCCTGACGGTCGCCGTTGAATGTTCTCTCAACGTAGAATTGGCCGTTGTCTCCCTGCTGGACTTTCCACGTCGCACCAGCCGCGTCGTTGTAGTAGCCGCGATTCAGTTGCTTCCGGATTGATT
>CAZBIP010000318.1:266-4055 GCA_964491885.1 uncultured Vicinamibacterales bacterium
CTTTAGCAGTTTCGGGACAACAGGGGGCTGCTCTCCGAATAGGCACTCGTTCATTGAGTCACGGTCGGATTGGGAAACATTCCCAATCTTCACGTTCTCAAAAATCAACTGGTTGAACTTGTCCCCCCTGGACCGGGCCTCTGCAATGGCATTCTCTCGCAGCCAAACATCAACTGCGCGAAGTGTGGCGCTAGCCTTGCGATTGGTGTCAGTTGCCACCTTCGGGAATGGAGTCGTGCTGCGACCGGATGATGTCTTTGTGACCTCGCCTGATGACAGCATTCTTTCTGGAAGGCGCTCATTTATGGGTGTTTTAGCAACTGGCTTGGGCGCTACAGGTTTCTCGGCGGGATTTGCTAGTGCGTTCTCGCGCCGACGAAGTTCTTTCGTGGCCTCAGCCTCTAATCGCACAGCCTGGATAACCTTTTGCAGCCGGACAATATCCGATGTTAAGCCCCCGATTGACCCCGTCACGCCACGCTCATCTTCAAGCCACTTCATTATGGTCTTGCCGTCTTGGGGCAATCCAGAATCAAAGAACGCAGTAGCGTCATTGCGAAGCGAGTCCGGCAAATCGTTAAGCTGGCGACGCGCCTCCTGCCCGGCATAGGCAGCCTTAACCAAGTCGTCGTAGGACATCACGGAGACATCGGGAGGCTTCGGCGCAGGAGCCTCAACTACCGGCTCCGCTTTCGGTTCAACCGCAGGCCCGAAAGTATCCTCCACTTCTACCTTCTCCCACTTCTCAACCCAGAATGGCGGGGATTCATCCGTCAATCTCTGTTGTCCAAACTTTCTACCGTCATCCAGTTCGATGTTCCCGTCAGCGTCAACCGATTTGACGCGCACATCCTCACCGGATACCTCCAGCACGTCTCCAACCGACAGGTTATCCGGGGCGACCCGAATGTTCTTGTTCGCTGTTTTCTTCTTGGTGGCTGAAATCCAGGCGACATGCCATTTCTCCTCTTGCTCAATGATTCGGTCCTCACGAGTCTGGGCGCCTTTTCCGCTCACACGAAGCTTGCTGGCTTTCTCAATAGCATCCCAGAGCGCCTGGGGATATGGCTCCCTCAAGACACCAGCATCAAATGCGGCCTGCGCTACCTCGGCTGGTGCGAATGAACTGCCGCCGCCATACACGGCGGCGTTGTGGTGGGGCGGAAGCTTGAGATCAATAGCCCCATCCCAATCGCCTGAGTTGCGCCTCCAATAATCCTCGCCTTTGGCCTTGGCCGCAGTGCGCGACATCAGCGTCATTGTGTCGCGAATCCAGGAGAGGATGTCCTCTCCACCGCGAGCGGTCTCATTCTCGAATCGGGTGAAGCCCTTGGCTCTGGCCGAGACACGAGGCATCGCAACATCCCGGCGTTGTAATTCAGAGCGGAGAACCTCCAGCTCGGCCCTCTGTTTCTCGATGGTCCGCTCCAATCGCGTGACGGCTGTTCCAGCTACACCCAGCTTGCCCATTCGTTCAAGCTTGCGTTCGTTTTGGGAGAGCTTGGTTTCGAGAGTACCGATGTCGTCGGTGATCGCTTTGCGCGGTCGGAATTGCTCCGCAGCCCCAGGGCCAGGAGTTACACCCGGCTCCGTTCCCATTTCAGCAGCTTTTCCTGCGTCTCCACCACCGGCGGGAGCCTCTACGGCTCGGGGAGTGATAGTTTCCGGGGGCGCGGCTGGAGGTAATGTAGGCTTTACTTCGCCCAAGTCAACCGGAGGAGTTTCCTCTTTTGGCGGCTCCGTTTGCTTGTAGGCCCACTTCCGGTCGAACAGGTTGAACGACCACCCCTGCAACGCCAGTTGATCGGAAATTCCAGCATCCTCAGCTTCTTGCTCTGTGAAGGTCCGGCTGCGGTCAATGGCGGGAGGCTCGGCTGCGGGTTTCTGGGCCTCGGGCGCTTTTTCCGGTGGCTTCTCTTCGGCGGGCTTCGGTGCCTCTGGGATTTTGCCCCATACAATCTTCGCGTCGGGCCATATCGGGCCAGTTGTCCATCCCCCGTCGCTTAACCGGCTGATCCAGGGATTGATTGGCTCCAGACTCGTCGCGGTCGTTCCGTACCCCTCGAAGTAGGCCGGTTGCTGAACTCCATCAATCTCGATTACAATTGGAATGGACTTCTTCTTTGGTGGGGGCGGAGTGCCCGCGAAGAGTTGCCGGATGTCTTCGGGCAGTCCGGATAGTTGAGGGACATCTGGCTGCTTGGGCGGCTCTACCGGCTTCGCAGGCTCAACCGGCGGCGGCGCTGCTTCTGCTGGCGGACGTGCTTCGGTAGGTTGCTCGGGCTCCCGTACTTGTCCGCCCACTTCCGGGCGAGCTTCGGGTGGAACTTCCACAGGTAACGGCGCTGGGATTCCGATTTGAATGGCACTTGCTGGTCCTTTCGGTTCGATGGGTGGTAACTGCGGTCCTGCGACAGGCACGAAGCCGGGCGGCTCTTCCCCGCTCGGCGGCATAGGTTGAGCGCTGCCAGCCACATCTTCGTCGCCTGGAAACTTGATAAATCCAGCGTACTTCTGCCGGGACTTGGCCTCGGCGATCGCCTTCTCAATCGCCTGCTGGCCCGCTCCGCCGACGATCTGCTGGGTGATCATTTTGTCGGCGATCTTGCCAAATTTCTCCGCGTTCTTTCGGACGTACTCCTGGGTGGCTGTAGGCGCACCCCGCAAGCGCTTGATTCCTCCAAACAACCCGAAGGCAAGATTCATCCCAATCGTGTCCTCGATCTTCCTTCGGAAAGCGTCACGGTCGGTATGGTATAACTCAATCAGTTCCGGACTGTCGGCGGTGAGCATGACCGCATTGAGCGCCGCTTGGTGGCCCATCTCTTCGGTAATCCACTGGGTTGCGGGGTGCATCGTTCCGATGGTCCCACGCTCCATAGCGCCCGCCAGTGCCCGCGCTACCGTCCCCTTGGCCAAGGCACCGGCTCCAGGCAGAAGCGCGCCGACGGCTGCTGCTCGGGGAGAAAACCGGCCTTGCGCGTCCAGTCCGAAGATTCCGCCTGCCGCAATAGACTGGGCAAGAATTCCTCCTGGAAACAAAGCGAGTGAGGCAATCTTTGGAGCAGTCTCCGCGAGCCCAAGGCCAACCCTGGCCAATGTCCCGCCGATGCCCCGTGCTTTTGCTGCCGAAAGCTCGACCGGCAGGGGCTCGCCTTCTTCAATTGCTCGCTTGACATCCTCCAAGGTGTCTCCGGTGCCCGCTATTCGTCCGATTGCCGCGCCAACACCCTTCTCAACGGCTCCAAGGCCAATCCCGAATGCCTGCGGAAGCGCTAGCGCCATTTCTTTAGCCGCTTCCAGCTTCGGGCTGGTTTCGGCTGGCGGAAGCGTCGGAATGAACGTCGGCCTTAAATCCAGAGAAGACGGCCCAAATAGCGCAGCCGCCTGATCCGGCTGGAAATCTATTGCGCCGGGAGCGCCCTCGTCGTTTTGGACATCGGGAACAAAATCAATTTCCGGTGGCATTTATTGGAACAGCTTGTAGCCAAGTTTGATGCTTTCCGCGAGTTGTGCTTGTGGAATTGTCCCAATGACACCAGCCGGGCTCTGTACGCGTACACGACCAGGCGGCACTGGCTCAAGCCATTGTTCGGGTTTCCCTATTGCCGCCTGTGTTACCTGCTTGGCGAACGGGATAAGTCCCCTTGATGCAACGGGGCCGCTTGGGCCTGATAAAAATTCATTTACGCCACGAACCACAACCCCCGGAGCGTTTTTGAGTGTACGCGCTACGCTCACTCGATCGGGCGCGAATACCACCGGCCCAGGTCCTTCGGACACAACTTC
>CAZBIP010000319.1:0-4042 GCA_964491885.1 uncultured Vicinamibacterales bacterium
CGACTACTTCATGGGGAAGAACGTCGTCCACCTGCCGACCGTCAAGTGCCACATCTACACCACCACGACCGGGGCGATGAAGAACGCCTTCGGCGGTTTGCTGACGCACAAGCGGCACCGCACGCACACCTACATCCACGAGACGCTCGTCGACCTGCTGGCGATCCAGCGCGAGATCCACCCGGGTCTGTTCTGCCTCATGGACGGCACCACGGCCGGCAACGGCACCGGGCCGCGCATCATGAAGCCGGTGCGCAAGGACGTGATCCTGGCGAGCGCCGACCAGGTGGCGATCGACGCCGTGGCCGCGAGGCTGATGGGCATGGACCCGCTCTCCATCAAGTTCATCCGCCTCGCGCACGACGCCGGCCTCGGCTGCGGCGACCCGCGCCAGATCGAGATCGTCGGCGACCAGGACGCGGCAAGGGAGAACTGGCGGTTCGTCGGCCCGTTCAAGAAGATGACCTTCGCGTCGCGGATGCAGCACCTGATCTACTGGGGCCCGCTCAAGAAGCCCGTCGAGTGGAGCCTGAAGACCGTGCTCGCGCCGTGGTCCTACATCGCCAGCGTCGTCTACCACGACAGCTACTGGTACCCGCGCCACGCGGACCGGCTGATGGCCGGGGTGCTCGCCAGCGACTGGGGGCGGCTGTTCCAGAACTGGACGGCCGCGTCGGCCGGGGCCGACGCCCAGGGGTACCCGGACGTCGGGGAGGCGCCGGCCGAGATCAACCGCCTGGGCGCGAAGGCCTTCGCGCGGTCGCTCCGGCTGGTGGGCATGGCCGTGACCGAGTCGCCCGAGTTCGCGAACCGGAAGCGGAAGGTCGCCTCGTGATCGACGTCCAGCACCTGACGAAGATGTACGACGGCTTCAAGGCCGTCGACGACTTCTCGTTCCACGTCGCCCCGGGCGAGATCGTCGGCCTCATCGGCCCGAACGGCGCCGGCAAGACGTCCACCCTCCGCTGCATCGTCGGCATCCAGGCGCCGTCGGCGGGCTCGGTCAGCGTCGGCGGCCACGACATCGTGAAGGAACCCGTCGAGGCGAAGCGCCTGCTGGCGTTCATGGCGGACGAGCCGCCGCTCTTTGAGTACCTCACGGTGATGGAGCACCTGCGCCTGACCGCGAGGCTCTATCACGTGCGGGACGTCGAAGCGAAGGCGGCGCCGCTCCTCTCGGAGCTCCAGCTCTCGGGCAAGGAGCACGCCCTGCCCGTCGAGCTGTCGCGGGGCATGAAGCAGAAGGTGGCCATCGCGTGCGGCCTGCTGCACGATCCGAAGGCGCTCCTCTTCGACGAGCCGCTCACCGGGCTCGACCCGCTCGGCATCCGGCACATGAAAGCGACCATCGTCGCGCGCGGCCGCGCCGGGGCGGCCGTGATCGTCTCCTCCCACCTGCTGCACCTCGTCGAGGAGATCTGCACGCGCATCGTGATCATCGACCGCGGCGTGAAGGTGGCCGACGCCACGCTCGCCGAGCTGCGGGCGCGCCCGGAGCTGGCCGCGGCCGGGTCCAGCCTGGAGCAGATCTTCATCACGGCGACCGCCGGCGAGGCCTAGGTGGTCGGCGCGTTCCTGTACCTCGCGGCGTGCTCGGTCAAGAACCGCGTCCGGCGCCGTCTGCGGCGGCTGCGCGAACCCCGCTACGTCGTCGGCCTCCTCGTCGGCCTCGCCTACATGTGGTTCATGGTGTTCAGGAACGCGGTTCATCCCCGCGTGCCCGGCAACGGGCCTGCCGCGGGCTCGGCCGGGGCCGCCGCGCTCGCCGCCCTCGCCGGGCCGGTGCAGTTCCTCGGCAGCCTGCTGCTCTTCATCGTCGCGGCCGTCGCGTGGGTGTGGCCCGGCGCCGGGCAGCCCCTCCGGTTCTCGCGGGCCGAAGTGCAGTTCCTGTTCCCCGCGCCGGTCACGCGGCGGCAGCTCGTGCACTACGAGCTGATGCGCTCCCAGCTGGGGATCCTGTTCGGCAGCGCCGTCGCCACGCTGTTCATGCGCGGCGGATCGTCGAGAGGGTCGTGGACGCTGCTCGCGGGACTCTGGGTGGTGCTCATGGCCGTCCGGCTGCACCTGATGGGCGTGGCGCTCAGGCGGACCAGCCTCGCCCGGCACGGCGCGAGCGGCCTGGCGCAGCAGTGGGTTCCCCTGGCCCTCGTCGTCGGCGCCGTCGGCGTGCTGGCCGCCGCCGTGCTGGGAGAGTGGCCGCGGCTGGCCGCGATGGCGACAGGGGAAGAGGTGTTCCGGGCGCTGCAGCGCGCCGCGACCGAGGGTCCCGCCGGCGCGGTGCTCTGGCCCTTCCGCGCGCTCCTGCGCCTCCCGATGTCGTCGGGCGCCGAGTTCTGGCGCGCGCTGCCCCCGGCCCTGGCGATCCTCGCCGCCAACTACGCGTGGGTGCTCCGGTCGGACACGGCGTTCGAGGAGGCCTCCGCGGCGCAGGCGGAGAAACGGGCGGCCGCGCGGCGCGCGCCCCGCGCCGCGGTCAAGGGCGCGTCGCCGACGCCCTTCACGCTGGCGGCCGCCGGCCGGCCGGAAGCCGCCATCCTCTGGAAGAACCTGATCCTGGTCGGCCGCTACGTGTCGCTCCGCACGCTGCTCAGGCTGCTGCCGATCGTCCTCGTGCTCGGCCTCGTCGCCCGCGGCGCCGGCGGGACCGGGCTCGCGTCGGCCGTGGCGGCCGGCTCCCTGATGTTCGCGGGGTTCACGGTGCTGATGGGCTCGCAGATGATGCGGAACGACCTGCGCCAGGACCTCGCGAACCTGGCGCTCCTGAAGACGTGGCCCCTTCGGGGCGCGGCGCTGCTCCGCGGCGAGGTGCTCGCGCCCACCGTCGTCGTCACCGCCGTCGCCTGGCTCCTGCTCCTGGCGGCCGCCGTGTTCGGCGGCGGGCTCCGCTTCGACAACCCGGGGCTGGCGGCCTTCGCGGTGAACCGGTATTCGTTCCTCGCGGCGGCGGCGATCCTCGCGCCGGCGCTCATCCTGGCGCAGGTCGTCGTGCAGAACGGCCTGGCCGTGCTGTTCCCGGCGTGGGTCACGGTCGGCGCGTCGCGCGCGCGCGGCATCGACGCCATGGGCCAGCGGCTGCTGATGGTGGCCGCGATCCTGCTGACGCTCCTGGCGTCCGTCCTCCCGGGCACGATCGTGGCCGTGGCCTTCGCGGGCATCGTCTACTGGCTCACCGGCGCGGTGCTCATCGTCCTGCCGGCGCTCGTCGTGGCGGCCATCGTGGCGGGGGAGTGCTGGCTGGCGATCGAGGGGCTCGGCAGAGTGTTCGACCGGACCGACGTCAGCGCCGTGGACGCGGCCGAGTAACCGAGCGGCCCGGCCGGGCATCCTTTCTGTCAGCAACACAAGACGATCGCCAGAAAGAGGGGATGACCATGAGCACGATTCGCGCGTTCGCCGTCGACCCGGCCCACTCCGAAGCCACCTTCCAGGTCCGGCACCTCGTCACGAAGGTTCGGGGCAGTTTCTCCGACCTCGGCGGGACCATTCAGGCCGACGAGGCCAGCCCGGAACGGTCCTCCGTGACGTTCACGATCCAGGCGGCCAGCATCGACACGGGCACACCGGACCGCGACAAGCACCTGCGCTCGGAGGACTTCTTCCACGTCGAGACGTTCCCCGCGATCACGTTCGTCAGCACGGCCATCGCGCCGGCCGGCGGCGACCGGTACGACGTCACCGGCGACCTCACGATGCGCGGCGTCACGAAGCGGATCACCCTGCCGGTCACGTTCCTGGGCAAGGCCAAGGACCCGTGGGGCAACGAGAAGATCGGCTTCGAGACCGAGACGACGATCAACCGCAAGGACTTCGGCCTGACTTGGAATGCGGCGCTCGAGACGGGCGGGTTCCTGGTGGGAGACGAGGTGAAGATCGCGGTGTCGGTTCAGGCGGCGCCGGCGGCGTGACGCCGGGCCGGGCCGGACGAAAGGACGGGTCCCGGGCGCGCCGGGACCCGTCATCCGGGCTACTTCTTGCAGGTGGAGATGCCGAAGGGCAGGTAGGCCGGGCAGACGCCGATCGCGGCGGTCGCCAGCGGCACCAC
>CAZBIP010000320.1:0-4037 GCA_964491885.1 uncultured Vicinamibacterales bacterium
ACGCCGTCACCGGCGGCACCGTGAACTCGGCGTTCATCGGCCGCATCGTGCCCGGCTCGGGCGACCGGTTCCAGGGGACGACCCAGGGCGGCACGCTCACGGACGGCAACAAGTTCCGGATCTCCCCCCGCCTGGGCTTCGCCTACGACATCACGGGCGAGCAGGCGTTCATCGCCCGCGGCGCCTTCGGCGTCCTCTACGACCGGCCGCAGGGCAACCAGGTGTTCGACCTGATCACCAACCCTCCGGGTATGCAGGTGACGACGCTGAACTGGGGGCTCGTGAAGGACGTGGCCGGCGCCCAGGGGCTCTTCGCGCCGGTGGGCCTCAATCCGAACGTCTACGCGTGGGAGACACCGGTCGTCTACCAGTGGAACGTCGGCGTCCAGGCCAAATTGCCTGCCAAGCTGACGCTGGACGTGGCCTACGTCGGCTCCAAGTCCGAGGACCTGCTCCAGAAGCGGCAGATCAACGCGCTGCCGTACGGCACGGCCTACCTGGCGTCCAGCATGGATCCGACCCGAGGCCAGGCGTGCACGGGCTGCTCGGGGCTCAGCACGGTCCCCGGCGGCAACGCGCTCTCGACGGACTTCCTGCGGCCCTACCAGGGGTACGGCAACATCAACCTCTGGGAGTTCTCGGGCTACTCGAACTACAACGCGCTGCAGACCTCCCTCAACCGGCGGTTCAGCAACGGCTTCATGGTCGGCGTCAGCTACGTGCTGAGTTCGGCCAAGGGCATCAGCGGCGGCGACTGGGACGGGGCCCGGATCGACGGCAAGGATCGTGAGGCGAACTACGGTCCGCTGAGCTACGACCGGACGCACGTGATTACGTCGTCCTTCATCTACCAGACGCCGAGTCTCGTGGAGGGGCCGCTCGGGATCCTCGTCAACGACTGGCAGATCTCCGGGAACTACCGCTGGATGAGCGGCACGCCGTACGGCGTGGGCTACTCGATCTCCGGGATCGGGGCGATCAACCTGACCGGATCCGACCAGGGCGCCCGCATTACGATCACGGGCGACACCGGCTCAGGGCACAGCGACGATCCGTACAAGATGTTCAACACGTCGGCGTTCAAGGCCCCGTCTGCCGGGAGCAACGGCCTCGAGTCGCCGCTCCGGTACATGCGGGGGCTGCCCATCAACAACCTCGACATGTCGCTGTCGAAGTCGGTCTCGCTCGGCGGCAGGCGCCGGATCGAGGTCCGGCTCGACGCGTTCAACGCGCTGAACCACACCCAGTTCAGCGGCATCAACACGACGGCGAACTTCGCGAGCATGGGCTCGACGACCGTCACCAACCTCGCGAGCGAGACCGGCAACAGGACCGGCTTCGGCTCCGTGAGCGGCGTCCGCAACGCGCGTCAGCTCCAGCTGATGACGCGGTTCAGCTTCTAGGCTCACGCGGCGCGGTGGGCCTGCAGGGCCGGCACCTCCTCCCTCGGGTGCCGGCCCTTTCTTTTCCCGCCTGCGCGGTCCCCAGCACCTTAGGCCCGGCCCGACGTCGGCTCAGGTTTCGCCCCGTGTTCGCCCGCCGGCCGCTCTTCCCAGGCACGCTGCGGACACCCCTTGACGGCCGCCGGTCCGAGGCGTATAAGAAGGCCGATCCGTCACATTGTTCGCCCGTCGAACTGAGCCGGGCGGCCGACCGCCGGCTCCGCAAGGAGGGAGAGAGGCTATGGCTACACGTCTCCGCCTTCGCCGGGTGTGCTTCGCCGCGGCGTTGGCCGCCGTCCTGGGCCTCGTCGCCAGCGGGCCGCTCTGGGCACAGACTGCGAGCGCGTCCATCTCAGGCACCGTGAAGGACGCCCAGGGGGCCGTCCTCCCGGGCGTCACGGTGACCCTGACGAGTACGACGAAGGGCACCGACACCGTGATCGTCACCGATGGCCTCGGGAGCTTCGTGTTCCCGTTCGTGCAGCCGGACACGTATCACGTCAAGGCCACGCTCGAGGGCTTCCAGGCCGTCCAGCAGCAGAACCTCAAGGTGGACCCGGGCGCCCGGCTCTCTGTCGGGCCCTACACCCTGCAGGTCGGCAGCATGCAGGAGAGCATCACGGTCACGGCGCAGTCCGAGTCCATCCAGTTGAAGAGCGGCGAGCGCGCCTTCACCCTGGAGTCGGGCGCGATCCAGAACATCGCCGTCAACGGCCGGAGCTTCTTCGGCCTGGCGATGCTGGTGCCGGGCGTGGTTGCCAACGGCGAGACGCCGACGCAGGTCAGCAACTTCTACGTGAACGGCCAGCGGCCGAACTCCAACAACATGACGATCGACGGGGTCGCCAACATCGACACGGGCGACAACGGCGGCAACATGGCGCAGACGAACCTGGACGCCGTGTCGGAGTTCAGGGTGCTGACGGCGGCCTACCAGGCGGAGTACGGCCGCGCGATGGGCGGCCAGGTCCAGGTCATCACGAAGAGCGGCTCGCGCGACTTCTCCGGGTCGGCGTACTGGTACGCCCGGCGCTCCGAGTGGAACGAGAACACGTTCTTCAACAAGCGCACGAACACGGCGATGGCGAAGAGCTCCCGGGACGACCGGGGGTTCACGCTGGGCGGGCCGCTGTACATCCCCGGGCTGTTCAACGAGGAGAAGAACAAGCTGTTCTTCTTCTTCAGCCAGGAGTTCCAGCGCCGGAAGGACCCGGTCGGCGAGACCCGCGTGACGGTGCCGACGGCCCTCGAGCGGAAGGGTGACTTCTCCCAGAGCGTGGACGCGAACGGGAACCCCTATCCTTACATCAAGGACTACACGACCGGGCTGCCGTGCAGCGCGTCGAACACGTCGGGGTGCTTCCAGGACGGCGGCGTGCTGGGCCGCATCCCGGCGAGCCGGCTCTACGCCCCGACGCTGGCGGCCCTGAGTGTCTACCCGCAGGCGAACACGACGGGCAAAGGGTACAACTACCGCAGCCAGACCCCCGGCAAGAACCCTCTCGATCAGACGATGATCCGGATGGACTACCAGATCAACAACAACTGGCGGATGACCGGGCGGTACATGTTCCACGCGAACAAGGCCGAACTGCCCTACGGCGTCAGCGGCTGGTCGCTCGGCGGCAACCTGGACACGGCCCAGGTCATTGCGGACGTGCCCGGGCGCAACGCGCTGGTCTCGGCGACCGGCATCCTGAGCAATACGACGTCCATCGAGCTGTCGTTCGGCCAGGGCCACAACTCGCTCGATCACTACTCGGAGAGCCCGCTCCTGACGAGGGCGGGGTCGGGAACGGCGGGGATTCCGCTGCTGTACCCGAACGCGGTCCAGCTGGACTTCATCCCGCAGTTCACCTTCGGCGGCGGGCGCATCGGCAACGCCCCGAACATCCGGACGCACCAGGCCCCGTTTACGAACTTCAACACGACCTATGACGCGGTCGCGAACCTGACGAAGGTCATGGGCGCGCACACGGCCAAGGTCGGGTTGTACTTCCAGCGGAGCCTGAAGGACCAGAGCGCCTTCGCCGCCCATAACGGGGCGTACTCGTTCGCCAACAGCGGCAACAACCCGTACGACTCCCAGCACCCGTTCGCGAACGCGGCGCTGGGCATTTACGACTCGTTCTCGCAGGCCAGCGAGTTCCTGAAGCCGAAGTGGCGCTACAGCAACGTCGAGGCGTACCTGCAGGACAACTGGCGGGCGTCCGACAAGCTGACCCTCGACTACGGCGTCCGCTTCTACTACCTGACGCCGCAGTGGGACGCGTCGGAGAAGGCGTCCAACTTCTACCCCGAGGACTTCAACAAATCGGCGGCCGTCCGGCTCTTCCAGCCAGCCGTCGTCAATGGCGTGCGCGTCGGCTACGACGCCAAGACCGGGCAGACCGTGGCCTCGAACTTCATCGGCCGGATCGTGCCCGGCTCGGGCGACCGGTTCCAGGGCACCACGCAGGGCGGGACGCTGACGGACGGCAACAAGTTCCGGATCTCGCCGCGCCTCGGGTTCGCCTACGACATCACCGGCAAGCAGTCCATGGTCCTCCGCGGCGCGTTCGGCATCTTCTACGACCGGCCGCAGGGCAACCAGGT
>CAZBIP010000321.1:0-4014 GCA_964491885.1 uncultured Vicinamibacterales bacterium
GCACAAACACGGGATCATCCATCGCGACTTGAAGCCCGGCAACGTGATGCTGTCGCCCGGCGGTACGGGGCGATCGGGCGTCACCGTCGCGAAGCTCCTCGACTTCGGCCTGGCGAAGCTCGCGGCGCACGGCGAGCGAGCGGCCGTTGCCCCCGGGTCTAAAGACCCGGGGCTCCAGGGAGACGCGGCAACTCCGGGGCACCATGCAGAGACGGCACCCACCGCGCCGGCGCCGGTCACGGCGGAGGGGACGATCCTCGGCACGCTGCAGTACATGGCGCCGGAGCAGCTCGAAGGCAAGGAGGCGGACGCGCGGACCGACCTCTGGGCCCTGGGCGCGATCCTCTACGAGATGGTGACGGGGCGGCGGGCGTTCGAGGGCGAGAGCCAGATGAGCCTCGCCGGCAACATCATGAACGCGGAGCCCGCCGCGCTCGCCACGCTCCAGCCGCTGACGCCGCCTGCCTTCGAGCGCGTGGTGACGAAGTGCCTCGCCAAGCACCCCGACGGCCGCTGGGACACCGCGCACGACGTCGCGGACGAACTGCGGTGGATTGCGCAAGTGAGCGGCACAGGCGCCGTGGCGGACGCCGTCGCGGGCGCGCGGACTCGACGCCCGCGCGGACTGGGGCTCGCTGCCGTGGGTGCGGGCGTGATGATCGGACTCGCGGCCGGCGCCGGCATGATGTGGATGCTGCGTTCGACCGCACCCGTCGTGTCACTCGCGCGCCTGAGTGTCGATGTGCGCCCCGCCGAGGAGTTGAACGCCGGTGAGGGGAGGTCCTCCCACCAGTTCACGGCGGGCGGATCGCGTACGGCGTTCACGTGGACGTCCGATGGCCAGGCACTGGTCTTCGTCGGCCGCCGCAACGGCGTGCAGCAACTCTACGTGAGGCGGCTCGATGGCGCCGAGGCGCGCCCCCTCGCCGGCACTGAGGGCGCGCAGGTTCGGGCGGTCTCTCGGGATGGCCGGTGGGTGGCGTTCTGGGCGGCCAACGCGATCAAGAAGGTGCCGCTCGGCGGTGGCCCGGTCATGGATCTTGCGCCGGGCGTCACGGCCCCGCCTCGTGGCCTGGCCTGGGACGAAGGCGGCCGAGTGTACTTCGGGCATGACGACGGCCGCATCTGGCAGGTCCCGCCAGACGGAGCGCCCGTGGCGCTGACGATGCTGGGTGAAGCGGAGCGTTCGCACGGGCTCCCCTGGCCGCTTCCGGACGGCCGCGCCGTGCTTTACACCGCCCGCAGGCGCGCCTACTCGTGGGGCGACGAGGAAGTTGTCGCGCACACGCTGGCGACCGGCGCGCGCAAGGTGCTGCTCCGGGATGCCGCCGATGCGAGGTACCTGCACACAGGGCACCTCGTCTTCATGCGTCGGGGTGCCCTGTTCGCCGTGCCTTTCGATGCGAAGCAGCTGGAGGTTCGGGGGCCCGCCGTGGCCGTGCTCGATGGAGTCGGTCAGGCGCTGACAGAGGGCAACGCAAGGGACATCACGGGCGCCGGGCAGTTCGCGGTTGCTCCGGCTGGCATCCTCGCGTGGATCCCGAGCCCGATCGTCCCCTATCGGGACGCCAACCTCGTCACGGTGGACCGGCGCGGGAAGCTCACGCCGCTTCCGGCACCGGTGCGCAGCTACTTCGCGGCTGTTCGGCTCTCTCCTGACGGCCGACGCATTGCGGTCACGATCGCGAGCCTCACGGAGCGTGGGCTGTGGCTCTACGATGTGGGCCGCGAAACGCTGACGCTGCTGGCCGGAGACGTGGAGGCCAGTTGGCCGGTCTGGACCCCCGACGGGCAACGCCTCGCGTTCCTGATGCTCAAGGACGGCCGCGGGTCGCTTGCCCTGCAGCCCGCCGACGGGACGGCGCCGCCGCAGGACCTCCTGGAGGCGGCGCTGATGCCATCGTCCTGGACGCCCGACGGACGGCACCTCGTGGCCGCCACGCTAGGAGGTGACGTCGTCGTCGTGACGGTCGAGGGTGGAACGGTCAGCGAGCGCCCACTCCTGGAAACACCCTCCCACGAACTCGACGCGGAGATTTCTCCTGACGGCCGTTGGCTCGCGTACAGGTCGGACGTGTCCGGGCGAGCCGAAATCTACGTCCGGCCGTACCCGGGCCCCGGGCCGGCCGAACAGGTGTCTATCGCCGGCGGCGTTAATCCGGCGTGGAATCCAGCCGGCAAAGAGATCTTCTTCTTGAGTCTCCCGAGCCCGGCTGGCCGGCGGTCGATGATGGCCGTCGAGTTCCAGGCAGGAGCCCCCCCGCGGATCGGTCGTCCGAGGGCGCTCTTCGAGTCCGATCCGGCCGACCTTTTCGCGGGCGGGGCGGTCGCACGCCTCTACGACGTGGCCCCCGACGGGCAGGAGTTCTACGTGGTCCAAGAACACACCCCGCAGTCGCCGCCGCCTGTCACGCACATCAGCCTCATGCCGGGGTTCGTGGAGATGCTGAAGGCGAAGGTGCCGGCACGGTAGCAGCGGGCTCGATGGGCGCCCACTCGCCCGCCAGACGGGACTCGGGATTCGGGATTCGGGACTCGAGCTTGCCTCGCCGCAGCCGGTCCTTCGGCTCGCGGCTCCCGCCGCTCGCTCAGGACAAGCCGCCAGGCCGCTGAGCGAAGGCGGGGGCACGGGTCGGAGCTTGACACGGCGTGCTACAATTCGGAGTCGATATTTCCACAATTGGACTCATAATGGAATTACAGCGTCGATTCCTCGAACCGCCACGGCAGAGCTTCTTCCTGTTCGGCCCCCGCGGAACGGGCAAGACCACGTGGCTCCGGCAGGCCTTCCCCGACGCCCTCGTCATCGACCTCCTCCAGCCGGACGTCGCACGCGAGCTCCTCGCCAGGCCGGAGCGCCTCAGGGACATCGTCCGCGGCGCGCCCGACCGCCCCACGGTCGTTCTGGACGAGGTGCAGCGCGTTCCCGAAGTCCTGAACGTGGTGCACGCCCTCCTCGAATCCCGCGACCGGCGGCGCTTCGTCCTCACGGGCTCCAGCGCGCGGAAGCTGCGCCGCGGCGGCTTCGATCTCCTCGCCGGCCGCGCAGCCGTCAGGTCGTTGCATCCCTTCATGGCGGCAGAACTCGATCGGTTCAGCCTCGGCGGCGCGCTCGCCCGCGGCCTCCTCCCGCTCGCCGTCGCGTCGCCGCGCCCGGACGACGTGCTAAGCGCCTACGCGACGCTCTACCTCGACGAGGAGGTGCGGCTCGAAGGATGGGCCCGCAACGTCGGCGCGTTCGCCCGGTTCCTCGAGACCGTCGCCTTCTCGCACGGGTCCGTCCTCAACGTCGCGAACGTCGCCCGCGAGTGCGAGGTGGAACGCAAGACCGTGGCCGGCTACGTGGAGGTGCTCGAGGACCTCCTGCTCGCCTTCCGCGTGCCCGTCTTCTCCCGGCGGGCCAGGCGCGCGACCGCCGTCCACCCCAAGCTCTACCTGTTCGACGCCGGCGTCTTCCGGGCCCTCAGGCCGAGAGGGCCGCTCGATCGCCCCGAGGAAATCGACGGCCCTGCGCTCGAGGGGTTGGTCGCACAGCACCTCCGCGCCTGGATCGCGTATCGGGCTGGCAGGACGACCTTGTCGTTCTGGAGAACGCGCTCCGGCGTCGAAGTCGACTTCGTCGTCTACGGCTCCGCGGGTTTCTGGGCCCTCGAGGTCAAGAACAGCGCGCGCGTGCGCCCCGAAGACCTGCGCGGGCTCGATGCGTTCGGCGCCGACTATCCGCAGGCGGAGTTGGTCCTCCTCTACAGAGGCGACCGGCGGGAACGGCGTGGACGAGTCTGGATTGTCCCGGTCGAAGACTTCCTCCGGGAACTCCGCCCGGATCGGGCGTTGACTCCGCGAGCGTCGAATGGGGCGTCGATGCCGTGATGGCCGGCGGCCGCTCAGGCCTCCGCATGAGGCAGCCTTCGCAGATCGCGTGCGCGAGTCGCCGCGGCGCTATAATGCGCGGCGGGTAGCCCCCATGTCCCCGGCCGAACGCGATCCACCCGAGGCGACGGCTGATCCCGGCTC
>CAZBIP010000322.1:0-1310 GCA_964491885.1 uncultured Vicinamibacterales bacterium
CGCTGGCAGCGCCTCGCGCGCGGCGAAGACACGGGACCGCTGGTGCCCGCGAAGGAGGACGAGCCGTTCGAGGCCTCGCTCGATTTGGACTGGCCCATCGAGGGGCTCGAGCCGCTGTCGTTCGTGCTCAGCCGCCTGCTCGATCCGTTGTGCCAGCGCCTCGAGTCGCGCGATCGCGGCGCCGCGGTCCTGCACCTGCGCCTTCGCCTCGTGACGCGCAGCCTGCACTTGCGCAGCCTGCAGCTGCCCGCGCCCATGCGCGATCCGAAAGTGCTGCGGACGCTGATGCTGCTGGATCTCGAAACGCACCCCGCCCCGGCAGGCATCGACGCGGTCACCGTCGCCATCGATCCCACGCCAGGCCGCATCGTCCAGGAGTCGCTGCTGACGCGCGCGCTGCCCGCGCCCGAGCTGATCTCGACGCTCGTCGCGCGCCTGCAGGCGCTCGTGGGCGAAGGGAAGTGCGGGTCGCCCGTGCGGGTCGATTCGCACCGGCCGGGGGCGTTCGGCATGACGCCGTTCATGGTGCCGCGGGACGAAGGGCGGGGGCAGAAGTCAGAATTCAGAAGTCAGAAGTCAGAATCCAGAATCCAGAATTCAGAATTCGGGAAACGAATCCCGAATCCCGAATCCCGAATCCCGCGCGTAGCCCTCCGCCGCTTCCGCCTGCCCATTCCTGCGCGCGTGCTCATCGACGGCAGCCGCCCGATCAGCGTGCGCACCGATCGGCAGGGTTTGCCGGGCGGGCAGGTGCGCGCATCGGCCGGGCCGTGGCGCACGTCGGGCGAGTGGTGGAGGACGGCCGCCGTGACGGGCGCTGCGGCAGGGGCCTCGCCGGGCGTTCCCGTGTCGTCATCGCCATCGCGGCGCTCGGGCTGGAACCGCGACGAATGGGACGTGACCCTCAGCGACGGCGGCGTGTACCGCATCTTCGAAGACCGCGAGACGGGGCGGTGGTTCGTGGAAGCCGTTGGGGATTAGAGATAGGAGTCAGGAGTCAGGAGTCAGAATGGTTGGTGTGCCGGCACGATGCCGGCACCTCGTTTCTCATTACGGCATGCCGCTTCTGCATTCTGAATTCTGACTCCTGTCTTCTGACTTCTGACACACGAAGTCCGTATGTTCGCCGACTTGCACACCTCCTCCGCCTTCAGCTTCCTCGAAGGGGCGTCGCTGCCCGAGGCGCTCGTCGAGCGCGCGGCCGCGCTCGGCTATTCCGCGCTGGCGCTGGTCGATCGCGACGGCGTCTACGGCGCCCCGCGCTTCCACAAGGCGGCACAGGCGGCGGGGATCAAGGCCATCGTCGGGTG
>CAZBIP010000322.1:1410-3986 GCA_964491885.1 uncultured Vicinamibacterales bacterium
GTGTTCGGCCGCGAGAACGTGCGCGTGGAGATGCAGCGCCATTTCCTGCGGGACGAGGAGACGGCCAACGCCATGCTGCGCGACCTCGCGGCGGCCTTTCACGTGCCGCTCGTCGCGTCGAACGGCGTGCGGTTCGCGGAGCCGGCGGATCGGCCGCTCTTCGACGTCCTCACCTGCATCCGCCACAAGACGACGATCGAGCGGGCGGGGCGGCGGCTGGCGCCGAACGCGGAGCGCTACCTGAAACCGCCGGCGGAGATGGCGGCGCTCTTCGCGGACCAGCCCGGCGCGCTGGCGGAGACGCTCGCCCTTGCGGATCGCATCCAGTACTCGATGGCGGACCTCGGCTACCGGTTCCCGGATTACCCGGTGCCGGACGGCGAGACGGCCAGCTCGTTCCTGCGCGCGATCACGCTCGTCGGCGCGCGCGAGCGCTACCGCCCGTTCCACGACCGCGCCCGCGCCCAGATCGCCCGCGAACTCGACCTCGTCGAGAAACTCGGCCTCGCCGGCTACTTCCTCATCGTCTGGGACATCGTGAACTTCTGCCGCGAGCAGGGGATCCTCGCGCAGGGGCGCGGGTCGGCGGCCAACAGCGCCGTGTGCTACAGCCTCGGCATCACGGCGGTGGATCCGGTCGGCATGGAGCTGCTCTTCGAGCGGTTCCTCTCGGAAGAACGGGGCGAATGGCCGGACATCGATCTCGATCTCCCGAGCGGCGATCGGCGCGAGCGCGTCATCCAGCACGTGTACGAGAAGTACGGCCGGCACGGCGCGGCCATGACGGCCAACGTCATCACCTACCGCGGCCGCAGCGCGTCGCGCGAAGTCGGCAAAGTGATGGGGCTGGAGCCGGCCCGGATCGACCGCCTCTCGGCCCTGCTGGGCCGGTACGGCCACGGCCATTTCGACGGCCGCGATGCGAGCGGCGATGCCGGGAGCGGCGGCAGGCCGGGGAGCGGCGGCGAGGGGGAGGGAAGCGACGCACACGGAGCCGGGGGAGGGAGCCGCAGCGCGATGGCGCGTGACCTTCGCGCGGCCGGCCTCGACCCCGACGAGCCGCGCGTCGGGCTGTTCGTGGACCTGTGGGAGCGCATCCAGGACTTGCCGCGCCACCTCGGCCAGCACTCGGGCGGCATGGTGCTCTGCCAGGGGCGGTTGGACGACGTGGTGCCTCTCGAGAACGCGAGCATGCCGGGGCGCGTGGTGGTGCAGTGGGACAAGGAAGACTGCGCCGACATGGGGATCGTGAAGATCGACCTGCTCGGCCTCGGCATGATGGCCGCGCTGCAGGACGCCTTCACGACGATCAACGCGCGGCGCGCGGCCGGCGCCGCGCCGATCGAGATGTGGAACATCCCGCCGGACGATGCGCAGGTGTACGACATGCTGCAGCGCGCGGACACGGTGGGCGTCTTTCAGGTGGAGTCGCGCGCCCAGATGGCCACGCTGCCGCGACTCAGGCCCTCGCATTTCTACGACCTGGTGGTGGAAGTCGCGCTCATCCGGCCCGGGCCGATCACCGGCCAGATGGTGCACCCGTACCTCGACCGGCGGGCCGGCCGCGCCGAGGTCGTGTATCCGCACCCGTCGCTCGAGCCGATCCTGAAGCGCACCCTCGGCGTGCCGCTCTTCCAGGAGCAACTGCTGCGCATGGCGATGACGGCGGCCGGCTTCACCGGGGGCCAGGCGGAGGAGTTGCGCCGCGCCATGGGGTTCAAGCGGTCCGAGCAGCGCATGCGGGCCATCGAGGGGCAGCTGCGCGACGGCATGGCGCGCAACGGCATCACGGGCGAGGCGGCCGACCTGGTGGTCCGGTCGATCACCTCGTTCGCGCTGTACGGCTTTCCCGAGTCGCACTCGGCGAGCTTCGCGCTCATCGTCTACGCGAGCGCGTACCTCAAGGCGCACTACCCGGCGGCGTTCTACGCCGCGCTGCTCAACAACCAGCCGATGGGGTTCTACCACCCGGCCACGCTGGTGAAGGACGCGCAGCGGCACGGCGTGCGGTTCGCGCCCGTCGACGTGCAACGGTCGAACTGGGCCTGCGACGTGGAGGAGGACGGCGCCGTGCGCCTGGGGCTGAAGTACGTGAACGGACTACGGAGGCAGGTGGGGATGGCGATGGAGACGATTCAAGGCGCTAGGGACTTGGCGCTAGGCGCTAGTCTGAATACCGGAGACAGTAGGCGGTGGGCGGGAGGCGAGAGGGAACGAGCGCCTAGCGCCCAGCCCCTAGCCCCTAACCCCCAGCCTCGAGTGAGATTCAGATCGATTGAGGACTTCATCGCCCGCACGGGCGTCAACCGCGAGGAACTGGCGACGCTGGCCGAAGTCGGCGCGCTCAACGCCTTCGGCCATCACCGCCGCGAGGCGCTGTGGCAGATCGAAAGAGCTGTTCGGCCGGCAGGGGAGCTGTTTGAAGATGGGGCTAGGGACTTGGCGCTAGGCGCTCGTCAGGCCACGGTTGCTCAGCCTGACGGTGATTCCGTCGTGCGTAACGTCGAGGCGCCAGTCCCGAGCGTCCGGTGCCGGACCCCTGACGCACCAGCGCCTAGCGCCCAGCCCCTAGCGCC
>CAZBIP010000323.1:0-3985 GCA_964491885.1 uncultured Vicinamibacterales bacterium
CACCGAGCGCCTGGTGGCGGACTACGAGGGGACGCACCTGACGATCGGACCTCATCCGATGGCCCTGCGGCGGCGCGAACTGTCGCTGCGCGGCGTGCTGCGCGCCTCGGACCTCCCGCTCGAGCGCCAGGGCCGGCGCATCCGCGTGGCCGGCACGGTGATCACGCGCCAGCGCCCCGGCACGGCCAAGGGGTTCGTGTTCCTCACCCTGGAAGACGAGACCGGCATCAGCAACGTCATCGTCCGGCCCGACGTCTTCGCCCGCGAGCGCCTGACGATTCTCGAGGAGCCGTTCCTGCTCGTCGAGGGCATCCTGCAGAACCAGGAGCACGTCACCTCCGTCCGGGCGGAACGCGTCGAGGGGATCGCCGGCGTTCCCATCGAGGTGGAGTCGCACGACTTCTACTAGGGGCAGGGGCCTCGCCCGCCCGGCGGCGGGTCCTGGCCGGGACGTTTCCATTTGTCCTCGGCAGAACTGACGGTGACTAGCCTGCGGGCAAATGGAAAGCGCCCCGGCCACCCGCGTGCGGCGGGACTCGGAACTCGGGATTCTGAATTCTGGATTCTGGATTCTGACTTCTGTCTTCTGCCCCAAGTATCATTGAGCCCGATGACCTCCGATGAACTGCTGCGCCACGTGGCGGCGTTCCGCTGGCACCACAAGGCCACGGTCGAGACGATCACGACGGCACCGCTCTCCGACGGCCGCGTCGTGGCGGTGCCGACGTTCGTCAACGAGTTCTGGACCAGCAAGCAGCGCGCGGCGCACAGCCTGCACGAAATCTCCTACCGGGCCTGCTTCAAGCCGCAGTTGCCGCGGTTCTTCATCGACCGCCTCACGGAGCCCGGCGCGGCGGTCTACGATCCCTTCTCGGGCCGCGGCACGACGCCGCTCGAGGCGGCGCTCGCGGGCCGGACGCCGGCCGCATGCGACGTCAACCCGCTCAGCGCGATCCTGCTGGCGCCGAGGCTGGAGCCGCCGTCGCCGGACGAGGTGGAGCGGCGCCTGGACGCCATCGACCTCGAGGCCAAAGGCCGGACCCGCCGCGATCTGGAAGTGTTCTTTCATCCCGATACGCTGCGCGAGATCGCCGCACTGCGCGCGTACCTGCTCGAGCGCGAGGCGTCCGGCACACTGGACGCGGTGGACCGGTGGATCCGGATGGTGGCGGTCAACCGGCTGACGGGCCACTCGGCCGGATTCCTCTCCGTCTACACGCTCCCGCCGAACCAGGCGACGTCGATCGCCTCGCAGCGGAAGATCAACGAGGCCCGGCGCCAGGTGCCGTCCCGGCGGGACCTCAGAACGGTCGTCCTGAAGAAGACGCAGTCGCTGCTGAAGGATCTCACCGCGGAGGACAGGCGCGTACTGGCCCGGGCGGCGGCGCGCGCGCGGATCATCACGCGGCCGGCCCACGAGACGCCGGAGATCGCGGGCGGGTCTGTGGACCTGGCGGTCACGTCCCCGCCGTTCCTGACGGTCGTCAACTACAAGCTGGACAACTGGCTGCGGTGCTGGTTCTGCGGCATCGACCCGCGCGGCGTGCGCATCACGAGCGCCCACCGCGTCGACGAATGGCGGCAGGCGATGACGCCCGTCTTCCGCGAGCTGCGCAGGGTGCTGAAGCGCGGTGCGTGCGCGGCCTTCGAAGTCGGAGAGGTGCGGAAGGGCACGGTGCGGCTGGAGGAGACCGTGATTCCCGCCGCGATGGACGCCGGGCTCGAACCGGTGTTCGTGCTGATCAACACGCAGGCCTTCACGAAGACGGCCGCGGTCTGGGGCGTGTCGAACAACCGCCTCGGCACGAACACGAACCGCGTCGTGCTCCTGCGCAGACCCTGAGACGCGGACCGGTCAGTCGTCCGACGCGGCGGGCCCGTCGGCCGGATCGTTTCCGGCTGCCGCCACCGTCGCGACGGCGACGGCGATCGCCTCGTCTTCGGCTTCGGGCCGCCCGCCGGTCCGCAGATCCCTGAGGTGGGCCGCCTCGGCCGCCGGGTCCGGCGGCACGCCGTCGACGACCGCGCGCCGGCGGAGGAAGGCGAGTTCGCTCGCGGCGCGGTGGTAGGCCCGGCGGGCGCGCCAGCCAGCGACTCCGCCCTCCTGCAGCGCTGTCGTCAGCGCGTGCAGCCGGCCGCGAACCGAGCACACCTGCGCGTAGTCGTCGCCGCCGATGAGACCGGTCGCGGCTTCAGGTGCGAGGTGGGCCTGGATGACGCGTCCCTCGAACTTGAGGGCGAACGCGACCGTGACGAAGAGCGCCGCGAGCGCGGGCAGCATGACGAGCGCGTACACGCCGAAGAAGAAGATGCCGGCCGTCGCCCCCGCGTTCCAGACGGCGTGCAGCACGATCGCGCCCGCGAGGCCCGCGGCCGGAGCGGCGACCGCCGCCCGGCGCGACCGCAACTGGCGCGCGACGCCGAGGCCGAGGCCGGTCAGGCTCGTGAAGAGCGGGTGCGAGAACGGCGCCAGCACGCCGCGCAGCGTGAAGATCACCGCCAGCCCTCCGGCGCCGTCCTGCCGGAACGCCCGCCCGTAGTAATCGACGTTCTCCGCGAACGCGAACCCCAGGCCGGCCATCGCCGCGTAGATCACGCCGTCCACGGCCCCGTCGAACTCGTCCCGGTGCCTCCGGAAGATCCACACCAGCACGGTCGCCTTGAGCACTTCTTCCACGACGGGAGCCGTCAGGATCGACGTGAGGAGGCCGCCGATGACGTCCTCCATGAGCCCGTTGGCCAGGCCGGCCAGGATGACCGCGGCCGACGCGCCCCAGAGGAACGCGACGGCGAGCAGGGTTCGCGGCTCGGGCTCGAATCGATCGAGCCACAACGCCACGCCGACGTACAGCGGCAGCGGGAGGAACGCGACAGCTGCGGCCGCCACGAACGCGGCGCCTCCCACCCCGACCGCGGTCAGTGCGAGCATGCCCGCCGCGAGCAGGCCGAGACCGACGAGTGCCCGCACGGGGGCCATCAGCATCGGTTCCAGCGGCCGGAGTGCCGAGGGGCAGGCATCGGCCCCCCTACCTGCCGGCGGTCAACATGATCTCCACGGTGGCGGCGGGGCTCATCAGCCCCGCGCCGACGACGGAGCCCGACGGCAGGCGCCCGCCCGCCCTCGTCCTGATCGCGTCGAGGACCGGCGCGACCTCGGAGACGTCGGTCACGTACACCACGCAGTCGACCACGTGCGGCCACCCGTATCCCGACTGCGCCATCGTCCGCTCGAGGCGGCCGAGGGCCTCGGCGGCCTGCGCCGCAGTGCCGGTCGCGGTCCCCGGCGTGACGCCGAGCATCCCCGAGAGGAACAGTCGCGGCCCGACGCCGACGGCCGAACTGAGCACGGGGTTCGCCCGGCCCGGCGACCCGTCGGCGTTCGGCGTGATGTGCGTCGTGCGCGCGCCGCCCGTTGCGGCGGTCATCGTGATCTCGATCAGGTAGTCGGGCGACGTGAGGGCTGCCGCGACGGTGGCGCGCGCCGGCGGGCCCGACGGGAAGTACGTCCGGTAGACCGCGTTCACGCGCTCGAAGTCGCCGGTGTTGACGAGGAACACCTTCACGGACGCGACGTCCGACAGCGCGAGGCCGGCCGCGCCGAGCACGGCGCGGGCGTTCTCGAACACGGCGCGGGTCTGGGTTTCGATGTCGCCCTTCACGAGCGCGTTGTCGGCGCCGCGGCGCGAAACGATGCCGGACAGGAAGACCGTGTGTCCCGCGCGGATGGCCGGGCTGTACGGCAGCGACGCCGCCTGCCAGCCCTGGGGCACCACGACGTCGCGGGTCGTGCCCGCCGCGGCCGCGACCGCCGAGACCTGCAGCCGCGCGCCAGCCAGCGGAAGCCGCGCCACGATGGTCGTGCGCGTCGGGCGGCTGGACGGCCAGTACCGCGTCCAGGCGGCGTTCAGCGCGCCGAAGTCGGCGGCGTCCGCGAGCGCCACGGTCGCCGAGACGACGCGGTCGATCGACGTGCCGGCACCAGCCA
>CAZBIP010000324.1:0-1464 GCA_964491885.1 uncultured Vicinamibacterales bacterium
AGCGGGTCCGTGACGCTGGTCTTGCGCCCCAGCAGGTCGTAGCCGTAAACGGTCTGGTTGCCCAGCGTGTCGGTCCGGGTGGTCAGCCTGTCGTGCGAGTCGTACTCGTACGTGGTCGACGTGCCGAGGGAGTCGACCCGCGTCAGGAACCCGTACGAGTCGTACTGGTAGGTTGTGGCGCGGCCCTCGGTGTCGGTCGTTGTCGTCACCCGCCCGCAGGTGTCGTAGGCGTGCTGGACGGTGGCGCTCGTCGGGTCCTCGATCTGCGTCAGCCGCCCGTGCGCATCGTACGTGTAGTACCAGGCGTCGCCCAGCGCGTTGCGCATCCAGACCTTGTTGCCCTCCGAATCGTACCCGTATTCCGTGGCGCGGTCCAGCGGGTCCGTCACCTTCGTCACGTTGTAGTTGGCGTCGTACTCGTATTCGCGCGTCGTGCTGTCGGGGTTGGTCTGCGTCTTCACATGCGTCC
This sequence comes from uncultured Vicinamibacterales bacterium, assembly GCA_964491885.1. Lineage (GTDB taxonomy): Bacteria > Acidobacteriota > Vicinamibacteria > Vicinamibacterales > JAKQTR01 > JAKQTR01. Next base: position 470 of record CAZBIP010000324.1, read on the forward strand.
GGTCGCCCGGCAGGCCCGACGTCGTCTCGTCCAGGTACTCGTAGGTCGTGGTGCTCCCGCTGTCGTCATAGAGCGCCGTCGGCAGCACCGAGATGTTGTAGTTCTCCTCGTCCACGGCGAAGTCCTGGGCGATCTTGCGGCGGAGCGTGTCGTCGGGGTTCAGCACCAGCGTCTGCGTCGTCTCCAGCGTCGGCGCAAAGTCGTAGGCGTACTTCAGGCCGTTGGCCAGGGTGGCGCTTGCCTGGTAGCCCGTCGCCGTCACGTTGACGATCGGCGTTCCCGCCCCGTCGCGGATGCACGTCAGCATGCGCAGCGTGCCGTACTCGTACTGGCGCAGGGTGCGGGTCGACCCGTTGTCGTCGGGCCCGCACAGCTCCACGATCAGCCGCGAATCGGGGAAGCCCTCCGGCCAGTCGTACCTGTACTCCTCCACGATGTCGCCGAACCGGTTCTTCACCTGCGCCAGCATCCCCCAGTCGTCGTATGCGTACTGGACGAGAATCGTGTCGTTCCAGTCCGTCACGCTGACGAGCCGGCGGCAGGTTTCAGTCGTCTCGTACTCGGCCATCACCTCCAGCGTGTCGTACTGGAACGTGACGTAGCGCGTGTCGATGTCGTCGGTCTCGTGGCTGAAGTCGATGCGCGTCAGTTCCCTGTCGGCGTTCCACGTCAGGGCAAGGGTGTTGCCGTTGCGGGCGCGCATCGTGGTCAGCGTCCCGCTGGTCAGGTCGAATGCGTACCACACGTTGGCGTCCGGGGTCGTCAGCCTGTATTCGGTCCCGGTTTTGGTAAGCGTGACCGGCGCGCCGACCGTCGGACGCCCCTTCCACACGTCCGTGTCCTCCCTGTAGAGGATGTAGTGGCCGCCGTCGGAATAGCGCAGCACCATGTCGTCCTCTCCCGAGAAGAGTTCGAGGTGCATGTCGTAGTTGAAGTGCCAGCGGGGGCCGAGCATCGTGAGCCCGTCGGTGTTGGCCTTGTACCACGTGGTCCTC
>CAZBIP010000324.1:1564-3966 GCA_964491885.1 uncultured Vicinamibacterales bacterium
GGGCCGCAGCGCGGGGTTGCGCAGCAGACCCTGCTGCACCAGCTCGGCCGCCTCGGCGCTCTCGATCCGCGCGGGGAAACGCGCCTGCAACTCCTCCAGGGCAAGCACCGAACCCAGCGGATCGCCGCCGAAGTACAGCGCACGCGAGTACTCGAGGTACGACCGCGCGAGGAATTCCGCCGGGGCGTCCATTTCCGTCGCCTCGCGCCACGCCGCGATGGCCTCCGTCCAGCGCGACGCCCGCCCCAGGAGGAATGCCCTCATGAACAGCGCCTCGCAGCGCGCATTACCCGCCGGGCGGATCTCCGCAAGGATCCGCTCGGCCAGCGCGAACGCCTCGCGGCTGCGCCCGCAGAAGAAGTTCGCGAACGACAGCCGGTACGCCATGGTCCCGGCATCCTCGCGGCTCGTCGAAGCCTCCGACAGGTATCGCTCGAAGTACGGTTCCCGCGCCTTGGCGATGACGCGCTGGAAGTCCCGGAAGATCTGGTCGGCGCCCGTGTCCATCACGCGCATGCGCAGGCCCCGGTCATACAGCATCACCAGCGCCGACGTCGAATCCGGGTTGGCGAACCCGTCGAGATGCAGCCTCGCGCAGGCCTGGAGCTTGGCCTCGGGCTGGCGCGCCAGCAGATCGCGGAAGAGGTTTGCGGCCGGTTCGTCCAGGCCCTCCTGGTAGTGGCAGATCGCGCGCTGGCAGATGCACCAGTCCTGCTGTTTCCTGGGCAGTTCCGGGTATTCGGCCAGCACCTGCTCGTAGATGCGTCCCGCGAGGCGGAAGCTGTCGCGCGGAACCAGGTCCGCGAGCCGGATGCGGGCCAGCGCGGCCGCGTTGGATTTCGCCGGGTACGTCTCGAACACGGCCCGGTACCCGCGCATCGCGGCGTACCTGTCGCCGCGCGCCTTGTTGTGGAACTCGCCCACCTCGAACTGCGCAGCCTGCTGCATCCACACCGGCGCCTGGATCGTCTGCAGGCGCGACCGGCACGACTCGATCACGTCCAGCCGGCCCAGGGGCGTGCCGGTGCGCGCTTCCAGGAGCAGCGCGTCGTCCACGAACGGCGACGCGGGATAGCGCTGGATCAGGTCCTCGCACGCAATGCACGCCGCAAGCGGGGCCTTGTGCTCGTTGGCCTGCATCGTGGCGAGCTGCAGCAGGGCGCCCGAGGCCGCGAAGACGTTCCCCGGGTACGCACCCGCCACGCCCTGCAAAAGCGCCGTCCCCGACGTCACGTCGCGGCCGTTCACGTAGACAGAGCGCGCGTATTCGTAGGCAACCTCGCCCTCGAAGGAGGTGGCCAGGGCGGCGGCCATGCAGCCGGCGTAGCGGCTGGCCACCATGTCCTGTCTGCCGGCGTTGGACCAGCTTCGGATGGCGAAAGCGGCGGCCTCGGCGCGGCGCGGATCCTCCGGCGCCGCGGCGACTGCCTCGAACGCTGGCGCGGCCTCCGCGTAGCGTTTCGCGTCGAAGAGCGCCTTGGCGTCGTCGAACGCGGCGCCGACGCACGCAAGCGGGCCGAGAGCCAGCGCCGCACAGGCAAGGACAACCCTTGCGCGCAGCGTGCAGGCCCGGCTGCCCGGCGCGCTTCGCGCGCGCCCGGGTGCGGGCTTGCCCCCCTGCCGGGTTTTCCGGTCCCGGCCGGACGCCGTCGGTCGTTCCATGCGGCAGCTTTGCGCGCCGCGCAACACGTTGCTGTGTACGCCAATCATGCCGTTCTCCCCGTCGAGTTGGATGTCTTACTGATGTGTCCCTGCGGTACTGCGTGCCGTGCTTCCGGCGCGCGGGACAGCGCGCCGGCGGCAGACTCTGTTGCGCACGATGCGGGAAGCGGCCGCCTGGCACCCCAGCGGGGGACGCAGCGGCTCCGGCGCGCGTTTGCGCGGCGGGGGACTCCGGAATGCCTGCGCGCGCGCAAGGCCATAGAAACGGACAAGTCTGCCGGGCAGGCGCGGCAGACGGTTTGCGCGGCGGGGCAGACTACCGGGCGGAGAATGCAGGCAGGCGCAGACGTCCCAAACCAGTGCAAATGCCGTGGGCGGGGAGACAGTAACTTCCCGCACCCCCGTTGCGCCGTTACGGAAGGCGATGCAAGCGTCCTTGTTGCAGCGATGCAGCATCCGGATTGTCCATCACTCGGGTATGGTGCATACTCGGCGCTTTGCGGATTGTCAACAGGAATCGCAACGAGTCGGGAGCGCGGGGACGGAGGCACGCTGGGACGGAGGGACGGAGAGACGCAGCGGCGGAGAGACGTGGGAGGTTTGGAAACGCAGGCGCGGATCGGGTTCGCAACTGCCGGGGAAACCTTGCCTGTGACCCTGCAGAGGCGCGTAGCGGTCCTGCGTCCTGAACGGCCACAGCTGCGCGCGACAGGGTGGGAGGCAAGCCCTCCGCTGCCCCG
>CAZBIP010000325.1:0-3965 GCA_964491885.1 uncultured Vicinamibacterales bacterium
CGTCCGCCCTGGAACCCGCTGTCCTGCAGGAACCGCGCGTCCGGCGTCAGCGTCGCCACGAGGGCCGGGATGTTGACCTGGCCCGCGTAGAACGCCGACTCGCTGAAGCTGATGCCCTCGCCGCCGCGATTCAGCGTGATGAACTTGGACACCGCCGTGCGCTGGTCGAGGAGGTTGTCCACGTTGAGCTCGAACTGCAGCTGCCGGCCGCCCGCGAACTTGAGGGCGTGCTGGATGCTGAGGTCCGTGCGCGAGTACATCGGCGTGCGCCCGTCGCTCTTCCGGCCCTGGTACATCAGGGGGAAGTTGTTCGGCGGGAACGTCGCCACTTCGCGGGTCACCGGGAGCCCGCTGGAAATGTACTGGTTGACGCCGATCGAGCTGCCCCAGGGGGCCTGGTAGATGAACTGGCCCTTGACCTGGTGCGGACGGTCCGTCGCAAGCGGCCCGAACAGCGCCTTGGCGTTGCCGTCGAAGCTCATGATCGGGTAGTCGAACGCGCGGCCGACGTTCGGGTCGGTGCGGCCGTCTTCGTCGGACTGCGACAGCCCGGCGTAGTTGCCGTAGAGCCGGCTCCACATGTAGCTGCCGCGGAAGTACCAGTTGTTCGACAGGTTCTTCGTGAAGGCCACCTCCACGCTGTCGTAGTCGCGCTTGGCCGTCGGCTGGTTCACTGCCGGGTCAGGCCAGGCCAGCTTGGTGAGACCCTCGCCCGGGTTGGCGATGATGTAGATCTCGTTGCCGTCGGCGTCCATCGACCCCGTGTCCTCGATGGCGCGGTCGAGCCACTTGCGGACGTAGCGGGCGCTGACGGCCATCGTCGGCGAGAGCTGGTGCTCGACGCCGAACGACATCTCCTGGCTCCGCATCGGCTTGAGGTCGGGCTCGATCGCGTCCGAGCCGAACGACGGGTGGCGGAAGTCCACCGGGCCGCGGATGAGCGTGCCGGAGCAGGCCGGCGGGCACCCGGACGCCGTCGCGAGGGTGTCCCACGCGTACGTGTCGAGGGTGTAGTAGTACTCGAGCCACTTGTCGCCGCCGAACGAGCCGCGCGGCAGCTGCAGCTTGAAGATGTCGTAGAAGACGCCCCACGACCCGTAGGCCTTCCACTTGCCGTCGCCCAGCACGTCGTAGGCGAAGCCGACGCGCGGCGCGATCTTGTCGGCGAAGCCGAACTCGACGCCGAAGTCCGGGATGCCCTCGCCCGTCGTGTAGGCCGGGACCTTCTCCTGCTCGGTGCGGATGCCGAGGTTGATGGTCAGCTTGTTGTTGACCGTCCACGCATCCTGCAGGAACAGGCCGAAGTTGTTCAGGTGGACGTCACCCTCGGTGACGAATCCCATCCTGGGGTTCACGCCGTTGCTGCGGACCTGGTAATAGCCGTAGTTCCCGCGCATACCGCTGAGCGTCGTGTTCCAACGGATGCGGACCAGGTTGGCCTGCTCGCCGTCGAGCACGTTGTTGCCGAGGCGGTCGTACTGGAAGCCGGCCTTCCAGGTGTGCTGGCCCAGCAGGTTCACGTACAACGTCGCGTCGACCTGGGCGTTCAGACGGGTCTGCTGATCTCGCGTCGTGGACCAGTTCGTGGTGACGTTCTGGTAGCCCGTCGGCCGCGCGAAGGACGAAGGCACGACCGTGCCATCGAGCCCGACCAGGCCGATGTTGTTGCCCGTCGAGAAGATGGTCCGGATGTCGGTCGGGATCCCGTCGCTGAACGCGTCCGAGAAGTAATACCCGCCGCGCATGCCGATGAACAGGTTCGGCGTGGCCACCCAGTCGGCCTGCGCCGAGGCGCTCCAGTTCGGGTAGGTCCAGTTGATGTCGTAGTCCGCGCCCGCCGCGTCCGTGCCGCCGAGGGCCGGCAGGTTGCCGGTGTCCTTCAGCCAGCTGTTGTTGTAGGCGAGGCGCGTGCGGAAGTTGTTGCCGAGCTGCGCCGTCTGGTTGACGGAGAGGTTGTGGCCGAGGTACTTCTCGGTCACGTCCGACACCGACGTGGCCGTGTCGGTCCCGGCGGTTGCCGGCGACACGCTGCGGGTCCACTTGCTGATGCGCGGCTGGTAGGCGGCGAAGAACCACGCCTTGTCCCTCAGGATCGGGCCGCCCAGCGAGAAGCCGGGATCATAGCGGCTCCACGAATCCTCCGGGTACGTCCAGTACTCGTAGGCGTTGGAGTCCGTCGGCTTCAGTCGGAGCGACTTGTTCCGGCTCCCCGTGAGCACGTCGCCCTCGAAGTACGCCCGGACGCTGCCGCGGAAGTTGTTCGTGCCGCTCTTGGTGACGGCGCTGATGACGCCGCCCGTGGCGCCGCCGAATTCGGCCGTGTAGCCCGACGACTTGACCTGGACCTCGTCGATGAAGTCGGTCAGCAGCTGCTTGCCCTGCGTGCCGCTGATGATGTCGGTCGCCTCGATGCCGTCCACGATGAACCGGTTCTCGCCGGCGCTCGCGCCGTCAATCGACAGACCGCCGAGTTTCGACTCGTTGTTGGCGCCCGGAGCCTGGGTGACCAGCGTCGTGAAGTCGCGGCCCTTCGGCAGCAGATCGATCTGCTCGCCGCGGATGCTCGTGGCGCGCGCGCTCTGCTTGACGTCCACGAGCGGAGACTCGGCCGTCACCTGCACGCTTTCCGTAAGGCCCGCCACCGACAGCGCCAGGTCGACCTTCTTGATCTGGCCGAGCGCCAACGGCACCGCAGCCGACTTGATGGTATTGAACCCCTGGAGCGAGGCCGTGACATCGTACGTGCCTGCCGGCAAGGCCGGGAAGCGGTAGGTGCCGTTGGCGTCGGTCACGGTCGAGACGACCGAGCCGACTTCCAGGTTCTTGGCCTCAATGGTGACACCCGGCATGACGGCGCCGGACGCGTCCTTGATGACGCCTTCGATCGACGCCCTCTGTTCCTGGGCCACGGCTGGCACCGCCAGCGCGAGCATCAGGACAACCAGGGCGAGGTTCCTAAACCGCATACGCTTTCCTCCTCCACTTGTTGCCGACTCCGACTGCGTTCGGGGCACCTGCGGACCCTCATTGCCGACACCGATCCACACAGGTAGCCATTTCCTCCTAAGCACGAGAGGTGCCAACCCGCGGCTTTTCATAACCAGATGCAAGATAACCACTTGCGTCAGACAGCTCCCAGAGTTGGAGCCGGAATCCACTGGTTTGGAGGGTCCTGATCCAACAAGTTGGATATCTCAGGCCAACCAGCGTTGCTCCGTCAATTTTCCGGCGCTCTGGCATAGGGGCCAGGCCCCAACTTCGGCGGCCTCGGCGCGTCTTGTTTGCGGGGGGTTGTTTGAGGGGTCAGTTCGAGGGGGCAGACCCCACCGTCCGTGGGGTGCTGACCCTTCCTCGTGCGAGCGTCGCTACTCGTCGTCCGCGGGCTGGGTCCCCGCCGGGGGCTGCTTGTCCGGGTCGGTGCGCCAGACGAGGTACGAGTAGACGAACAGGAACGCGACGACAGCCAGAAGGGCGGCCATGACGCCCGTGCCGAACTGGCCCAGTTTGAACGCGCCGGTGACGGCGAACAGGATGCCGAGCCCCACGAAGAGCCATCCGCCGAGCCGGTGCGTCCGTATCCAGGACCGCTTGCTCGAAATCGTCCACGGCGTGCGGATGCCGACGAACCAGTTGGGCCGCACCTTGCCGAGCACGAGGCCGATGAGGATGAAGAGGGCCCCGACGCCGAGCGGAACCGCCCGCGAGACGTCGATGGGCCACTGCAGAACCCAGGCGAGCACCAGGCCGAAAATGAGGGCGAAGAGCACCTGGAGCCCGACCCGGATGGCGGTGTACGAACCGGCGAAGCGGGCGTAGTTGGCGCGCCCCGGATCGATGCGCGGAGCGAAGCGCATCAGCAGGTAGATGCCGAAGGACATCAGCGGAATGCCCAGCAGTCCTTCGACCTTGCCTCCGTACCGGTCCACTTCCCCGGCCGCGTTCCAGTGCACGGGAATCTGGTCGGG
>CAZBIP010000326.1:0-3958 GCA_964491885.1 uncultured Vicinamibacterales bacterium
CGCTCCGGCGGCGAGGGCGCCGGCCGCGACCGCCGCCCAGAGGATGCTCAGCACGATGCTACAGGCCGGGCGATTCACGGCGCACACGATAGCACGCACCTGGGGTCGGATCCGCAGATCTGCGGGTCTGACCCCAGAGGCTGCGCCTCACCCCGGGTCTAGAGATCCGGGGCTCCATCCCGCCTGAAGACCCGGAGCTCCATCCAGCCTGACGGCTCAGCGCGCCGTAAAGGTCGCGCCGGATGGGGCCGTAGAAGACGCCGTGCGCGCCGTCGGCAGGAAGCTCCCCCTCCCACGCCTGGTCGAGCTGCCCCTGGTCTCGCAGCGGCGCCCACGCGCTGGCGAGCATGCTGAGGACGAACAGCGCGTCGACGAGCCCCGCGCCGACGACGAGCTCGAGGCGCGGCGTGTCCGACCCGAGCGCGCCCGCGCCGGGAAAGCGCTGGTTTAAGAACGCCGCCAGCCCGGCCGCCAGGACGAGATAGACGGCGAACCACGCGCCACAGCCGGTCTTCATGGGCATCACCCCCGCGCGCAAGGGGAGCGAGCGCGAAGGGAACACGAACGACCTGCCCTGTCACACCCGCCCGCCACACTCTCTCCGGCGGGCACGCCCCCGCCCGCCCGCAGGAGGTCTCCCATGGCCCACGAACTCCTCATCAAGGACGGCCAGGCCGCCATGTTCTACGTGGGCGGCGAGCCCTGGCACGGCCTCGGCCAGCGCCTCGACAAGCCGGCCACCGCCGAGCAGGCCATCAGGGCCGCGCACCTCGACTGGGCGGTCACGAAGGTCCCCCTCTTCGTCGCCGCCCCGACACGCATGCACCTTCTGCCGCAAAAGTACGCGGTCATGCGCGCCGACACGATCGGCGCCCCAGACTCCCCCGCCCTCGGCATCGTCGGCGAGCAGTACGAGGTGCTCCAGAACCGCGACGCCTTCCGCTTCTTCGACGCCATCGTCGGCGAGGGCGCCGCCATCTACCACACGGCCGGCGCCCTCGGACACGGCGAGCGCGTCTGGATCCTCGCCAAGCTCGAAGGCGACATCGGCGTCGCCAACGTGGACGCGGTGGGCAAGTACCTCCTCCTCAGCAACAGCCACGACGGCCGGAGCGCCATCCAGGTCAAGTTCACGCCCATCCGCGTCGTCTGCCACAACACGCTCACCCAGGCGCTCGCGACGGGGTTCACGTTCACCGCGCGGCACGACCGCGGCGTCGAGGTGGGCCTGCAGAACGTGCGCGAGGCGATGGGCCTCGTCACGCGGCGCTTCGACCGCCTCGCCCGCGAGTTCGACGAGTTGGCCGCCATTCGACTCGACGGCGCGGACCTGGAGCGGTTCCTGAAGAAGGTGTTCCCGGATCCGGCCGACCAGGACGATGAGCGGGCGTGGGAGCGGGTGGACGCGTCGCGCCACTGGGCGCGCTACCTGTTCGAGCACGGCAGGGGCAACGACAAGCCTGGCGTCTCGGGCACGCTGTGGGCGGCGTACAACGCGGTGGCCGAGTTGGTGGACCACTGCCATGCATCGCCCGTGGGGCCGAGGGCGGCAGCGAACCGGGCGCGGACGAGAGGCGCCGCCGCCCGGCAGCACCCCCCGGGTGCCGCCTCGGCCGACCGCCACCTCGACTCGTGCTGGTTCGGATCGGGCTACCGCACGAAGGTGCGGGCGTGGAACGCGGCGGTCGAGATGGCGAGGGCGCGACTGGTGAGCGTAGTTCAAGGCGCCCCGAGCGCATGAGGCGGTCTCCGAAACACGCGGCGGCTTGGCCTGGCTGGCGATACACGAGAGCCCGTCGTCGCAGACCGGAGATGCCGCATCTCGATTCACCTGACCGCGGCCGTGGTCGCCGTGCCTTCGTCCGCAACGAGACACCGCGTGGGGAGCGTCACCCAGGTTCTAAATCTTGGTCCAAGTCACTGAATACGGCCCGCCGGCGTAGTCGGTGAGGGTTCCCTGGAGTCTGGTAGCCGACACCGAAGTGAACGTATACGTTCCGTAGACCGAGCTTCCGTGGTACTGCGTAACGACGATCCGGCCCGACGAGAGTTCGCCCACGAACGTGGAAGAGTCATTCACGTTGGTGTAGACCGCTGTAAACCGCGTGGCGCTGGTCGCGGTGACGCGAATCTGGTACCCACGGGATGCGTCGGTGATCCAGCTCCCGGCCAGGTCGTAGGCGGTCAGGGACGCCGCCTGCGTTTTGGTCCAGACGACTGCATACGGCCCGCCGGCGTAGTCGGTCAAGGTCCCCTGAAGGAGTGAACTGCTCACCGATGTGAACACGTACGAACCGTACACCGAGCTACCATGGTACTGGGTCACCAAGATGCGGTCCGACAGGACATCTCCTTCGAAGCGAGAAGAGTCGGCGACGTTCGTGTAGGCCGCCGTGAAGTGGCTACTGCTCGTGGCGGTGATACGAATTTTGTAGCCGCGCGAAGCTTCCGTGATCCAGTCGCCAGCAAGGCTCTGGGCGCTGACGCCGTGGGATGGCCCCGGCGAGGACAGGCGCTGCTGCACTCCAACGTAGGGGCCCACCGCCCCTGTCGTCGCGGCGACTCCGACGACGACGTCGAACACGGAGGTCGGGACCGAGCCAGCGAAATGCACTTGAACCATGAACGTGGTCTGCGCCGAGGACAGGCGGAGTTCGTAGTAGCCGCCGACCGAACCGGCTCCGCCGGCGACGTACACGTATGCCGTCATGGCCGGCTGGCTGGACTGCACCAGAATCGTGTTGACCCCGCCGCTGGCTGCCTCTCCCAGAGCCTTGACGCTAGCTGACGGGCCGCCGGTGGAGGCAGGCGCCGACCCCGTTCGCTGCTGCCCGGTGGCGCCGGCGGCAGTCACCGACGACAGAAAAGAGCCGACCGTGTATGTGGGTTGGGTGCTGCCCGTGTATGTGGGCTGCGTGCCGGAGGCACTCCCGCCGCTTGGCCCCGAGGGGGACTCTTTCCCGCACGCGACCGATGTCAATAGCACCAGAATCGACAATCCGAACGTCAAGCGCCGCATACCGACCCCCCTCCCTCTATCGGCACCCCTGAAAACCTCCGTCTGCAGACCTCTTCGGCACCGTCGCTTCGGGCAGGCTAGGAGAGCCGAGAGTTGCGGGCAAGCGCCAACCTCGGCCAGCCCGCGTCATCGGCCCGCTGGCGCAAGATGGCAGATGCCGGTTTGGTGTGCTGCGCCCGGCCTGACCGGTGCTGCCTCTGCAACTGCTGCCTAGGCGAAGGCCGGGGTTGGCGATGGCTGGAGACAGGAGTGAGGCGAACCCGTCGAGCCGTTGGGCGCGGCGGGAGGCGGCCTGTTCGAGACTGCCCCGGGTTCCGGGTACGGGCTCCTCCTGATCGCCGCGAACCTCGTCCACACGCTGGGCCACATCGCGGCCGGGCGCCTGGCCGGCTCGCCGATGGAGACGAACGTCCTCACCTCCACGCGCGACGTGAACGTGTACCGGGAACCAGGCGCGTCGGCGCCGCCCGGACGGCGCAGGATGCGGTCCCTCGGCGGGCCCACCGCGAACCTCGTGGTGGGAGTGGCGGCCCTCGCCGCCGCGCGCGCGTTCGGCTCCCGCTGGGCGCTGACGTTCGGCGTCACGAACGCCGCCGTCGCGCTGTGGACGCTCCTCCCGCTCCCGACGATGGACGGGTGGATCGTGTGGCGGGCCGAACGAGCGCCGGGGCGGCCTTCGACGTCGCTCAGGCCAAGGAAGCCCGGAGCCACGCACGAAGGCGCACGCCGGACCTGAAGGTCCGGCCTCCACCTGGAGGCACGACGGCGAGGAGTTCCGCTACGATGGGGCCGGCAGGGAGGGCTGCTCCATGAAAGTCGCCACGTTCGCCAGGCTCTTCGACCACTCCATCGTCCGCCCGAACGCCACGCGCGAGGAGGTGGCGGCCTTCGCCGAAACGGCGGCGAAGCTGCGGACGGCCACGCTCACCGTGCAGCCGC
>CAZBIP010000327.1:0-3947 GCA_964491885.1 uncultured Vicinamibacterales bacterium
GCCATCGCCGCCGAGGGTTCACGCGGCTACCACGATGCGGATCTGCTCGGGCGGCTCCAGCAGGCGGCGCGTTTCCTGCTGAAGGTCCAGCACGACGATGGCACGATTGACCTGTATTCGACCAACTTCCACTCTCCGCCCGACACGGCCTTCGTGCTGGAAGGACTCTGTCCGGCCTGCGCGATCCTCGAACGCAGCGGCTGGCCTCCGCTGGCCCCGGTCGTCGCGGATCTCCGGCGGTTCATCGCACGGGCCGCGGAGGCCCTGACGACCGGGGGCGTCCACACGCCGAACCATCGATGGGTCGTGTGTGCCGCGCTGGCGCGCGCGCACGCCCTGGCGCCCGATCCCCGCTACGTCTCGCGCATCGACGCCTGGCTGGCCGAAACCATCGACATCGATCCGGATGGTCAGTACACCGAACGCAGCACCACGGTGTACTCGCCCATCGTGGATCGCGCCCTGTTGACGGTGGCGCGGATCCTCGATCGCCCTGCGCTGCGGGAGCCCGTCCGGCGCAACCTCGACATGACGCTGTACTACGTCCACCCGGACGGCGAGGTCGTCACCGAAGCGTCGCGGCGGCAGGATCGCTACCAACGCGGCACGCTCGCCCGTTACTACTACGCCTATCGAACCATGGCCCGCCTGGATGGCGATGGCCGCTTCGCTGCCGTCGCGCGACGGCTCGAACGCGAGGAACGGCCGGCACTCTTGAGCGACCTGCCCGCCTTCCTGGAAGAACCCGCGTTCAGCCAGGCGTTGCCGCCCGACGCGCCGGTACCTGCCGACTACGCGCGGGTCTTCCCGCACTCCAGCCTGGCCCGCATCCGCCGCGGGGCGCTCAGCGCCACCATCGCCGCCGACAACGCGTCGTGGTTCTCGCTCCGCAAGGGTTCGGCCGCCCTCGAAGCCGTGCGCCTGGCGAGCGCGTTCTTCGGCAAGGGCCAATTCACCGGCGCGCGGCTCGACGTGTCCGGCGGCCGGTACTCACTGCGCCAGACGCTCGACGGCCCGTACTTCCAGCCGTTCACCGCCGATCAGATCGCCGGAGGAGTCCGGCCGACGCTCACGCCCAACGGCACGCTGGCCGCGGACAGCCGCGCCATCCGCGGGCGGAGCAACGTGCAGGTGCTCGACACCGTTGCCGTCGTCGAAGAAGCCGGCGGCGGATTCACGCTGTCGCTCAGCGTCGATGGCACGGACGAGGTGCCCGTCGCGTTGGAGCTGGCCTTCCGCCGGGGCGGACAGCTCGACGGAGTCGAACCGGTCCCGGGGATTCCTGACGCCTTCCTGCTGCGCGCGGACGCCGGCCGCTACACGTTCGGCGGACAGACGATCACCTTTGGACCAGGGCGTGTGGAACACACGTGGACGCAACTGAGAGGCGCGCTGCCCAAGTGGGATGGCCTGTCGGTATACCTGACCGGGTTCACGCCGTTCCGAATGCAACTACGGATTGGCTGACGTCGCGCCCGGGCTTCAGCAGGAGGCGATCCAGCGGTCAAGAACGTCACGTTATCCATGCCGGCCTGCACTCTGGTCCCTGGCGACGTTCCCAGCGTCGGCCCGCGGCAGCCGGCGCGCGAGCAGTGCGCACAGCCGGTGCCGCAGACCGCGACGTGTAAGCCAGAAGAGCCATACATATATATGGCCTCGCGCACCGCTCGCGTGCTAGGATCGACAGCATGACGCGCTTCGAATGGGACTCCACCAAGGATCGGGAGAACCAGCGGAAGCACGGCGTGAGCTTCGCCGAAGCGCAATTCGCCTTTTCGGACCCCCGGCGCGTGATCGCCGAAGACGCCGGGCACAGCAGCGCCGAGCGGCGGCACTACTGCTTCGGGCAGGTCGGCGGCGGCATCATGACGGTGCGTTTCACGCACCGGCGGGGAGTCATTCGCATCTTCGGAGCCGGCTACTGGCGAAAGGGCAAGACCGTCTATGAGCAAGCCAATCAAGTACACGAATGAGCCCATGGGACCCGTACGCGTGATCGCGGACTTCCTCCCTCCCCCCGAGGAACTGGCCTTTCGCGACGAAGCCGTGAAAGTCACGATTGCCCTCAGCCGCCGGAGCGTCGAGTTCTTCAAGGCCCAGGCCCGCCGTCACGACACGCAGTACCAGAAGATGATCAGGCGGCTCCTGGACCAGTATGCCGAGCGTTACAGCGGAGGCCCGCGGCGACGCGCACCGCGATCGCGCGGAGCGGCGACGGCCGGGTGATCGTCCTCGTCGGCGACGGCCCGCTGTTCTGCGCGCGCAACGGGGCCGACATCGTCAGGCTGGACGCGATCCCCCGTGTCTGGGCCGACCCGGGGGACCGAGGGCGCCCGCCTGCCTGAGGCTTCGCGCCGCACGCGGGGCCCGGGTCCTTCTTGCCGTCGCTGGCGCGTCCGTCTTCCTCGTCGGAAGCCGGGGGCCGCGAAGTCGGCGTGTCGGGCGTCGGCCATCACGGCGACCTGAGCAGCCTGGCGGCAACGGCCTCGAGCCCGTCGAGTACCCGATCGAGATCGATCGCGGTCGTGCGGGGGTTCATCATCGTGGCTCGCAGGACTCGCCGCCCGCCCAGCACGGTGCTCGTGATCCAGCCCTCGCCCTCGCGGTTGTAGACCGTCCGCGCCTCCAGGTTCAGGGCATCGAGGCGATCCTCCGCGAGGGAGCGGTCGCCCACGTACCGGAAGCACAGGATGTTCGACTCGGGCGCGTGCAGCGCCTGGAACGAAGGGCGCGCGAGGATGGCGTCGTGCAGCGCGCGCGCGGTGCCGCACAGATGCTCGTAGAGCGCGCCCAGGCCCGAGGCGCCGTGGCGCTGGATGGCCACCCACACCTTCAGCGCGTCGACGCGCCGCGAACACGTGAAACTGCGGAGCCCCTGGTCCCAGTTCCGCTCCCCGGCCTTGCCGTGGAACAGGTAGGGCGCCTGCTGCGAGAACGCCGCCCCGAGGTCGCGTTCGTCTTTCACCAGCACGACGCTCGCCGCGAGCGGCATGAGCATCATCTTGTGCGGGTCCCAGGCAATCGAGCGGGCCCGGTGGATCCCGGCCAGCCGGGCCCGATGCCGGGGCGACAGCAGGGCCGACGCGCCGTGCGCGCCGTCGACGTGCAGCCACAGCCCGCGCTCGTCGCAGATGCGCCCGATCGCGTCGATGTCGTCGAAGGATCCGGTGGGCGTCGTGCCTGCCGTGGCCACCACCGCCATCACCTGGCGCCCGCCGGCACGCAGGGCATCCAGGGTCTCCGTCAGCGCCGGCACGTCCATGCGAAAGTCGCGCGACGGCACGACGACGGCGTTGTCGGTTCCCATGCCGAGCTCACCGACCGCCCGCGCGACGCCGTAGTGCGCGTGTTCACCCGAGACCACCACCGGCGGGTCTGCCCCGACACCCCGGCGCCAGGCTTCGGGGCTGGCCGCCTGGCGAGCCGCGAGCAGGCCCGCGAAGGTGGCCTCGGTGCCGCCGGACGTGAACGTGCCGCCGGCCTCGGGGCCGAAGCCCGCCAGGTCGCACATCCACCGCACGACCTGGGTTTCGAGCATGGTGCCGGTGGGCGACATCTCCCAGACCGCCGCGGACTGGTTGAGGGCCGCGGTCAGCGCCTCGGTCCAGACGGCCACGGGCAGCGGCGCGGACACCTGGTGCCCCATCGATCGCGGGTGCGTGAGGCGGTTGCAGTCGGGCAGGACGTCGCTCCTCAGCCGCGCGAGCACGTCATCGAGCGGCCGGCCCTCCGCCGGCAGCGGTTCCGCGAACCGCGCCGCCAGCTCCGAGGGACTCGAGGCCGTCGATACCCGCCCGTCCCCGGTTCGCGTGTCGGCCAGATACTCGACGGCCAGCCGGGTAAACGCCGCCGCGGCGTCGGCACCCGCGTCCCGCTCGAGGTCGGCCAGCACCTGCCGGATGTGTTCCATCATGACGAGAAGTATATGGTGGGCGCCGCGCGCCGGC
>CAZBIP010000328.1:0-3946 GCA_964491885.1 uncultured Vicinamibacterales bacterium
CACCGCGGGCGTGATCCGCAGGTTGCGGTACGACACGGCGCCGTGGTCGCCCTGCAAGTAGATCGGCCCCGGCGCGCCCTCGTCGCTGTCCAGCGCGCCGCCGGTGATGCCGGGAATCGTCTGGTCGCCGATGATCGTCTTGCCGTTCAGCACGACGGTCACCCGGCGGCCGACGAGCGTGATGTCGAACGTCTGCCAGTTGCCGGCCCCCGCGCTCGCGTTCTCGTTCGGCACCAGGAAGCCATAGACGCCGCCAAGGCCGGTTGACTTCGGCTCGGGGTCGATCGCGTCCTCCACCTGCACCTCGTAGCGGCCGCGCAGGTAGATGCCGCTGTTGCTGCCCTTCGGGCAGTTCACCTCGAGGTGCAGCTGGAAGTCGTCGTACTTCGCCGTGGTCACGAGGTTCGCGCCGCTCCCGGCGTTCTTCAGGACGCCGTTCTCGGCCGACCACTGGCTCTTGCCGCCGAAGGTGGTCCAGCCCGCGAGGTCCGTCCCGTTGAAGAGCGGCACGGTCTGCCCCCACGAGGGCGGGCTGGCGCGGCGCAGCGACGGGGCCCGGCGGCCGACGACGCGGTGGCGCTCGCCGGCCGGTGTCACGAGCGTCCCCTCCAGCGTGTCGCCCGTCACCGCCGCGTCGAAGACGAGGTCGTTGGTCTCCTTCTCCCATTGCGGCGGGATGGCGAAGTGAATCGATCCCTCCTTGACGTCCACGCGCGAGATCGGGCGTGCGCTGCCGCCATCGCCCACGAAGCGGCCGACGAGCGTCCGCGCGCCCGAGAGCGTCACTTCGAGCCACGAAGGATAGGATCTCTTCGGGCCCTGGACGGTGAGGTCCCACCGGCCGATCGCGGCGGGCCTTGCAGGCGCCTGCATTTGCGGTTCCGCGACGGCGGTGGCGGCCGGCGACACTGGCCCGGGGCGGCCTCCTGCGGCAGCGGCGATGCCGGCAACGGCGACGAGACACAGGGTGAGCGGGCAGCGACGTCCGTGGTAGCGCATGGGACTGACGTTACGCCGGTCCCGGACCGGCGGTCAAGCGTCCCGCGCCGCGACCACCGGGGGCGCCCCTCACCTGGCCCGGCGGCACGAGGCCGTCCGGGCGGGGAGTCCAGCCCGTGATCGCCGGACGCACGCCCCAGCCACTGGTCGGCCGCCGCGTGATACGCTCTGCCCCGATCGCGCGAGGAGACCACCATGCGCCGTGTGCTGTCCGCCATCATCGTCGGAGGACTCGTCATGACCGCTTCAGCCGAGAGCCAGCCCCCGCCGCAAGGCCGCCCGTCTGCCCTCACGGTGCAGGCGAACATCGTGTTCCTGTACTACCGGGACGTGCCAGCCGCACAGCGCTTCTACGAAGACATCATCGGCCTCGCGCTCTGCGTGGATCAGGGGTTTGCCAAGATCTACCAGGTGTCGCCGACCTCCTTCATCGGCCTGGTGGACGAGTCGCAGGGACTGCATCGGGCGTCGGAGGCGAAAGCGGTCACGGTGTCGTTCGTGACCGAACGGATCGACCAGTGGTACGAGTATCTGGTCTCGAAGGGCGTGAGGATGCGCGGCCCGGTGAGCAACGCCACCCGCCATCCTACGCGGGGCTTCGTCGCCTATGACCCCGAGGGGTACTTCCTCGAGTTCGAAACGTTCCTCGACCATCCCCAGAATGCCGCGCTCCGACGCGCGCTCGGCCAGTGACGGAGGGCCTGTCGTATGCCGCGTCTCGATGAGCACGCCCGCGGTGTGTTTCCGATTTCCGCGACACCGTTCACCGACAACGGGGAGATCGACTGGGAGAGCGCGGACCGCCTGACGGATTTCTACCTGCAGTGCGGCGTGCACGGCCTGACGCTGCTCGGCATGATGGGCGAGGCGCAGAAACTCACGCTGGACGAAGCCTCGTCATTCGCCGTACGCGTCCTCCACCGCGTGGACGGCCGCGTGCCGGTGGTGGTGGGCGTGAGCGCCGGCGGCCTGGCGCCCATGGCCGAACTGACGCGGCGGGTCATGGGCGCGGGCGCGGCGGGGGTGCTGGTGGCACCGCCCACAGGCCTCCGGACCGACGACCAGATCTTCGACTACTTCCGGGGCGTCGTCGACGTGCTCGGCCCGGACGTTCCGGTCATCTACCAGGACTACCCCCCGACGACCAATGTGTTCCTGTCGTCGTCGCTCTTCCTGCGGATGGTGCCGGCGTTCGCCACGATGGTGATGCTCAAGCTCGAAGACTGCCCCGGGCTCGACAAGCTGACGCGCATCCGCGCCGGCAGCGAGCGCGATCGGCTGCGTCGCGTCAGCGTGGTGGCGGGCAATGGCGGCCTCTACTTCCCGCAATTCCTGGCCCGCGGCGCGGACGGCGCGATGACGGGGTTCGCGTTCCCGGACATGCTGGTCCAGGTGTACGAGCGGTTCGTGGCCGGCGACCGTGACGGCGCCGAGGACCTGTTCGACACGTACCTGCCGCTGGTCGTCTACGAGCAGCAGCCCGGATACGGCCTGGCTGTGCGCAAGGAGATCCTGCGGCGCCGAGGTGCCCTCCTTTGCGCAGCCACGCGGGCGCCCGGGCCGCGCGTCCGGCCGGCCGACGCCGCCGAGATCGATGCGTTGGTCGGGCGCCTCGAACGCCGCCTCGGGGGGCGCTGAGATGTTCGACCTGGTGGTGCGCGGAGGGACGGTCGCCACCGAGACCGGCATCGAGGGCGCCGATGTCGGCATCGCCGGCGGAGTCATCACGGCCTGCGGCCGCCGCCTGGGGCCGGGCGCTCGCGAGATCGACGCCACGGGACGCCTGGTCTTGCCGGGCGGCGTCGACGCGCACTGTCACGTCGATCAGCAGTCGTCGAGCGGACTGATGACCGCCGACGACTTCTTCACGGCCGGCGTGTCGGCGGCCTGCGGCGGCACCACCACGATCATCCCCTTCGCCGCCCAGCACCGGGGCCAGTCGCTACGCGCCGTCGTCTCGGCGTACCACGAACGCGCCCGATCGCGGGCGTTTGTCGACTACGGGTTCCACCTGATCGTGTCGGATCCGACGCCTGTCGTCATGGAGGAGGAGCTGCCGGACCTCGTGGCCGGCGGTTGTCCGTCGCTGAAGGTCTACATGACCTACGACGCGCTGAAGGTCACCGACCGGCAGATGCTCGACGTCTTCGACGCGGCGCGGCGGGCAGGCGCCATCGTGATGGTGCATGCCGAGAACAGCGATGCCGTGGCGTGGTCCACCGGGCGCCTGCTGGCGCAGGGGCTGACCGAGCCGCGACACCACCCGGCGTCGCGGCCGCCGGCGGCGGAAGGCGAGGCGACGAACCGTGCCATCGCCCTGGCCGAACTCGCCGGCGCCGACGTGTTCATCGTCCACGTCTCGTGCCGCGAGGCGCTCGCAGCCATCGCGGCCGCCCGCGCGCGCGGGGCCCGTGTGCGGGCCGAAACCTGCCCGCAGTACCTCGTGCTGACGGCAGCCGACATGGATCAGCCCGGGTTCGACATGGCGCGGTTCATCTGCAGCCCGCCCCTGCGTAGCCGAGGCGATCAGGACGCGTTGTGGAGTGCGCTGGCCGATGGCCAGCTGGATCTGGTGGCGTCGGACCACGCGCCGTACCGCCTGCGCGATCCCCTCGGGAAGAGGGCGCACGGTGATGGCGCGCCCTTCACGAGGATCCCCAACGGCATGCCTGGCCTCGAACTGCGGATGCCGCTGGTGTATTCGGCCGGCGTCCGCAGCGGGCGGATCACGCTCGCGCAATTCGTGGCGCTGATGGCGACAAACCCGGCACGGGTTTACGGGCTCTACCCGCGCAAGGGCACGATCGCGCCCGGCAGCGACGCCGACCTGGCGATCTGGGACACCGGCCTGGAGCGCGTCGTGGCGCAGGCGGACCTCCACGACGCCATGGACGACTCGCCGTTCGAGGGGCGCGCCGTGACGGGCTGGCCCGTGACGACGATCGCC
>CAZBIP010000329.1:0-1303 GCA_964491885.1 uncultured Vicinamibacterales bacterium
TCCATGGCCTGCTCGATGTCGCCGACGTCCTCGCCCATCTCCTGCCCCATCTTCTTCATCAACCTGGCGACGCTCTTCGGGTCGTTCTCGTCGAGGCCGGCCAGGGCGGACGGGTCGGCAAGGGCCTCCATCCGCGCCTCTTCCGACCTGGGCGACGCGAACCGCGACCACTGCTTCTCCAGGTCCGCGCTGCCGCAGTGCTGGCAGCGCACCTCGGCCTCGCGGGCGCGCACCATGACGATCACGGTCGACTTCTTGCGGCAGGAGCGGCAGCGGTATTCGTAGATGGGCATGGTCAATACAGGCGCTAGGGACTAGGCGCTCGGCGCTGGTCGGACGGGCTGCCGCCCGGCCTCGCCGAAGAACTCCTCGATGAGGGCGCGCAGGGCGGCGACCGACGGCGCCTGGTTCACCGCAACCCGCAGGTGCGCGCCGCCCTCGAAGCCTCTCGTGTAGTAGCCGCAGAGCGCCCGGAGCTTGTTCACGACCCATCGGTCGTGAGCCTCGGGCCGGTACATCCCGGGCGCCTCGGCCACCAGCAGATCAATGTAATCCAACAGGAAGCGCCGGCGATCCTCCGCGGTGACGGGCCGCGCCGGCCGGCCCTCCAGCAGGTCCCCGGCCTGCGCGAGCAGCCACGGGTTGTGGAGGATCCCCCGGCCCGCCAGCACGCCCGCGACGGGGGTCGTCCGCAGCCGATCGACGATCTGCTCCGCGTCCACCAGGTCCCCGCTGCCGAGCACGGGAATCGTCACCGCGCGGGCAACGCGCGCGACGAGGTCCCAGTCGGCATGGCCCCGGTACGCCTGCTCGGCCGTGCGCCCGTGCACGGTCACGGCGGAGGCGCCCGCGTCCGCCACGCGCTTCGCGAGCTCCGGCGCGTTCACCTGGCGGGCGTTCCAGCCGGCGCGCATCTTCACGGTGACGGGAATCTTCACCGCGCCCGCCATCGCCGCGACGATGGCCGCCGCGTGCGCCGGCTCGCGCATGAGGCTGCAGCCCGCGCTGTGCTTCGCGATCTTCGGCACGGGACAGCCCATGTTCACGTCGACGGCGTCGGCGCCGCGCGCTTCCACGATCCGGGCGGCTTCGGCCATGTGCGCGGGATCGCCGCCGAAGATCTGGATCGAAACGGGCCGCTCCTCTTCGGTGAAGGCGAGGTACACCAGCGACCGGCCGATGCCCCGCACCAGCGCCTCCGACGACACCATCTCGGACATCACCAGGCCGCACGACCCGTGGCGCTTCACGAGCCGCCGGAACGCGCTGTCGGTGAGGCCCGCCATGGGGGCGAGGCCCAACA
>CAZBIP010000329.1:1403-3944 GCA_964491885.1 uncultured Vicinamibacterales bacterium
GCGGGTTCCGGGGCCGTCCTGGCCGTCCAGAGCTTCTCCATGTCGGCGTTCTTCCACTCGATGATGGCCTCGCCGCGCAGCTTGCGCATGTACTTCTCGATCTCGACCATGCGCTTGCCCTCGTACACCTTCTGGGCAATCTCGTCGCGCGCGTCCTCGTAGCCCTTCACCTCGGGCGTCGTCATGGTTTCGACCTGGAGCAGCGCGTAGCCGTTCGTGGCGCGGAAGACCTCCGTGAACTCGCCCGGCTTGAGCGGCGCGACGAGCTTGCGGATCGTGGGGTTGAGCTCCTCGGGCGAGAGCGGGCCGACCAGGCCGCCCGTGGCCTTCGTGGGCGCTTCCGAGTACTCGGCCACGAGCGTGGCGAACGGCTCGCCGGCGCGTGCGCGTGCCAGCGCCTGCTCCGCCTTCGCCTTGGCTTCCTCGTCTGCGGCGACGTTGATCGAGGTGCCGTCCGTTTTCACCGTCACGAGCAGCTCGCGCAGCGTGAGGGTGGCGGCCGTCGTGAACTCGTTCGTGTGCTCGGCGTAGTACGCCTGCGCCTCGGCCTCGGAGATGCCGATCTTCCCCAGGACCTCGACCTGCTGCACCTGGTTGATCACCATCTGCTTCTCGAGGTTCTTGCGGAGCTGCTCGATGGTGAGGCCCTCCTGCTTCAGGGCCTCCGTGAACGCCTCGTCCGTGTCGAGCTTGTTCTCCTTGCGGATGTTGTCGATGACCCGCTTGAACTGCTCCTCGGTCACCTTGTAGCCCAGTTCCTTCCCGCGCTGCAGCAGGAGCATCTCGTCCACGGCGTCCACGAGGAGGCCCGGCGTGATTTCGGCGATGGCCTTCCGGAGTTCCTCGTCCGACGACTGGCCGGCGCGCTGGCGCAGGGCGACGATCTGCCGCGCCTCGAGGTCGGTCTTGGTGAAAATGTCCCCGTTGACCTTGACGAGGATCTGCTCCAGCAGCTCGACCTTCTGGGGCGGTCCGCCCGGGCCGGCCGGAGGGCTGGCGGGGGGCGTCTGGGCCGCCGACGGAGCCGCGGCGAGAGCGGCGAAGAGCAAGGCGATGATGGACTTGCGCATAGGGGTCTTCCTGCCGAACCCAAACCTTTATTCTACCTGAGTTTGGACGCCGGCCGCCCCTCTCCGGCCGTCAGCGGGGTCTGACCCCGCTAGCGCAGCAGATCCTCCAGAAGGCCGCCAAGGCTCTGGAACAGTCCTCCCTCGGCCCGGGGATCCTCTTTCCCCGGCTTGAGGATCTCGTCCTTCGAGAACCCAGGGCTCACCGAACCCGTCGTCGCGCGCGCGGTCCACCAGGAGACGGTCGACGACCTCCTGGAAAAGGGGCCAGGCCCCTTTTCCCGGCGCCTGGGGTCAGACCTCGAAATCTGCGGCCGCTGGCCACCCTCGGGTTCAGATCTCGACGTCTGACCCCAGTTGAGGCGCAAAGACGAGGGCGCCACCAACTGCACGTCCGGGCGCCGCCGGAGCACCGCCAGCACGCGGGCGGGGTCCGGCACGCGGCTCGACCGCTGCGCCCCGTCGCGGAACCTCAGCACGACGGCGCTGCCCTGCCGGTCGATCGACTCGACGCCGAGCCGGTCCGCCATCACCCTGATCTGCCCGTACGCCGCCAGGTTCAGCACCGAGTCCCGCAGCGGCCCGTACCGGTCCGCCACCTCGGCTAGCACTTCCTCGATCTCGCGCTCGTCCCTCGCCGCCGCCACCTTCCGGTAGAGCACGAGCCGCTGCGCCATGTCGGGCACGTAGTCGTCGTCGATGCGGATGTCGATCCCGAGGTTGACGGTCGCGTGCCCTTCTTCCTCGGCCTCCTCGCCCTTCAGCTCGCGCACCGCCTGTTCGAGGAGCTTCATGTACATCTCGAAGCCCACCGCGGCGATGTGCCCGCTCTGCTCGCCGCCGAGCAGGTTGCCCGCGCCGCGGATCTCGAGGTCGAGCGCCGCGACCCGGAAGCCGCTGCCGAGGTCGCTGAACTCGCGGATGGCGGCCAGGCGTTTCTTCGCGACGGCCGACAGCGACGTCTCGGGCGGGATGAGCAGGTAGGCGTACGCCGGGCGGTCCGACCGGCCCACGCGGCCGCGGAGCTGGTAGAGCTGGGCCAGCCCGTGCCGGTGCGCCCGGTTGATGATGATCGTGTTCACGTTGGGGATGTCGAGGCCGTTCTCCACGATCGTCGTCGCCAGCAGCACGTCGAACTTCCCGGCGACGAAGTCGATCATCGCCTTCTCGAGGTCGCGCTCCCCCATCTGCCCGTGGCCGACGACGATCTTCGCCTCGGGGACGAGGCGCGCCAGGAGGCCCCCGATCGAGAAGATCGACTCCACGCGGTTGTGCACGAAGTACACCTGGCCGCCGCGCGCCATTTCCTGCCGCACCGCCCGCGTGATCACGCCCTGGTCGAACTTCACGACGTTCGTCTGGATCGCGAGGCGGTCCTTCGGCGGCGTCTCGATGATCGACAGGTCGCGGATGCCCACGAGGGACATGTTCAGCGTCCGCGGGATGGGCGTGGCCGTCATCGTGAGCACGTCCA
>CAZBIP010000330.1:0-3936 GCA_964491885.1 uncultured Vicinamibacterales bacterium
GGTGCACAAGTTCGTGTGCCGGGGCACGGTCGAAGAGCGGATCGACGCGCTCATCTCGTCCAAGCGGGGACTGGCCAGGGACATTCTCGAGGGCGGTGCGGACCTGCTGCTGACCGAGATGAAGAACGAAGAACTGCTGCGGCTGGTGGCCCTCGACCACCGGGCCGCGCTCAGCGAGGGATGATGGCACGACGTCGGCGCGCCCGGGCACGGGTCGGCCGTTTCAACGACTACGAAGGCTACGGAGGCTGGGGCGGCTTCGCGCCGTACGTGCCCGTGGCAGTCCGAAGGGCGCAGGCGGCACGAGAGGTGCTCAGCCTGAAGAAGTCCGGACACAAGGTCGCCCCCGTCGCGATTGTCGGCCGAAAGATCGCGACGACGTTCTGGGGCACCGCGTGGTGCGACAACCTGGAGAGTTATTCGGACTTCGCCAATCGAATCCCCCGCGGCCGCACCTACGTCCGCAACGGGTCGGTGATCGACCTGCAGGTCCAGGCCGGGCGCGTGGACGCGCTCGTCGGCGGCTCCAGCATCTACAACGTGGCCGTCACGGTGGCGCCCGTGCCCGCGCGGCAGTGGCGGGACATCCGCGCGCGCTGCGCCGGCGGCATCGACTCGCTCGTCGAACTGCTGCAGGGACGGTTCTCGAAGGGCGTCATGGCTCACCTCTGCCAGCAGGGCACGGGGTTGTTCCCGACGCCGAATGAGATTCAGTTCGGCTGCTCGTGTCCCGACGGCGCCTGCATGTGCAAGCACGTCGCCGCCGTGCTCTACGGCGTCGGCGCGAGGCTCGATCACCAGCCGGAGCTGTTGTTCCGCCTCCGCAAGGTGGACGAGAAGGAACTCGTCGCCGCCGCGGCCGCCGGTCTGCCGCTATCCCGCAAGGCCCCGGCGGCCGGCAAGGTCCTCGACGACAGCGAGGTGGGGTCGGTCTTCGGCGTCGAATTCGCGGCGCCGGCTCCCGCGCTGCCGGCCCCTCCATCGCAGGCTCCCGCGCCGGCAAGGCCGAGGCGCGCGCGAGCTGGCACGAAGGACCTGGAGAAGAAGAAGAAAGCGGTCCCGGCCGGGATGGCGAAGGCGATGAAGCCGACGAGGCCGACGCCGGTGTCAGCCGCGACGAAACCGACGAAGGCCATCGCGCCAACGAAGCCCGTGAAGGCACCGAAGAAGAGAAGGCTCAGCGCCGCCCGGCGGAAGGCGATCTCCGAGCGCCTGCGCCGCTACTGGGAGGAGCGGCGGCAGGGCTGATTGGCCGTCAGGCGAAGATCGATCCCTTGGCAAGCGCACGGAGAAAGGCCAGAACGGGCCACACGCGGACCCGTCCGTCCTTCCGCTCCGAACTCCCCGCGTAGACGCCGTGGGCGTGTTGCACGACGCCCTGCGCCACGAGCCCCTTCAGCGCCGTTGAGTACTCGGGCCGCCATGTCGAGCCCGATTTGACCTCGATGCCGACCGTCCGGCCGCCACGGGTCCAGACGAAATCCACCTCGGTGCCCGACGGCGTCCGCCAGTAGTGGAGTTGGCCCCCTGCGTTCAGGGACGCCATGGCCGCACGCAACTCGTGCAGCACCCAGGTCTCGAAGAGGAACCCCCGCTCGAGTCCGTCGACCGGCTCCCGCAGCCGTCCGGCCAGCGCCCGGGCGACTCCCGCGTCGAACAGGTAGAACTTCGGGCTCGCCACTTCCTTGACTTTCGCACGCCTGCGCCATGCGGGCAGCCAGGCCCCGATGAGGGTGTCCTGCAGCGTGGCGAAGTACCCCTGGACCGTCGGCCTCGCGACGGCGGCATCCCGGGCCGTGCCCGCCACGTTGACGACCTGGCCGTTCACGAGGGCCGCCACCTCCAGAAACCGCGCGAAGGAATCGAGGTTGCGGACGAGCGCCTCCTGCAGGATCTCCTCGCGGACGTAGTTGGCCACGTAGGCGTCCAGGATGTCGACCGCATGCTCCGGCTCCGAGTGAACCTGCGGCAGCAGGCCGAAGCGGAGCACGCGTTCGATGTCGACGTCGAAGTCCAGCTCGGCGGCCGTCAGCGGGAAGAACTGGCGGTTGATGGCCCGGCCCGCGAGGAGGTTCACGTCCAGTCGTTTCAGCTTCCTGGCGCTCGATCCGCTCAGGGCGAAGCGATAGGCGCGCCCGTGGTCGCTGATGAGCGCCTGCACCTCGTTCAGCAACGCCGGCATCCGCTGGACCTCGTCGATGACGATCCAGCGGCCGCGCGGGAGCGCTTCCACCTGCTGGCGGAACGACTCCGGCTGCCGGCCGAGCACGACCTGGGTGCGGAGCAAGTCGAACCAGAGCGCGTCCGGCAGGACCTGCTTGAGCCAGGTCGTCTTCCCGGTGCCGCGCGGGCCGAACAGGAAGAAGCTGTGGTCGGGAAGGCTGTGCTGCCGTGTAAACATCGCCAGCATATTGACGGTAAATATGCTGGTTGTCAATACAGATTACCCCCTCACCTCCTCGCCTTCCCGTCCGGCATCCGGTCCTTCTGGATGCTGTAGGACTCGAAGTGGCGCTGCTTCCGCGTCATCTGATCCATCTCGAGCCCGTACGCGGCCGCGTCGGCGCGCAGGTCCTCCGCCACCTTCTTCAGTTCCCCATCGTCGCCCGCGTAGACGAGGATGCGCTGCGCGGTCTTCTCGAGGCGGGCCCGGGCCTCGCGGAACTTGCCGTGACGATTCAGCTCGAGCGCCTCGCCTCGCGCGCGCGCGGCGTAGAGCCGGGCCACCGCGCGATCGACGATGACGTCGCGGGGCTGGCCCAGGAGGGCGCGGGCGGCGCCGAAGCTCCAGCCGAGGGCCTGCGGGGCCGCCGACACGGTGTTGTCGCGGTCCGAGAGGGCGAACTGGACGGCGATCGTATCGCCCGTGTGGCCGGACGGGAACTTGAGGGCCATCACCACGTCCAGCTGCTGGCCCGAAACCAGGTCGCCCAGGCGGACCTGGACGCCGCCGGTCACCTCCGCCGTCTCGAGGGCGTTGAGCGGCGCCGCCCCGACCCCCTCCGGCATCTGCAGCGTCAGGACGGCATCGCGCGCGATCACTTCGAGCAGCTCGCCCAGCTCGCTCGTGAGCAGGTCCGGGATCTGCCCCGGCTGCTCGATGAAGTAGAAGCGGCCGCCCGACGCGTCGGCCATGCCCCGGAGCAGAAGCTCGTCGAAATCGGCGCCGACGCCGAACGTGCTGGTGGCGAGATGCCGCTCCCTCCGCGCCTTGCCCGCCAGGTTCAGCAGGTCGGCCGGGTCGGTGATGCCGACGTTGGCCAGGCCGTCCGTCAGCAGGAGGCACCGTCCGACGTCCGCGGTCGTCAGGTGCGAAGCCAGCTGGCCGCATCCCGCTGCCCAGCCGCCATGGAGGTCGGTCGAACCGCGCGAGTCGATGCGGGCCAGCGCCGCCAGCGCGTGATGGCGGGCCTCGGACGTCGCCTGCACCGACTCGACGACCACGTCAATCTGGTCGTCGTAGGCGACCAGCGAGAAGCGGTCGGCGGGCTTGAGGACCTGCAGGGCCTGGCGCACCGCCTCGCGGGCCAGGACGATCTTCGGGCCGCCCATCGAGCCCGAGCGGTCGAGAACGAGGGCCACGTGGAGCGGCTGGCGGTCCTTCTTCGGCGGGGCTTCCGGGGCGACGATGGACACGAGGGCGTAGCGGACGCTGCCCCCCGTGGGCCGGATGAGGTGGCGGTCGATGCGGATGGCACAGCTCACTGAGTCCTCCTGCCGGGCGTCGTTGGTGCGCGGGGGGCCGGCGCGCGCGATGGGTCGCCGCGCGCGGTCAGGCGGCCGCGCCCGCCCGGCTGCCTGACTCCAGAATACGAGGGGGGTGTGACGGATCAGGTCGCGCCCTGCAGGTACGGGGCGCCCGAAGCTGCGGGCGGGTTTGGCGCCTCGTTTGCCACGCCGCCCGCGAATCCGACAAGATGGGGAGATCACGAGGAG
>CAZBIP010000331.1:0-2501 GCA_964491885.1 uncultured Vicinamibacterales bacterium
TCGGCGGCGGGCTCTGGGTCTTCAACCCGGCCCAGTACCCGCACCCGCTCTTCCACCTGCTCTCCGGGGGCTTTCTGTTCGGTGCGCTCTTCATGGCCACCGACCTCGTGACGACGCCCATCACGGGGCGGGGCATGCTCATCTTCGGGGTTGGCGCGGGGTTCCTGACCGTGCTGATCCGGCTGTTCGGCGGCCTGCCCGAAGGTGTCATGTATTCCATCCTGATCATGAACGCCACCGTGCCCCTCATCAACCGCTGGACGCGCCCCCGCGTCTTTGGAGCCGCGCGATGAAGCTCATGCTGCACATGGTGGCCACGCTGGCCGTCGTGGGCCTGATGGCCGGGGCGTCGCTTTCGCTGGTCAGCGGGTGGGCGCAGCCGCTCATCGAGGCCAACGAGACCCGGGTCAAGTTGGCCGGGGTCATGGAAGTCGTTCCGGGAGGCGCCTCGTCGAAACTCCTTGCCGAAGTGGCAGGCGCACCGGGCACAGGGGCCGGCGACGTCGAGGCCTTCCAGGTGCTCGACGCGCAGGGCCAGGTCCTGGGATGGGCCGTCATCGGCGAGGGCACGGGCTTCTCCGACAAGATCCGGCTGATGGTCGGCGTCGCGCCGGACTTCAGCCGCACGCTCGGCATCAAGGTCCTGAAGGACGCTGAAACGCCGGGCCTCGGCACGAAAATCCGCGAGGGCGGCTTCCCCGACCAGTTCTTCGGCCGCGCCGGCACGGCACCCAGCCTCACGGACGGCGCCCTGACCGTCGTCAAGAGCCCGCCCGGCGCCCCCAACGAGGTCCAGGCCATCACCGGGGCCACGATCAGCTCGAAAGCCGTCGTGAAGATCGTCAACGAAGGCGTGTCGCGTCTGCGCGCCCGGATTGGCGGCCCGTCGGCAGACGGTGCGCCGGGGGCTTCCGCCACACCGGCGCAAGGGGAGGCGCGGCGATGAAGGCCCGGGTGAGCATGGGACAGGAGGTCGTCAAGGGCCTCTGGGATCAGAATCCCGTCCTGCGCCAGTTGCTGGGCATGTGCCCGACGCTGGCCGTGACCGTGACGGCGCTGAACGGCGTGGCCATGGGCGTGGCGGTGATTTTCGTGCTGGTCTGCTCGAACCTGATGATCAGCTTGGTGCGCCGGTGGATTCCCGGCCAGGTTCGCATCGCCGCGTACATCGTGATCATCGCGACGTTCGTGACCGTGGTCGACCTGACGATGAAGGCGCGGTTCCCCGAGTTGAGCAACTCGCTCGGCGCGTTCATCCCGCTCATCGTGGTGAACTGCATCATCCTGGGCCGCGCGGAGGCGTTCGCGTCGAAGAACGGTCCGTGGCGCTCGGTGCTGGACGCCGTCGGGATGGGGCTCGGCTTCACCTTCGGCCTCACCTTCCTCGGCGCCCTGAGGGAGATCCTGGGCAGCGGCACGCTCTTCGGGGCGACCGTGCTGCCGGGCTGGGAGCCCTGGGTCGTGATGATCCTGCCCGCCGGCGGCTTCCTGACGCTCGGGCTGATCCTGGGTGGCGTCAACCTCATCAACCGCGGCGTCGAGGTCCGCCAGCGCCGGGCGCTGGTCGAGGAGTCGCGCGTGACGAGACGCATCAGCGTGTCGGGCGTGGCGCCCGAAGCGCCGGCGCAAGGGGGTGCGTGATGGACCTCCTGTTGATCTTCATCGGCGCCGCCGTCGTGAACAACTTCGTCCTGAGCTACTTCCTCGGGATCTGCCCCTTCATCGGCGTGTCGGGGCGGCTGTCCAGCGCGGTGTCGATGGGCATGGCCACGACGTTCGTGCTCGTGATGACGGCCATGGTGACCTGGGTGCTGCAGGCCTACGTGCTCGGGCCGCTGCAGCTCGATTACCTGCAGACGGTGGCCTTCATCCTTGTCGTAGCCTCGCTGGTCCAATTCGTCGAGATGGTGATCAAGAAGTCGAGCCCGCCGCTGTACCGGGCGCTCGGCATCTTCCTCCCGCTCATCACGACCAACTGCGCGATCCTCGGCCTGGCGCTGTTCATCCAGCTGCGCGGCTACGGTTTCATGCAGAGCGTGGTCTTCGGCCTCGGCGCCGGCGTGGGCTTCACGCTGGCGCTGTGCCTGATGGCGGGCATCCGGGAGGAGTTGGAGCTTGCCGACGTGCCGCGCCCGCTGCAGGGCGCCGGCATCACGCTCTTGGTGGCAGGCACGCTGGCACTGGCCTTCATGGGTTTCGCCGGGATGATTTGAGACGTCGAAGGAGCAAGCGATGACGACGCGACGTGAATTCCTGAATCGGACGCTGATGGGCGGCGCCGCGTTCGGGGCGGGCATGCTGGCCGGCCTGGCTCCGTTCGGGCGCGGGACGGGCGCGTCCCGCTGGAGCCTGGCCGCGCGCGTGCCGGCCGGAGGGGAGGCGGACGTCGAGACCCTGGCGGCCGCGCTCGGCCTGGACCTCGGCCGGGGCGAGTGGCAGCCGCTGGCCGGCGGTGGGACGGCCGACCTGGCCGTTCTTCACGGCGGGCGCGTGCTGGATCC
>CAZBIP010000331.1:2601-3930 GCA_964491885.1 uncultured Vicinamibacterales bacterium
GCCGAAGCCTCGTGCCGGCATCAGCACTGCGTCGGGCAGGGCCGGGTCGGCCTCGCGGGCGAGCGGATTGTGTGCGCGCCCGCCGGACTCATTGTGACGCTGGAGGCCTGAGGTCGTGAGAGTGCCGGCGCCCGCGGGCAGGACGTTGCTGATCGTCGCCGTGCTGGCCATGGCCGGCTTCGGCCTCGGGCGAGCCGTGCGGCCGTCCGGCGAAGCTGCGGCGGACGCCTTGCAGGTTCGCACCAGGCTGTTGATGGGGACGCTCGTCGAGATCAAGGTGCCGGCCTCGGGCGGCCGGATCGCCGAGCAGGCGGTGCAGGCGGCGTTCGACGAGATGGCGCGGGTCGAGCGGGTGTTCTCGCCTTCGAAGTCTGGTGGCGGGCCGGTGACTCCCGAGGAGCGGTCCGAGGTCGAGGCCGTGCTCGAGACGGGCCGGCGACTGGCTGCCGAGACGGAAGGGGCCCTGGACCTGCGGATTCGCGACTGGGTCGATCTGTGGGGGTTCGAGTCCGGCCCCAGGCGTCCCGCCGACGCGGAGATGCAGCAGGTGGCAGATTCGCGTCGCCGCAGGAGCGCGGAGGGTCCGCTCACCGACTACGCGTTCGGAGCCGTGGCCAAGGGCTACGCGGTGGATCGCGCCGTGGCCGTGCTCGAATCGCGCGGCGTCGCGCGGGCGCTGGTGAACGCGGGCGGCGAGGTCGGCGCGATCGGGGACGGGTGGACGGTTGGCGTCCAGCATCCCCGCGACCCGGGCGCGCTGCTGGAACGCGTCCCCCTGTCCGAAGGACGGGCCATCGCGACGTCGGGCGATTACGAGAACTACTTCGTCGAGGGCGGCCGCCGCTATCACCACCTGCTGACGCCGGCGACCGGCCTTCCGGCGCTGGGCGCGCAGAGCGTATCGGTGATGGCTCCGAGCTGCGCGGACGCCGACGCGTGGGCGACGGCGCTGTTCGTCGCGGGCCCGGAGCGCGCGATGGCGATCGCGGCGCGCCATCCCGAGCTCGATGTCATGGTCGTGGACGCCGGCGGGCGCGTGACGCGCAGCGCCGGATGGAACGCGGGCGTTCCTCGCGGGAGGCCTTGAATGGAACCGACGTTGATCCCGGCTCTCGTCACGATGGGCGGGCTGGGTGTCCTGTTCGCGGGCGGTCTGGCGTTCGCCGATCGGAAGCTGCGCGTCGAGGAGGACCCGCGGATCGGCGACGTCCTGTCGCAGTTGCCCGGCGCCAATTGCGGCGGATGCGGCCTGGCCGGCTGCCAGGACTTCGCCGTCAGGGTGGTGGCCGGCGAGATGGCGGTGACCGGGTGCCCCGTCGGCGGCCCGGA
>CAZBIP010000332.1:0-2489 GCA_964491885.1 uncultured Vicinamibacterales bacterium
GGGTCGAGCGCTTCACGAAGAAGTTCGGCGCTCAGACCTCGGAGGCCCGCAAGAAAGCCGCGGCGACGAAGAAAGCCGCGAAGACCACCGGCGCCTCGGCTTAGCGCCGTCGCAATCCCCTGGGGGCGCCCCGCCCGGGGCGCCCCGGCTTCTCCGGCAGACCGTTTGACGCCAGGGTCTCCCCGCGGTAACGTCCGCGCGGAGACTTTGTCATGTCACGAGTGTCGGTGCGCGCCGGTTTGTCCACGCGGAACGCGGTGGTCCTCGGCCTGGTCGTGGCGGCGTCAGCCGCCTCCGCCGCCGGCCCTCCCGCGGGTCCTCCGCTGCCGGCTCCCTCCAACCTGCTTTGGTACGACAAGCCGGCCGCGGCCTTCGAGGAGGCGCTCCCGCTCGGGGACGGCCGGACGGGAGTGATGATCTTCGGGGGGCTTGCGTCGGACCGGCACCTCCTGAACGACTCGACGCTCTGGACCGGGGGGCCGATCGACCCCGCCATGAACCCCGAGGCCGTCTCGGCCCTGCCCAAGGTTCGCGAAGCCCTGTTCAAGGGCGACTACAAGACCGCGGCCGAACTGACGCGGAAGCTGCAGGGACGATTCTCGGAGTCGTACGCGCCGCTGGGGGACCTCTACATCGACACGCCGGGGCTCGAGTCCGAGGCGGCGGGCAGCTACCGGCGCGAACTCGACCTCGCCTCCGCAACGGCCAGGACCACGTTCACCGCCGGGAGCACGGCCTTCGAGCGCGAGGCCTTCGTGTCGCATCCCGCACGCGTCCTGATCCTCCGGCTGGAGGCCTCGACGCCTGGCGCGCTCGCGTTCTCTCTTCGCTTCGAGAGCCAGTTGCGGCATGCGACGGCGGTGGCGGCGAACGGGGACCTCGTGATGGCGGGCCGGGCGCCGGTGCGCGCCGAGCCGAACTACCGCCGTGACGTCAAGGACCCGATCGTCTACGACGAGGGGCCCGACCCGAAGGGGATGCGGTTCGCGGCGAGGGCGCGGGTGATCGCCACCGATGGCCGGGTCGAGCGCGGTCCGTCGTCGATCTCGATCAGCGGCGCACGGCAGGCCCTCGTGGCCATCGCGCTGGACACGAGTTTTGCCGGGTTCGACCGGGAGCCCTCGCGCGGGCCCGACCCCGGACCAGCGACGGCCGCCAGGCTGGACGCGCTGAAGGGCCGGTCGTTCGCCAGCCTGCGGGACGAGCACGAGCGGGACGTCCGCGCGCTCTTCGACCGCGTGGCGCTGGATCTCGGGCGCGGGCCCGAAGACGGCGCCCCGACCGACGTCCGCCTGCGCCGCTACGCGGCCGGCGCACCCGACCCCGGCCTCGAGGCGCTCTACTTCCAGTTCGGGCGCTACCTGCTCATCAGCGGCTCCCGGCCGGGTTCGCCCGCGCTCAACCTGCAGGGCATCTGGAACCCGCACATGCGGCCGCCGTGGAGCAGCAACTACACGATCAACATCAACACCCAGATGAACTACTGGCCGGCGGAGACGACGAATCTGGCCGAGTGCCACCAGCCGCTGCTCCGGTTCCTCGGGGACGTCGCGCAGACGGGCGCGGTGACGGCGCGCCACTTCTACGGGGCCGGAGGCTGGGCCGCCCACCACAACACCGACATCTGGGCGATGAGCAACGCGGTAGGCGACTTCGGTCAGGGCGACCCGGTGTGGGCGAACTGGCCGATGGGAGGGGTCTGGCTGAGCCTCCATCCCTGGGAGCACTACCTGTTCGGCGGAGACCGGGCCTGGCTGCGCGACTCCGGCTATCCGCTGATGAAGGGCGCCGCGCAATTCGCCCTGGACTGGCTGGTCGAAGGGCCGGACGGCCGCCTGGTCTCGGCGCCCGCCACCTCTCCCGAAAACCTCTACAAGACCCCGGGCGGCTACGTGGGCTCGGTGTCGGTCATGACGACCAGCGACCTCGCCCTCGTGCGCGGCCTGTTCCTGAACGTCATCGAAGCCTCGGCCTCGCTCGGGGTCGACGCCGACTTCCGCGCGCGCGTGAAGGCGGCGCTCGACCGGATGCCGCCGTACAAGGTCGGCCGCCGCGGCAATCTCCAGGAGTGGTACGAGGACTGGGACGACCAGGATCCGCAGCATCGCCACGTGTCGCACCTCATCGGGCTGTTCCCCGACGACCAGATCAATCCCGTCGACACGCCCGATCTCGCGTCCGCCGTGCGGCGATCGCTCGAACTCCGGGGAGATGGCGGCACCGGCTGGAGCAAGGCGTGGAAGATCGGGCTCTGGGCCCGCCTCTTCGACGGCGATCACGCGTACCGCATGCTGCGGACGCACCTGCACTACGTGTCGGCGACGGGCGAGGAGCAGTACACGGGAGGCGGCACGTACGCCAACCTGTTCGACGCGCATCCCCCGTTCCAGATCGACGGCAACTTCGGCGGCACCGCCGGCATCGCGGAGATGCTGCTGCAGAGCCAGCGCGGGGAGATCCACCTGCTGCCCGCGCTCCCGTCGGCGTGG
>CAZBIP010000332.1:2589-3917 GCA_964491885.1 uncultured Vicinamibacterales bacterium
GTGAACCGGATGAGGCTGCCGGCGGCGGTGAACTCGTCGTGCCGCCGGGGCTCGAGCGCGAACACGCCCCGCGCCGTTCCGCGCCGCAGGGTCAGACGGCCGCCGTCCACCGACACGCGGTACGAGCTCCCGAGTTCGTCGCTGTAGAACTCGCCGGCGAACGCCGCCAGGTCCGCAGGGCGGTCTTCCCGCGGCGGGCGCGGCGCCGGGGGCCGCGGCGCCGGCTTCGCTTCGGGAGGCACGGGCTCCGTGAACCGCGCGCCGAACGCGGCGTCCGCCACGCGCCGGACCACGGCCTTCGTATCCACACTCGACACGTTGCAGAGCAGCGACACGGACGCGCGTTCCGGCCCGAGGCGGAACACGTGCGCGCGGTAGCCGCCGAGCGACCCGCTGTGCTCGACGACGGGCAGGCCGCGATACGCCGCAACCATGAATCCCCACGCGTAGGTCAGCACCGTGCCGTCGTTCAGGCGCCCCGGTGTCTCGATCATCCTGATGGCGCCGGCCCCTCCGACTCGCCCGTCGTAGAAGTTCTCGTTCCAGCGCGCCAGTTCGAGGACGGTGGTGAACAGGCCGCCGGCGCCGGCGCGTTCGTTCTGCGGCGAGTTGATCGCGAACGTGCCATCGGCGTTCCGGTCGTACGCATACGCCCGGTGCCTGACGATCCTCGACACGTCGGTGTGGAAGTGCGACACCGTCAGACCGAGGGGCCTGAACACGTGCTCGTCGGCAAACGCCGGGAACGCGGTCCCGGTCGCGCGCTCGACAGCCAGGGCGAGCAGCGCATACCCGGAGTTCGAGTAGCTGTACGCCTCGCCCGGCGGGAAGTTGAGCGCCTTCTGCCGCGCCACGATCCGCAGGACGGCCTCGTTGTCGAAGGCCTCGTCGTCTCGACGGCCGGCGAGCGCCATCAGGGCGTTGACGTCACGCAAACCGCTCGTGTGGTGCGCGAGGTGCCGGATGGTGATGGGCGTCCCGTAGTCGGGCAATTCCGGCACGTAACGGCGCACGTCGTCGTCCGGGCCGAGGCGGCCCTGCCTGATGGCGAGCGCCGCCGCCATGGCCGTGAACTGCTTCGACACGGAGCCGGCATAGAACACCGAACCAGGCGTGATGGGCACGTCATGCTCGAGGTCCGCCATCCCGTAGCCGCGCGCGTACCGGACCGCTCCGTCGCGTGAGACCGCCACCGCGCAGCCGGGCGAACCGCGGCGATCCCACTCGGCGAACACGGCGTCCACGGCCGCCGCCCAGGGCGGGCTTCCTCCAGTCGCAGCCGGCTCCTGCGCCGACACCGCCAGCACAGACAGGACGGCCGCGGACAG
>CAZBIP010000333.1:0-1300 GCA_964491885.1 uncultured Vicinamibacterales bacterium
CGAAGATCGTGTCGAACCCGAAGGTGGCGGTCGTGGACGTGCCCATGCCCGACCGGGCGGCGCGCAAGGCGGTGGCGCGCATCGCCGACCCGAGGCTCACCGAGCAGGAGGCGGACCGCTACGCCGAGGTGACGGCCGGGCTGAAATCGGTGCAGATCGCGTCGATCCTCACCCCCCCGCCGGCGTCGGAGGCGGAGGCCGCCCAGCGCGAGGCGTTCATCGCCGGCATTCTCGGGCCGGGCCCGGACGTCGCGGCGCGGGCGAAGACGCTGGCCGCGATGACGGCCGGCATGTCGCAGGAGGACATCCGGCGGCTGATCGCGCCGGAAGCGTCGGCGGGCGCGCCGGGCACGCTGGCGGTGGCCGACCGCGCGCGCCAGGACGTCGATCGCCTGATCGCGCGGCGCAAACGCGAGATCCTCGAGCGCGAGTGCTTCGGCCTCGTCGAGTTCGTCGAGCCCGAGCACGGCTTCGACGTCGTCGGCGGCATGGAGGAGGTGAAGAAGGACCTCCTCGTGATCGCGGGGAACATCCGCGACGGCCGCGCCAGCCGCGTCCCGATGGGCATCCTCTTCACCGGGCCGATGGGAACGGGCAAGACGTTCGTGGCCGAGGCCTTCGCGAAGGAATGCGGCCTGACGACGATCAAGCTGAAGAACTTCCGGTCGAAGTGGGTCGGCGCCACCGAGGGCAACCTCGAGAAGATCCTCACGGTCATCAAGGCCATCGGCCAGGTGGTCGTGATCGTGGACGAGGGCGACCGGGCGTTCGGCAACACCGGGAGCGAGGGCGACGGCGGCACCTCCTCGCGCGTCATCGCGCGCATCAAGGAGTTCATGTCGGACACGTCGAACCGGGGGCGCATCCTGTTCCTGGTGATGACGAACCGGCCCGACAAGCTGGACGTGGACCTGAAGCGCGCCGGCCGTCTCGACCGCAAGATCCCGTTCCTCTATTCGCAGGCGGCCGAAGAGGTCGAACAGGTGGCGCGCGCCGTCATCCGCAAGAACAAGGTCAAGACGGACGTGGACCCGGCGTCGATCCGCGACGCGTTCTCCGCGAAGCTCGTGGGCTACAGCAACGCCGACGTCGAGGCGGTGGTGCTGATGGCCAACGACGATGCGGCGCGGGAAGCGGGCGGGGAAACCAAGGTGGAGGCGCGGCACTTCGAGCGCGCCGCCGCCGACTACTTCCCGAGCCGGGATGCCGAGTTGCTCGAGTACATGGAGTTGCTGGCGGTGTTCGAGGCGTCGAGCCGGCGGCTGCTGCCGCCGAAGTACGCCTCGATGACGCCCGAGGA
>CAZBIP010000333.1:1400-3902 GCA_964491885.1 uncultured Vicinamibacterales bacterium
GCGTTCGGGATGTTCACGAACGTCTGCGGGTTCAGGTCCACGAGCGGGAACCACGAACTCTGGATCTGCACCATGATCCGGTGGCCGGCGCGGAACGTGTGGAACGCGTCGGGCATCACGTACTCGACGCGCGTCACCGCGCCCGGCTCGAACGGCTCCGGCTTCTCGTAGCTGTTCCTGAACTTGCCCCGCATCACCTCGCCGCGGACGAGTTGCTGATATCCGCCCATGCGCGACGCCCCGCGCCCCTCGACCGGGCCGTCGGCGGGCGACGCCGGCCCCGGGTAGGTGTCCGGGTAGACGTCGATGAGCTTCACCACCCAGTCCGAGTCGGTGCCGGTCGTCGACACCTGGAGGCTCGGCCGGATCGGGCCGGCCAGCGTCACGTCGGACTCGAGCACGTCGGTCATGTAGGTCAGCACGTCCGGGCGACGGGAGGCGAAACGCTGGTCGTCCACCATGTGCGTGGTCGTCATGCCGATGGCGACGTGATTGATGTACGGGACCGGCTTGGCCGGGTCGCTGACGTACTCGTCGAAGGCCTCGCCGCCGGCCGGCGGGGTCCAGGAGAGCCTGCCGCCAGGCGCGAGGTAGAGCGCCTTTGCGGCGGCCTTCGCCGGCGGCCAGGCGTCCATCTTCCGCCACTGGTTCCGCCCGGTCTCGAACACGTAGGCTTCGGGCAGCCCGGGGTCCGGCGCGTCCTTCAGGTGGTGCTGGAAGAACGGGAACTCGATCTGCTCCTGGAAGAAGCGGCCGGTCTTCGAGCCGAACCGCACGTCGCCGAGGTACTCGCCGTCGCCCGCCCACCCGCCGTGGGACCACGGCCCCATGACGAGGGTGTTCGTCGCGCCGGGGCTGTTGCGCTCGACGTGCTTGTAGGTCTCGAGCGCGCCGAAGAGGTCCTCGGCGTCGAACCAGCCGCCGACGGTCAGGACGGCGGGCTTGATGCCCTTGAGGTGCGGCCGGAGGTTGCGCGCCTGCCAGAAGGCGTCGTACGTCTCGTGCGCCATCATCTCGTTCCAGAAGGCGACCGTGTCCTTCAGGTAGAGCGCGTTCGCGTTCGAGAGCGGCACGAGCTTCTGGTAGAACTGGTACCCGTCCTGGGTGCCGAAGTTGAACCGCGAACCCGACTGCGTCGTCGGGGCCGGGCGCGGCTTCCCGAAGCTCGAGAGGAAGCCGAAGGCGTGCGGCAGGTAGAGGGCGCCGTTGTGATGGAAGTCGTCGCCGATGAACCAGTCGGTGATGGGCGCCTGGGGCGACACGGCCTTGAGCGCGGAGTGGGCGTCGATCATGCCGGCGGAGGTGTAGAAGCCCGGGTACGAGATGCCCCACATGCCCACGCGGCCGTTGTGCCCGGGGACGTTCTTCAGCAGCCACTCGATCGTGTCGTACGTGTCCGTGCTCTCGTCGATGTCCGCCGGGCCCGCCTTCTTCGCGAGGTGCGGCCGCATGTTGACGAACTCGCCCTCCGACATCATCCGCCCGCGCACGTCCTGGTGGACGAAGATGTAGCCCTCGCGCATGAAGCGGGGGGACGGCCCGAGACTGTGCTTGTACGCGTCGGCGCCGTAGGGCGCCACGCTGTAGGGCGTGCGGTTGAGGAGAATCGGGTAGGTCGTGCCGCGATCCTTGGGCACGTACACGGCCGTGAAGAGCTTCACGCCGTCGCGCATCGGGATGCGGTACTCGAACTTGGTATAGGCCGCCTGGACCGCTTCCGTCGCCTGGCCGCGCTGCGCGCCTGCCGCGCCGGCTCCCATCGTCACGAGCGCGGCCACCGCCGCCAGCGTCCACCCGACCCGGTTCCTGCTGCGCATCCCTCGCTCCCCTCTTCCGGCCGACGCCCCGCTACTGCCCCTGCGACTCGTCGTACAGCGTCCGCGCGATCGCCGCGATGAGCGCCGAACTCCGCTTGTGATCCTCGATCCCCCGCACCAGCACCACCAGCACGAAGGGCCTCGGCGCCAGGACGACGGCGGCGTCGTGGTTGATCCTGGTGATGCTGCCCGTCTTGTGGGCCACCGGCGTCCCCGCCGGCAGCCGCGCCGGGATGCCCTCGTTGAAGCGCTGACGCTTCAGGATCTCGAGCATCTGCCGGCTGGCATCCACGTCGACCGCCTCGAGCCGCGCGATCCGCTCCATCAGGATCATCAGCGCCCGCGCCGTCGTCGAGTTGTTGAGCCCGGCGTCGAACGCCTTCTGGTCCTCGACGCCGCGGCGCACGAGCATCCCGTCGGCGCCCAGGTCCTTGACCGTGCGCTGGACGAGCGTCGCGTCCAGCCGCTGGATCAGCAGGTTCGTCGCGAAGTTCGAGCTGACGGTGATCATCGGCTCGCACAGCTCGACGAGCGTCATCGTCAGGCCGACGCGCCTGTAGACCTCGGCGTCCGAGTCGTCGCCCACGCTGAGCGCGTACCGGCTGCCGTCGACGATGCTGGCAAAGTCGTTGCGGACGTCGAGGGGCTCGTCGAGCCTCGCCAGGCCCGCGCGCGCCTGGCGGAA
>CAZBIP010000334.1:0-2166 GCA_964491885.1 uncultured Vicinamibacterales bacterium
GTAGATGCCGGTGAGGACCGCGAGGATGCGGTGGACCCCGACGAGGTGGAGCGAGATGCCGAGGAGTGAGGCCACCAGCTTTGCGCCGGTGACCGTGGCCCCCTGTCCGAAGATCCCCATGAGCGACGCCAGCAGGGGATTGGCTTCGAGCGAGGTGCCGAGCGTCGTGACGCCCACGTAGGTCATCACGCCGTCGGCCGCCTGGGCCAGCAGAAACAGCACGATCACCACGTCGCCGAAGCGCGAGCGCCCGGGCGACGCCTGAAGCGACGGCACGCGTGGCCTCCAGACCAGGAACGGACCGCGCCCGCCCCTCTCGTCATCCATCGGTCCTGACCCAGACCACGCAACGGGAGGAGGAGCGAACGCCATACCCGCCAGGCTGCAAGAAGCGATCACAGCCGGGCCGGGTGCAAGGGCTGCCGTTCCACGCAGATTCTGCCCGAAAACCAGGGCGGTGCGCGCCCGCTTCCTACATTTCGTGAAGAGCCGGGCAAATCCGCGCAACGCGCGCCGGAGCCTCAGCGCCGGAGGTAGTCGCGCGTGAAGGCCGCCATCGTGGCGTAGATGCCCTCGAGCTCGGCGGGCTCGGCCAGGAAGATGACGCGGAAGAACCCGTCCTCCGGCCTGGTGCCGAACCCGGACCCGTAGACGCAGAGGACGCCCGCCTCGCGCAGCATGGCGAGCACGTAATCTTCGTCGGTGCGCCCGGGCGGAAGGCTCAGCTTCGGCATCGCGTAGAACGCTCCGGCCGGGGCGGCGCACGACATGCCGGGGATGGCGTTCAGCGCCGCCGTCGTGACGGCGGCGCGCGCGCGCAGGGCCGCGCGGAAGGACGCCTGGTGCGACCTGTCGCCGTCGAGCGCGGCCTGGACGGCGTACTGCATCGGCACCGTGGCGCACACCCGGCCGTCCCCGAGCTTCAGCAACGCCGCCATCACGTCATCCAGGGCCGGGCTCGATCCGACGGCCATCCACCCGGCGCGCCATCCCGGCGCCAGGTAGGCCTTCGACAGGCTTCCGAGGGCGATGACGGGGGCGCCGGGAGCGAGCGATGCGATCGGCGCCGTCGGGCCGGCATAGGCCAGGTCGCTGTACACCTCGTCGGCGAGCAGGACGAAGCCGTGGCGCGCGGCCAGTCCGACCAGCTCCCGCCTGACGGCCTCGGGGTACACCGCGCCTGTCGGGTTGTTCGGATCGATCACGACGAGCGCCCGGGTGCGAGGCGAGATGAGCGTGCGGATTTCGTCGAGGTCCGGGAGCCAGCCCCGTGAGGGATCCAGCCGGTAGTACACGGTCCTTGCGTCGATCCTGGCCGCCGCCGCGGAATACAGCGGATACGTCGGGCTCGGCAGGAGCACCTCGTCGCCGGGATTGGCGAGGGCGCTGAGCGCCAGTTCGATGCCCTCGGACGCGCCGGCCGTGAGCAGGACGCGGTCAGCCGCGACGGACCAGCCGCGCGACGAGAAATCGCGCGCCACCGCCTCGCGGGCCGGCATGATGCCCTCCGAGGGTCCGTAGCCGTTGTGCCCGTCGCGGACGGCCTTCTCGACGGCGGCGATCATGTGCGCGGGGGTCTTGAAGCCGAAGACGATGGGGTCCCCGGCGTTGAGGTACTTGACCGGCCGGCCGGCCGCTTCGACCTTTCTGGCTTCGGCGACGATGTTCAAGATGGCGTAGGAGTAGCCGTGCACGCGGCTGGCGACGGGGATGGCGCCTGTCGAAGAAGTGGTGGACACGGTTCCGGGCTCCAGCCGAGGGCGCCTCAGTATGCCACGGGGCGGAATTCAGGGGATGAGGCTATACTTCTGACTCGTTCGAGGGATTTCCCCCCGCGCGCCTCGGGGAGCCTCCAATGGCGATCCGCACGGAACTCACGCTCGTCCTCGAGAACCGCCCCGGCGCGGCGGCCCGGGTGTTCGCCAGCCTCGCCGACCCCCGCATCAACATCGTCGCGATGCAGCTCGAGCACGGCGGCACGCTCAGGCTCGTCGTGGACAACCCGCTGCATGCCGAGAAGCTGATGCAGGAGCGGGCCATGCCGTACGAGAAGCGCGAAGTGTTGTACACGATGCTGCCGAACGATCCGGGCTCGCTGGCGAGGACGGCCAAGCTGATCGCCGAGGCCGGGATCAACGTCGAGTACTTCTACTCGACGGCCGTCGA
>CAZBIP010000334.1:2266-3894 GCA_964491885.1 uncultured Vicinamibacterales bacterium
GCCCCTATCCCTTCGCCTTCAGCAGCCGATCGATCTGCGCCAGGCGCTCGTTCGGGCCCAGCAGTGACAGGACGTCGCCCGCTTCGATGGCGTCGTCCGCGCTCGGCGCGATGGTCGTGACGCCGGCCCCGACTGCGCCCGCGCGCTTGATGGCGATGAGCGTCAGGCCGTAGCGGTTCCGCAGCTGCAGCGCCTTCAGCGTTTGTCCCGTGAACTCCGGCGGCGCCGGCACCTCGACGATGCTGAAGTCGCGCGAGAGCTCGATGTAGTCGAGCACGTTCGGCACGACGAGGCTGTGCGCGACCCGGATCGCCATTTCGCGCTCCGGGAAGATGACCCGGTCCACGCCGAGCCGCTCGAGGATGCGGCCGTGCAGCGGCGTGACGGCCTTGGCGACGATGCGCGGGACGCCGAGGTCCTTGAGCACCATGACCGCCAGCAGGCTCGCCTCGATGCTCTCCCCGATGGAGATGACGGCGGTGTCCACGTCCGCGACGCCCGCCCGCTTCAGCGATCGCTCGTCGGTGGCGTCGAGTTCGACGGCGGACCCGATCAGGTCGGCGTGCTTCTGGACACGGTCTCCGTCGAGGTCGACGCCGATCACGTCCTGGCCCAGCTCCGTCAGCGAGATGGCCATGGCGGACCCGAACCGCCCGAGGCCGATGACCGCGAATGACAGCTTCTTCATCAGCCGATCGACACCCTTCCTTCGGGATAGCGCAGGCCGCCCGGCGCGGCCGAGCCCGCGAGGGCGACGGCCAGCGTCAGCGGGCCGACGCGGCCCATGAACATCATGAACATGACCAGCAGTTTGCCGGCTGGGCCGAACAGGCCCACCAGGCTGAGCACGCTGCCCGGCTCGCCCATCGAGAGGCCGACGGTCCCGAACGCCGACGTCGTCTCGAACATCGTGGGGAGCAGGCTGCGATGCTCGGCGAGCAGCAGGAACCCGGTGACAGCGACCAGGCCCAGGAACGCGATCGCCGACACGGCGAACGCGCGGTTGACGATCTCGGGCGGGACCCGGCGCCGGAAGATCACGGTGTCGCGCTGGCCCCTGACCGTCGCCACCATGGACGCAACGATGACGCCGAAGGTGGTCGTCTTGACGCCGCCGCCGGTGCCGCCCGGGGAAGCGCCGACGAACATCAGCAGGAGCATCAGGAACAGGGCCGGCTCCGTCATGTCGCCGATGCCGATCGTGTTGAAGCCGGCGGTGCGCGTCGTCACGGCCTGGAAGTACGCTGCCAGCACCTTCTCGCCCACGCCGAGGGGGCCGAGGGTCTTCGGGTTGGTCCACTCCAGCCCCAGGATGGACACCGTGCCGGCCGCGATCAGGACGCCGGTGGACACGAGTACGAGCTTGGTCTGGAGGGAGATGCGGACGGCGGTGCGCGGCCTGAGCCTGAGGACGCCCGACAGCACGAAGAAGCCCAGGCCGCCGGCGATGACGAGCAGCGTGACGGCGACGTTGACGAGCACGTCGCCCCTGTACGGCATCAGGTTGTCGCTGAACAGCACGAACCCGGCGTTGTTGAAAGCTGAGACGGAGTGAAAGAGCCCGAGCCAGAGCCCTCTCGCCCACCCGACGTCGAGGGCGAACCGCACGCCGAGCACGGCCGCGCCGA
>CAZBIP010000335.1:0-3892 GCA_964491885.1 uncultured Vicinamibacterales bacterium
CGGTCGCCCGAACACGCTCAATCGAAATAGACGCGCGTGGGCTCCGCCTTGGCTGGATCGTGGTAGTAGAACCCCACGCCATTGCGGAGGAGGTCCGCGTAGCGCGGAACCTCGCTGATCGCGATGGCACGGTCGGCGTTCTTCCTGGAGTACTGCCTGATGATCTCCAGCGCGACCGAACAGTGCTGCCCGACCCGTCTCTCGACCGGCCATCCCGACGCGTCATACGGCACGAACAGCTTCTGCTGCCCGGCGAGGCTCAGCAGGAAGGGATCCCGCCCGGTCATCAGCAGGTCGCGCGTCTTCGGGCCCGTGGGCTGGTCCAGGAACGGAAACGGCGCTTCGAGGAGGAAGGGCGCCGTCCCGGAGTGGTCGCCGATCTCCCGGTGCGAGAGCCCGCGGAATCCCGCGGGCGAAGGCTCGACGTGGTTCTCGAAGCCTTCCATGGCGGTGACCGTCATCGACACCATCGTGGCGATCTTCATCGACCGCTCCGGCGCCACGATGCAGTTGGTGACGGGGAACATCGTTTCGGCGCCGTGGAGGTCCAGGGCGATGTCCACGTGCTCCTCTGCGAGCAGCCTCATGACCGCCGCCGTCACCCGCTCGGTCAGCAGGCCGTCCGGGCGCCCGGGCCACGATCGGTTCGTGTTGCGGGCGTCCAGGAACGACAGCATCTGCCCGTCCGGATAGTGGATGTACACGTCGGGATCGGGCCACTGGTCGAGCGGCGAGGCGCCCCGATCGCCAAATCGAAACCGCTTCGTCCCCCACGGCGTCTGGATGTCGTAGAACAGCGGATAGCCGTCACCCGGCCTCGTGTAGACGCTCGCGCTGTGATTGAGCTGGGGAATGACGATGACCGTGCCCTTCTGGACGAGGGCGTTCTCCACGACGATGAGGGCGGTGAGGAGCGCGTCGATTTCGTTGGCATGGGTGCCGGCCATCAGGAGCACCGTCCCGCCCGGCTCCTTGCCCTGCAGGAAGAACACCTTGGTGTCGGCCATCGTGTTCTTCAGTCGCTCGCCGTACTGACTCAGGTCGACCACCCGGGTCACGGCCGGCCCCGCCACGATGGGCAGACGCTGGTGCCGATGCTGGTGGAACTGCGCGCTGGCCGCGGCAGCCACGGCCGCGACCACGGCGACGAAGAGGATCTTCACCGCTCCGTTGCGGGACATCGCCTCGTCCTCCCCCCGGCCCCCGACCTGCCGCCCGCCGTCCCGGCGCCGAATGGCCCCACGCGCCGCCCGCTCGCCCTCAATTGATCCTCAGCATCCGCAG
This sequence comes from uncultured Vicinamibacterales bacterium, assembly GCA_964491885.1. Taxonomy (GTDB): domain Bacteria; phylum Acidobacteriota; class Vicinamibacteria; order Vicinamibacterales; family JAKQTR01; genus JAKQTR01. Next base: position 1,285 of record CAZBIP010000335.1, read on the forward strand.
GACCAGCGGCACCAGCACGATCAGGTACAACAGCATCATCTGGCGGTCGTCCTTCTCCCGGATGAAGTTCCAGACGAGCATGCCGGCGATGAACAGGCAGATGCCGTAGTACACGATCATGATCAGCGGCATGTCCCGGCTCCCGTTCTACAGGCTCCACGCGACCAGCATGCTCAGCTTCGCGCTGAACACGATCATCGCGATGCCCGCCGCCGTGATCGCCAGCCACGGCAGCCAGGTTTCCTTCAAGAAGGACCAGTAGGATCCCTCGTAGCCCGACACCATCACCGTCAGCCGGCCGATGAGCGCCGTCGGCGGCAGGCCGTCTCCCAGGGGCCACAGCAGGCTCAGCCCCGCGATCACGACGGTGGCGTGCAGGCCGATGGAATCCAGGTACCACACGAGCGGGATGCCGATGATGGCCGCGGCGCCATACGTCAGCAGGCCCTCGGAGATCGGGATCAGGACGACCAGCAGCAGGTACAAGAGCACCAGCGGCGTGCTGATCACCGCATACGAAATGAAACCGCGCACGCCCGTCACGGTCATGACCTGCTGCAGCGATCCGACGATGGCCATCGTGGCCAGCAGCGGGACGAGCCGGCGGACCGTGTCCCGGGACAGCGTCAGGACGTTCACCCGTGTGGGACTGCAGAGGAGCGCCACGAGCGCCGCGATGCTGAACTGCAGCGGCAGCCCCAGGACCGGCGTGGCGAACGGCCAGAGGCGGGAGGCCACGACGGTGCCGAAGAACGCCCCGAAGGGGAGCAGCACCCGCCACCATCCCATGCCGGGCGGCGGCTGGGGCATGGCCCGGAGGGCGTCCTCCCGCGACACCGCGCGATCGCGCTTCCACCCGAGCGTCAGGATGGTGAACGTGCCGAGCAGCAGCACCGGGATGCCCAGCGCGTACGTGAATCCCACGTACGGGATGGCCGTTCCGGCGCAGATCACCATCGCCCAGATGTTCACGGGCGGCGCGGCCGCGCTCAGCCCGGCCACGATGAAGAGAATCGCGGCGGTCCGCTTCCTGGACAAGCCGAGGTGCCTCATCGCCAGCGCGCTCGGCGCCCCCACCGTCAGCACCGACACGCTGCCCGCCCCCGTCAGCGCCCCGGGGATCAGGACGAGGATCATCAGCAGGAACAGGGCCACGAGGTGCCGGCGGTGGAACGCGCGGACGATGGCGCGCACGATGAAATCGACGCCGCCGGACTCGGCGATGATGGTGATGAAGATGGTGGCGGTCACGAAGACCAGCATCACGTCCAGGTACGTGAACGTCCCTTCGACCAGGTGCCTCGCCAGCTCGCCGACCGGCGGCGTACGCACGCAGGCTCCGGCCAGCCCGCCGGCCACCGCGGAGGCGAGCATGCACAGTTCCACCCCGAGCTTCCGCCAGCGGGCCGCGGCGTAAGCAACCGCCATGACGCCCAGAACCACAGTGATGTGCACGTACAGTGGATTCGTCATGCGTGCGACCGCCCGATCCGCGCGTTCATCCGGAGGCCTGCCTCCGCGCTACTGGAACAGCGTCTTGACCAGGTCGACCATGCCGAGGGCGTACTCCACCTGCGACACCGGGATCCGCTTCTCCTGGCCGATCTTCGTGAAGCGCCCGTCCTTGTTGCCGTCCTTGGCCACGATGATGTAGTTGGCGAAGGGGGCCACGGCGTCGATCACCTTCTCGTTGTCGCTGCCGGGCGCGCCCCGCTTGGATTGCCCGCCCGCGTGCACGGCGACGATGAAGATCTTGTTCTGCCTGCAGTACTGGATGAGCTCCGTGACGCGCTGGATCTCGGTCTCCACCGTGAGCCCGGAGGCCCCCATGCCCTTGAGGCTCGCGCCGAGCGCGAAGATCACCGTCCGAAAAGGCGTCCCGGCCTTGAACGTCGCGAGGTCCGTCGTGCTCTCGACGTGGAACCCCGACTTCGCGCTGGCCCCGCCGAGGCCGACGCCGCTCTTCAGCAGGGCCGCCGTGGGCACGTCGCAGTAGTCGTACTTGAGGTCGGCCTGCTCCATGATGGCGTTGAGCGTGTTGACGTCCGCGCTCTGGCCGGCCGACGTCGTGAGCACCGGCAGGACGGCCCTGGGCACGGCGTCCTGGCCGTGCGCGGGGAAGGGAACCGTGGCCAGCGCCACGAGGAAGAGCGGCAGCAGCGCCGCGACTCGCAATGTCCGTGTCATACCGGGTCTCCTGTGTGTCCGCGCGGCCGCCTCGCTCCCTGGGCCGCTACTTCTTGATCTCCGGCCGGGGCTGCAGCTGGTTGTACTTGACCAGCTCGCGCAGCCACCACTCGGGGTACTCGAGCGGTTTGCGCGAGCGCTGCCGGACGTCGTACTGCCAGAGGTGCATGTACTTCACCATCAGGTCGTCGCCCAGGGTCCACCAGGCGTTGACGACGAGGTTCGCGTTGTTGTGGGAGTAGTCGGTGAGGAACCGGCGCGCCTCCTCGGGCGACTGCTTGTAGATCTGGAGCGCCTGCGCGTCGATCCCGGGCGTCCGGTCCATGGCGCCCTTCTCCCATTTCTCCTGCGCCTGCCGCACGTCCTTGATGGCGGCGTTGTAGACGACCTGCGTGTGGAAGTCGACGTAGTCGAACGCCCA
>CAZBIP010000336.1:0-677 GCA_964491885.1 uncultured Vicinamibacterales bacterium
AACCGTCAAAGCGCTCCCCGCAGGCCGAGGGCGTCGGCCTCGGCGCGCATGAACGCGATGACGTTGGCGGCGTGCGCGTCCAGCGGCACACCGATCTCCTCGGCCCCCCTGCGCAGGTCGTCGCGGTTGACCGCTCGCGCGAAGGCCTTTTCCTTCATCCGCTTGACGACCGACTTCGCCTCGAGATCCAGGAGGCTCTTGGACGGGCGCACCAGCGCGGCCGCCGTCACGAAGCCCGCCATTTCGTCGCAGGCGAAGAGGGCGTGCTCGAGCCGGCTCTCGCGCACCACGCCCGTGTGGTCGGCGTGGGAGAGCACAGCCCGTACGAGCCACTCAGGGTAGCCGCGCTCGCGCAGGATCTCCGCCCCCTTGAACGGGTGGTCGGCGAGGTCCGGGTACCGCTCGTAGTCGAAATCGTGCAGCAGGGCCGTGACCCCCCAGGCCGTCTCGTCCTCGCCCCAGAGGCGGGCATAGCCCCGCACGGCAGCCTCGACGGCCAGCGCGTGCTTCTGCAGGTTCTCGTTCTGCGTGAACTCCGTCAGCAGCGCCCACGCCCCCTCTCGCGTCAGTTCCATCGCTCTCGCCTTTCCCCCGTCTTCCTGCCTCGCGTCCCGAATCCCCGCCTTCGCCCCACGGCCTGTCGGCCCGCCCTGAGCGACCTCGAACAACCGCGGGCC
>CAZBIP010000336.1:687-3888 GCA_964491885.1 uncultured Vicinamibacterales bacterium
GAGAGAGGTCCATTCCAGTTCTCCCTTGCCCCTTGCCCCTCGTCCCTTGTCGCTAGCCCCTAGCGCCTAGCCCCCAGCCCCTAGTGTACCAGCCCAATGTACGCCGTGATGATGAGCGCGTTGGTGAAGTCGATGAAGAACGCGCCGACCATCGGCAGCACCAGGAACGCCCGAGGCGCCATGCCGAACCGCTCCACGATGGCTTCCATGTTGGCCACCGCGTTCGGCGTGGCCCCGAGCCCGAACCCGCAGTGCCCCCCGGCCATCACCGCGGCGTCGTAGTCCCGCCCCATCACGCGGAAGGTCACGAAGTAGGCGAAGGCCGCCATCATCGAGACCTGGACCACGAGGATGACCAGCATGGGAATCGCCAGGTCCAGCAGTTCCCACAGCTTCAGCGACATCAGGGCCATCGACAGGAACAGCGACAGCGCGATGGTCCCGAGGTCGTCGACGACGCGCTGATCGAGGCGCAGCTTGTGCAGCAGGTCGTCGCCGTTGCGGATGACGGCGGCGATGATCATCGCCCAGATGTACGCGGGGAGCGTGACGTACCGGCCCAGCCAGCCGCTCAGGAGCGATCCGGCCCACATCGCGACGAGAATCACCGTCATCGTCTTGAGCAGCGTGTAGGCCGTCGGCGCCTCGCCCGCCGGCTCGGTGTCGATCTCGGTGTCGAGGCCCATCGCCTCCACAGCGGCCACGGCCCCAGCGGCGTTGGCGCGGCCGGGCCCCGGCGCGCCCGCGCTCCCCTTCCCCGGCGCCACGATCCGCCAGCGCCTGATGAGCCTGGTGGCGACGGGCCCGCCGATGAGGCCGCCGCTCACGAGGCCGAAGGTGGCCGCCGCCATCGCCAGGGTGACCCCGCCCGTCAAGCCGTACTGATCCTCCAGGAGTTTGCCGAACGCGGCCCCGGTCCCGTGGCCCCCGGTCATGGTGATGGAACCCGCGATGAGCCCGAGGAACGCGTGCACGCCGAGGCCCTTCGCCAGCAGGACGCCGACGGCGTTCTGGAGCACCACGAGACCGCTGGCCAGCCCCCAGAAGAGCAGCACCTGCGGGCCGCCTACCTTGAGCAGCGCCAGGCTCGCGCCGAGGCCGATCGTCGTGAAGAACGCGATCATGAGCGGCGTCTGCAGGGTGGTGTCGAAGTCGAAGGCCACGAGACCCTGCAAACGCAGGGTCGTCGCCACCGCCGCGAACAGGAATCCGCCGACCACCGGCGCCGGGATGTTGTAGCGGTCGAGCACCCCGATTCGCCGGCGCACACCGTAGCCGATGAAGAGGATCACCGCCGCCAGCGCCAGCGTCTGCACGAGGTCGAGTTTGAAGACGAGTGACGGCATATCGGGCCAGAGGAACGGGTTCCGCGCATGATATATTCGACCGCCGGCAAACGCCAACCGCCCGCCGCCTCAAGGAGCGTTCATGGCCCCGCAGACGACGACGCCCGTCGCAGAACCCGCCCCGCAGCCGGTCTCGTCGCTCGACACGGAGTTCCAGCGCGGCCTCGGCCTCTACGACTCCACGATGCTCGTCGTCGGGGCGATGATCGGATCCGGGATCTTCATCGTGTCGGCGGATATGGCGCGCGACATCGGCAGCGCGGGCTGGCTGCTCGTCGCGTGGGTGATCACCGGCGTGCTGACCGTCGCCGGCGCCCTGTCGTACGGGGAACTGGCGGCGATGATGCCCCGCGCGGGCGGCCAGTACGTCTACCTGCGCGAGGCGTACTCGCCGCTGTGGGGCTTCCTGTACGGCTGGACGCTCTTCACCGTCATCCAGACCGGGACGCAGGCCGCCGTCGCCATCGCCTTCGCGCGGTTCTTCGGCGTCCTCGTGCCGTGGATCTCGGAAGAGCACTATCTCGTCTCGCCCATCCACCTCTCACGGGGTTACGCGCTATCCGTTTCGACCACGCAGTTCGTCGGCATCCTGTCGATCGCCCTGCTCACGTGGACCAACACCCGCGGCCTCCGGTACGGCAAGGTGATCCAGAACCTGTTCACGAGCGCGAAGACCGCCGGCGTGCTGGCGCTGATCGCGGTCGGCCTCCTGATCGGCTGGAACGCGGACGCCGTCGCCGCGAACTTCGGCAGCCTCTGGACGCCCCGCAACCTCGAACCCGTGGTGCCGGGCGTCCTCGCCACGAGCGCGTTCGGGCTCTTCGTGGCCCTGGCCGTCGCGCAGACCGGCTCGCTCTTCTCGTCCGACGCGTGGAACAACATCACGTTCACCGCGGGCGAGGTGAAGGACCCCCGCCGCAACATCCCGTTGTCCCTCGCCCTCGGCACGAGCGCCGTCATCCTGCTCTACCTGTTCGTGAACGTGGCTTACCTGGTGACGCTGCCCCTCGAGGCCATCCAGGGCGCGCCGTCGGACCGCGTGGCCACCGCGATGCTCGAGCGCGTGATGCCGGGCCTCGGCGTCGCGGCCATGGCCGTGGTCATCATGATCTCGACCTTCGGCTGCAACAACGGCCTCATCCTCGCGGGCGCCCGCGCGTACTACGCGATGGCGAAGGACGGGGTGTTCTTCAAGTCCGCCGGCCGCCTCAACGCGGCCAGGGTGCCCGGCGCGGGCCTCGTGATGCAGGGCGCCTGGGCCACGCTGCTCGTGCTGCCGCGCACGTACGATCCCGCCACGGGCGCCTACGGCAACGTCTACAGCAACCTGCTCGACTACGTCATCTCGGCGAACCTGGTCTTCTACATCCTGACGATCCTCGCGGTCTTCAGGCTGCGCGCCACGCGGCCGGACGCCGAGCGGCCCTACAAGGCGTTCGGCTACCCGGTGGTGCCGGCGCTCTACGTCGCCGGCGCCGCCATGATCCTCGCGGTCCTGTTCGCCTACCGCCCGGCCACCACCTGGCCGGGGTTCGTCATCATGTTCCTCGGGCTGCCGGTGTATTACCTGTGGCGGGGGCGGAGGACCGGGCTGGGCGCAATCCCTCCTGAATGACCGAGAGCGTTTCAGGCGTGAGATCATAGCGCGCCAGTTCGCCGGGGCCGGCCATCGCGATCTCGGACACGTCGCTTGCGGCCGCCGGGTCGCCGGCCAGCCGGCGGCACAGGAAGTCCACCAGGACGAAGTGATACCGCGCGCGGCCCTCGGCATCGCGCGTGATCCGATCAAAGACGCCCAGCACGGGCCCGACGCTCACGTCGAGCGCCGTCTCTTCCTTGATCTCCCGCGCCAGCG
>CAZBIP010000337.1:0-3882 GCA_964491885.1 uncultured Vicinamibacterales bacterium
GGCGTGTCTCGCTCACGGCACGGATCCCTCATGCGCGGCCGCGCGATGAGCGCGGCTCCGGCCCGGCCATTCTAGGGTAATTCCGCGATGAACACCAAAGATGGTGTCGTCTTCGCGCGCGGTCCGCCTGCGCCAAGCGCTCAGAGACTACACGGCTGGGTTGACAGTCTATCTGCGCCAAGAACGTTCGCTGCGCTCATTTGCTCCGGGGGGCGTAGCCAACCGAAGCCGCGAGCGAAGCGAGCGCTTGGCGAAGGCTGGCGGAGAGAGAGGGATTCGAACCCTCGGTAGGGTTTCCCCTACACACGCTTTCCAAGCGTGCACCTTCAGCCTCTCGGTCATCTCTCCGTTCGACTCACCGCGCTCGCTCACGACAGGCCCGTCGGTCGAATCAAACGCACTCCTCGCCCCCGAGTCGTTCAGTATAAAGCTGTCTTGCCCGCTGACGCCACATTCCTGGCGTGGCCCCCGGAAGTCGACCCGGGCCCGTGCGCCGCCCTCGTCCGCACGACAGATGGTCCTCGAGGCCAGGAGCAGCGCCGGGCGGCGCAGGGGGCGCCCGGGCGTCACGGCGCCTGCCAGTCGATCTCCACGCGGTGCACGGGGCCGGTGATACCGAAGAGGCTGACGGCGCGGAAGGCGAAGCGGTTGAGGCGCTTCTCGAGGGCGAGGGAGAGCGTGTCCTCACAGTCCTTCCACTCGCCGTCCCCGGCGCGCACCTGGTACGTCTTGAAGTTGGGCGTGAACGACCGCAGCGCGACGCCTGCGCGCCCGCCTTCCACCGTCACCGTCGACGCGATCACGTTCGGCGTCCACTCGATCCAGTCGCGCCGCGTCGTCGTGACGAGATAGGGCGTCTGGTAGGCCCAGTGCGGCTTGCCGTCGCGGTACCACGTGCCGGCGCGGAAGACCGGATCGTCGAGCATCACGAGGATCGAGGTCAGCGGCGCCGGGTAGGACGTGAAGTGATTCGTGATCGTCTCCCAGCTGCACCAGCGGTACGTGGTGCAGCGGCGTTCCGTCTGGCCCTCCTTCGTGGCCGGCAGCACCTTGCGCTCGGGGCCCCCGACGAGCACGACCGACTGCCCGCCGTCCTTCCACACCTCGTCGCGAATCTCGAGCGCCGAGAGCGGCACGCCGTCCTTCTCGAAGTGCGTGTCGTACTTCGCGTCGATGATCATCCACTTGCCGAGCGCGTTCACCCAGACCTCGTTGACGCCGTGATGCCCGCCCCTGCCCTCCTCCGGCAGCCCCGGGCCGCAGCCGAGCGTGCGCGCGACGTAACCGAAGCTGTTGAGCACCGCGTGCTGCACGATGCGGAAGTGCGCGCAATGGAAGCCCCCGCCCTTCAGCGCGGCGTCCAGGATCGCGAACGCGTCCTCGCGCACGGGGGTGGGGTTCGCGTCGTCGATGCGGATGTGCGTGGCGATCCAGTGCCGGAGCAGGAGGATGCGCTTCAGCTCGTCGGTCTCGCCCGCGACGACCTTGTCGAGCCCGTACCGCTCGCGCAGCCGGATCACACGCGGCGAGTGGTAACTCTCGTACGCGGGGAAGAGTTCGTTCAAGCGCATCTGAGGGTTCCCGTCCGACCGCACCACGAACCGCCCCGCCCCTTGCGAGTGGGCGGCGGGAATCACGCAGCACGTCAGGGCGACGACCGCGGACGTCAGCAACGCCGTTCTCATCGGCTGCCTCCTTGAATGATGCGTCCCTTCCATGCGCCGCCGCCGAAGGTCGTGACGTAGATCGTGCCCGGGTTCTCCGGGCTGATGGTCACGCGGTGCGGGGCCACGAACGGCAGTGCCGTCAGCTTCTTCCAGCTCTTCCCGGCGTCGTCGCTGCGCAGGACACCGTCCACGAAGGTCCCGGCATAGACCGTGTCCGGCCGGGCCGGATCGATCGTCACGTCCCAGCAGTAGCGCCCGGCGAACACGGTGCTCCACGTCGCACCGCCGTCGGTGGTCTTGAAGATCCCTCCGCCGGCCGACTCCGGCCACGGCACGCCGGTGCCCATCGCCGCGTAGCCGGGCGGCGGCACGTCGAAGGCGGAGACGTAGATGACGTTCGAATCGCGCGGGTCCATCTGCACGCCCCAGAGGTACGGGAACTCGCGCACCCGCTCCCACGTCCTGGCGCCGTCGCGCGAGCGGTAGAGGCCGCCCGGTACCGGCTTCCCGTCACGGTAGTTCAGGCTGATGCCGCAGAGCAGCGTGCCGTCGGGATGGAGCGCGAGGCGCCAGACGGCCATAGTGTCGCTCGAGCCGAGAGCGGCGCTCGCGGCGGCCCAGGTTGCGCCGCCGTCGGTGGACTTGTAGACCCCCTTCCCGAGGAACCCGGCGTAGAGCGTGCGCGACGCGACGGGGCTCCGGGGGTCCAGCACGATCGTGGTGGCCGGCGTGTCCGGAAGCGCGCCGCCGCCGACCACGGTCCAGGTCTCGCCATGATCGTCCGATCGCGCGAGGCCACCGCCGCCCAGGCGCTCCACGCCCCGGTTGATCATCTTCCAGTGCATGAGGTCGTGAGCCCGCGACCACGCGCCGAAGACCACGCCCTTGCGCGCCGGGTCGAAGGCCAGTTCGTAGCAGTTGCTCGACCACGGCACGCGCCGGGCGGCGTAGATCCACGACCGTCCGCGATCGATGGAGCGCATGAGGCCGAAGTCGGTGTACGTGACGTACATGCGCTCCCGGTCGAACGGGTCGAAGCTGACCGAGTAGCTGGTCGTCACCTCCAGGCCGCGGCCGTCCCAGGCGTCCCTGCCCACGCGCTTGGAACTGACCGGGAACCAGCGCTTGCCGCCGTCGGTGGAGCGAATCGCGCGGCCCCAGTCGGTGAAGATGAGGTCGTCGGGATTGCGGGGATCGCATGCGAACCCGCACGGCAGGCCGCCCCACCACCAGGACAGCTCCTCGGTCAGCCAGTCGGGCTCGACGTTGGAGTCCGGCCGCTGGGGCGTGCCGACCAGGATTCGCCGCCACGACTCGCCTCCGTTCTCGCTGCGGTAGACCGTCGTGAAATGGTCGTCCCCGCCTTTCTCGGCCTCGGTCGTCACCGACACCACCCGCGGGCTGTTCGGGCTCATCGCCAGCAGGTGGTACTGGTGCACCTTGTCGCCCCAGCGCTCCAGGTCGAGTCCGCGGGTCGCCGGCGCCCAGGTGTCGCCGCCGTCGAGCGAGCGCGCGATGCCGCCCGAGAACCGGCCGTCCACCCACCGGCTCTCCAGCGTGAGGAAGATCGCGTGGACGCCGGTGGCCGCGTCGAATCCCGCCGCCGCATCGCGGAGGCTGGTGTTCGCGAGACCGGCGTTCTTCGCCGACCACGTGGCGCCATCGTCGTCGCTGCGGTAGAAGCCGCCCGCCGCCGCCACCGCGATGCTCCCGGGAGCCTTGGGCGAGAAGAGGATCTTCAGGATCGGCTTGCCGCCGGACGGCCAGGCCGAGACAATCCGCCAGGTCCGCCCGGCGTCGTCGGAGCGCACGAGATGCTGGCCGGGCTTGCCGCGGTAGGTGCTGAACCCCGCGAGGATCACGTCGGGCCGCCCCGGGTCGATGGCCAGCGCCTGCACCGAGTCGGGATCCGCGGGGTTGAACTCTCCCGCGACGCCCCGCCACGTCTCGCCGCGGTCGCTCGATTGCTTGACGCCCCCGCGCGTGCCGACGTAGATGACGTTCGGATCGGTCGGGTGGAACACCGCCGGGAAGTTCACCTTCCGAACCTGTCTCCCGTCGCACATGCGCCAATGGCGGCCGCCGTCGGTGGATCGGAACCACCCGCCCATGTCGCTCGCGACGAACACCAGGTTCGCGTCGTGCGGTGAGATCGACGGCGAGTAGATGCCTCCGCCGCCGCCCGGGCCGATGGGCGTCCAGTCGACCGCGATCT
>CAZBIP010000338.1:0-3855 GCA_964491885.1 uncultured Vicinamibacterales bacterium
GCGAGTTCCCGGTTGACCCGCCGGTTGCCGGCGCGATAATCAGCCCTGTGTCCGAGCGGCGCCCCCGCGGCCGAGGCACAGACCGCGGACGTGAACGGGACACGGGGCGTGGTGTTCACCACATACCGGCCCCGCCCCGCTGATGGTGCGATCATGATCCATCGTGTCCGAACGCTCGCGTGGCTCGTCGCCGCAGCCTTGGCACTGTGCGGTCCGGTGCTGGCGCAACAGGCCGTCGGCCGGCCGCCGGCCGCCTCGAGCAAGCCGCGCGTCGTCATCACCGCCGACCCCGAGCTGGACGACGTCAACTCGCTCATCCGGGCATTGCTCTACAGCACGGACTTCACGATTGAAGGACTGGTGTACGCCAGCAGCGGCGTCCACTGGAAGGGCGACGGCAAAGGCACGAAGCTGTCCGTGCCGGGCAGGGAGTACACGCGCAACGGGTTGAACCTCTGTCCGTGCACGTCATGGCGGTGGGCGCCCGACGAGCGCTTCATCGACGACATCGTCGACGCCTACGCGAAGGTGTACCCCAACCTCGAGGTGCACGATCCGGCCTATCCGCCCGCAGAGACGCTGAGATCCAGGATCCGGTGGGGCAACGTCGAATTCGACGGCGACTACTCGAAGGACACGCCCGGATCCGACCTGATCAAGGCCCTCCTCCTCGACGATCAGCCAGGCCCGCTCTTCGTGACGGTGCAGGGCGGGCACAGCACGGTTGCGCGCGCCCTGAAGTCCATCGAGGAACACTACAAGGCCGACCCCGCGTGGAGCGCGATCCGGCAGAAGGTGTCGCGCAAGCTGGTCATCATCCCGTGGGGCGACCAGGACGGGACGTATGCGGGCTACATCCGGCCAACCTGGCCGGATGTCGACGCGTGGCAGCTCGCCATGGTCAGTTTTGGGTACGGCGTGCGCGGCGGGCTGTCGCCCGAGAACGCCGTGTACGTGAGCGCCGGCTGGACGCGGGACAACGTCTCGAGCCGCGGCCCGCTCGGGGCGATGTACCGCGTCTGGGGCGACGGCAAGCAGATGGTGAAGGGCGACGTCTTCGACCATTTCGGGTTTTCCGGCCGCACCGCCGACGAACTGAAGGCCCTCGGCTACGTCGTCTGGACGGCACCGCAGGAGAAGGGCGCCTTCATCAGCGAGGGCGACACCCCCACGTTCCTGAACCTGCTCGCGAACGGGCTGCGTGCCTTCGAGAACGGCTCGTATGGCGGATGGGGCGGGCGGAAGCGTGCCGCTGTCGCGACCGCGTCACGACCCGCCGGCCCCGGCGCCGCCCCTGGCGGCGGCCGAGGCCAGGCCGTCCTGCCGCGCACGGCGCTCGTCAACAACGCGTTCTTCGCCGCCGCGCAGCGCGACTTCGCCGCGCGTCTGAAGTGGTCGGTGACGCCGCGATTCGCGGAGGCGAACCACGAACCCGTGGTGCGCATCGACGGCGGGCGCGAGATCGTGGCGCGTCCCGGCGCCACGGTCCAGCTTCGCGCGGCGGCGAGCGATCCCGATCACGATCGGGTGACCGTGCGCTGGTGGCAGTATCACGATGCCGGTACCTGTGCCGGAGACATCGTGATCTCATCGCCGGCCTCGCCCGACGCGTCGTTCCGTGTTCCCGAAGATGCGAAGGACGGAGAGACCATCCACGTGATCCTGGAAGCCACGGATGACGGCACGCCCGCCTTGACCCGTTACCAGCGGGTCGTGGTCACGGTGCGTCAGTAGGCGGCCAGGCGCGCGCCGCGCGCCGGACGTCCATCGACGCCACCCGCTCCCGCGCTGGAGATCGCCCATGAAGACCACCCGTCGCGCCGTCCTCCTGAGCGCCGCCGCGCTCCTTCCGTTCCGTGCGCGCATGGTCACGGCACAGGAGCCTGCCCACGTCAACGTCCCGGCATTCGTCAGCCGAGGCGTCATGATGTTTGCCGACACGTCCCGCGGCCGCCCCTTTGCCAAGGACCCGAGCGTCATCCGCTTCAAGAACCGTTACCTGATGTATTACTCCGTCGGCCCGGGCCGGCCCGAGCAGGGCCAGGAAGGCTGGCGCATCGGCATCGCCACCTCCGCCGATCTCGTGTCCTGGCGGAAGATCGGCGAACTCGGCATCGCGGGTGCTTACGAGGCCAAAGGATTCTGCGCCCCGGGCGCCATCGTCCTGAACGGCAAGGTCCACCTCTTCTACCAGACCTACGGCAACGGCAGGAAGGACGCCATCTGCCATGCCTGGTCCGAGGACGGCGTCACGTTTGCCCGCAATCCCGACAACCCGGTCTTCGCCCCCACGGGAGCCTGGAACTGCGGCCGCGCCATCGACGCGGAAGTGACCGGGCGCGGCGGCGAGCTCTTCCTCTACTTCGCCACGCGCGATCCGGACTTCGTCGTCCAGATGCAGGGCGTGGCCACCGCGCCGATCGACTCCAACTTCGGCAAGGCCGCCTGGACGCAGCGACGCGACGAGCCGATTCTCAAGCCCGAACTGCCCTGGGAACGCAAGTGCATCGAGGCCGCCACGATTTGCCAGCGCGGCGGCCGCCTGTACATGTTCTACGCCGGAGGCTACAACAACGAGCCGCAGCAGATCGGCTGCGCGGTGAGCGACGATGGCCTCAGCTGGAAACGGATCTTTACCGAGCCATTTCTCGCCAACGGCAAGCCCGGCGAGTGGAACGCCAGCGAATCCGGCCATCCCGGGTTCTTCGCCGACGCCGATGGCCGCCAGTACCTGTTCTTCCAGGGCAACCGGGACAACGGCAAGAGCTGGTACCTGTCCAAGGTCGAAATTGGCTGGAAGGACGGCAAGCCGGTGGTCCTGCCCACCGGCGGTCCCGCACGGCCGAAATGAGCCGGCGCGCGAGGACGAGAAGTTCCGCCGCGTCCAGGCGAGGCATCGAAGGAAGCGGCCGCATCGCTCTCTGCTAACATCCAGACGGCATGCACCCTCCCGACCACGAGCGATACATGCGGCGGGCCATCGCACTGACGGCACACTGCCCCGACCTGCCGTTCGGGGCCGTGATCGTTCACCGCGAGACGGGCGACGTGGTGGCGGAAGGCTGGAACAAGTCGTCCGTCAACCCGACGTGGCACGGCGAGATCGACGCGCTCAATCGCCTGGCCGAGTCGCCCGCGAGCGACCTGGGGCCCGAACTGGTCCTCTACACGACCGCCGAGCCCTGTCCCATGTGCCAGGCCGCGATCCTCTGGAGCGGGATCGGCACGGTGGTGTTCGGCTCGTCCATCCGCTTCCTGCAGCAGCACGGGTGGCGGCAGATCGACATCCTGGCCGAGGAGGTCGTCCGCCGCAGCCCGGGGTGGGACTGCACCGTCGTGGGCGGTGTCCTCGCAGACGAGTGCGATGCGCTCTTCGAGTCCGCGCGGCGCGGGCCGGTGCGCGCCCCCAACGTCCAGTCAGCATGAGCAGAGCGAAACGCGTTCTGCTCGTCTCGCTCGGGCTGACGTCCTTCGCCATTGGTGCCGTGGGCGTCGTGGTGCCCGTGCTTCCGACGACGCCCTTCCTGCTGCTGGCCGCCGCGCTGTTCCTCCACAGCTCCGAGCGGTGGTACCGCTGGCTCGTCGGACACCGGGTGTTCGGCCGGCAGATCCACTCGTACCTCCGCTACCGCGCCGTCGACGCGCGCACGAAGGCCGTGGGAATCGCGGTGCTCTGGGCGGGGATCGGCCTGTCGATCGCCCTCGTGGACGCCGGGTGGATCAGGGCGCTGCTGGGGATCACCGGCCTCGCCGTGACGATCCACATCCTCTGGCTCAGGACCCTCACCGGGACCTTGAAGGCCCGGATCGACGCGCAGCATGCGGGCGAGTCGAGCGGCGGGATCGACGAACAGG
>CAZBIP010000339.1:0-3851 GCA_964491885.1 uncultured Vicinamibacterales bacterium
TTGTCCACGCGGCCGACGAGCTGCTTGCCGATGGCTTCGTGCCCGCCGACGAGCAGAGGCGCGGTGGCCGTCACCGTCCACGTGACCTTCGGCACCCCTGCCGGAACCCGGCCGAGCACCTCCCGTTCGAAGTCCTCGACGATTTCCGGCCGGCGCTGCTTCCACCAGGCATCCGCCGACGTGACAGTCTTGCCGCTCTTCAGCATCAGGGCGTCGGGGTAGTCGGGGAAGGGGTTCGCGAGCGCCTCGTCGTAGTTCGCATGGTTCGGCGCCGACTCGTTCCCGCTCGGCCCGGGCCTGAGCTGCCGGATGCCGAGCTGCTCCAGCATGTGCTGGTGGTCCTCGGCCGTCGTCCACGTCTTCAGCCCGGGAGCGGGCTGCGCAGGCGCCTGCTGGCCCGGCAGCACGGCCCCGGCCGCGAGCATCAGCCCGCCGGCCAGCAGCCCCGTCATCCGGATGCCCGCTCGCGCCTTGAGGTGGTTCCTTGTGTCGCTCATCGTCCCGCCCCCGGAAGGAGTCGCTGCGCGCGAGGCCGCGCCGTGGCGCCCTGCGCGCGGCGCCAGCGTAGCACAGCAGGAGGCCGGGCCGGGGGCGGAGGCGGAAGCCGGCATGATACGATGCTCGGTTGAGTCTGACGTCGCCCGGGGGACCGTACGAGACGCTGTTCCGGGCGTTGGCTGAGCGAGACACAGGGAGGACGGCATCATGAGTTGCGCGGCATGCACGGGGCGGGGGATCGACAAGGTGACGGCGCTGGAGATTCTCGATTCGCGGGGCAACCCGACGATCAGCGTCACCGTGACGCTCGAGAACGGGCTCTCGGCGTCCGCCGCGGTGCCGTCGGGCGCGTCGACCGGCGAGAACGAGGCCGTCGAGCTTCGTGACGGCGACAAGAAGCGGTACGGGGGCAAGGGCGTTCTGAAGGCGGTCCGGAACGTGAACGAGGTCATTGCCCCGAAGGTCGAAGGGCTGGACGTAACCGCCCAGCGCGAAATCGATCTGCTCATGAAGGACCTGGACGGGACGCCGAACAAGGGCGTTCTGGGGGCGAACGCGATCCTCGGCGTGTCGATGGCGGCGGCCCGGGCGGCGGCGGCGACGAGCGACCTGCCGCTCTACGCGTATCTCGGCGGCCCCGGCGCGACGAGGCTCCCGGTCCCGATGATGAACATCCTGAACGGCGGCAAGCACGCCGACAACAGCGTGGACTTCCAGGAGTTCATGGTCATGCCCGTCGGCGCCCCGACGTTTGCGGAGGCGCTCCGGGCGGGGGCCGAGACGTTCCACGCCTTGAAGGGCATCCTGAAGAAGCGCGGGTACGCCACGGCCGTGGGCGACGAGGGCGGCTTCGCCCCGGATCTGAAGAGCAACGAAGAGGCCTGCGAGGTCATCCTCGAGGCCATCCAGGCCGCCGGCTACAAGGCGGGCCAGGACATCGGCATCGCCCTCGACCCTGCCGCCTCGTCCTTCTTCGAGAACGGCGCGTACGACCTCGCCAAGTCGAAGCAGGGACGGAAGTCGCACGCCGAGATGACCGAGATCTACCGGGACTGGGCGACGAAGTACCCGCTGGTATCCATCGAGGACGGCTTGGCGGAGAACGACTGGGCCGGCTTCACGGCCCAGACGGCCGCGCTCGGTGACCGCATCCAGATCGTGGGCGACGACCTCTTCGTCACGAACACCGAGTTCGTGGCGCGGGGCATCAAGGAGCAGGCGGCCAACGCCGTCCTGATCAAGCTCAACCAGATCGGCACCGTGTCCGAGACCATCGACACGATCGCGATGTGCCGCAAGGCGGGGTGGGGCTTCGTGATCTCGCACCGCTCGGGCGAGACCGAGGACGCCTTCATCGCCGACTTCGCCGTGGCCATGGGCGGCGGCCAGATCAAGACCGGCTCGGCGTGCCGGAGCGAGCGCATGGCGAAGTACAACCGCCTGATCGAGATCGAAGCCGAGCTCGGGCGGGCGGCGATCTTCACGAATCCCTTCGCGAAGTAGGCGCGGCGGCCGGCGTCACGACGCGGTGAGCAGCGCAGCGGCCGGGCCCCAAGCCCGGCCGCTTCTCTTTCAGACGGGTGCCGGCGCACCTGAACCCGGCCGACGGCGGACGCTCACGAAGTCCCCGCGTGCCGCTCGAAGACCTCCGCGAATGACTGGCGCTGATCCATGCTTCCCAGCGTGACCAACTGGGCGCCGGCCCGCAGCACCGTGTCCCCGTCGGGGGGGATCGACGTCCCGTCTCCGTTCTTCAACGCCACGACGCTCAAACCGGTGCGCGATCCGATTTGCGACTCGCGCAGGGGGACGCCGGCCAGCGACGGCGGGACGGGGATCGAGAAGAGTTCGACGCCCTCGCCGAGCAGCACCAGGTCGTGGCCGCGCAGGATCGACAGGACCGCGTCGACACCGAGCGACGTGTAGCTCAGGACGAAGTCCGCCCCCGCCCGGTGAATCGCCTCGAGATTGCGCTCGTGGGTGATCCGGCTGACGATGCGGATGTCGGGCTTGAGACGCCGGCAGTACACCGCCAGGAAGATATTCACCGCATCGTCGTTGGTGGTCAGCAGGACGGACCGCGCCGTGGCGATCCCGGCCCGGTCGAGCAGGGCGCGGTCGGCGGCGTCGCCCGCGAACACCCCGTCCACCTGTCCTTCCAGCGGTCTCAGGGCGGCCTCGTCGCGCTCGATGACGTGGACCGGCAGTCCCTTGCGCGTCAGCGCCACCGCGGCCGCCCGTCCCACCGTACCGGCCCCGATGACGATCACCGGCACGGCTTCAGGCTCCCGGGCCGGCAGGAGCCGGTCGAGTTCGGCGATCTGACCGGCCGTGCCCGCCACCACGACGACGCTGTCCGGGCGGATGCCCGTCTGCGAGTACGCCGGCAGGAGGCGCCCTCGCTCCCACAGCCCGACCAGGTTCAGCCCGGTCCGCTCGCGGAGCCGCGTCTCGCGGACGGAAGCTCCGGCGAAGAAGGTGTCGCGTGCAGGGAGCTCCGCGATCCGGAGGTCGCCGAACGACCCGATGACGTGAGCCTCGGCGCCGCCGGCGTCCGCGCGGTTCGCGAGATACTCGCCGAGCTGATGCTTGAGCGGAAGCACGTGGGTGGCGCCCGCCAGGCGAAGGATGTCGACCGAGTCCTCGGCCTCGACGATGGCGACGATCGGGACGCGCGGCGCCGCCTCGCGCACGGTGAGCGTGATGTTCGTGTTGACCGTGTCGGTGCAGTTGGCGAGCACCAGGCCCGCCTGGGCGGCTTCGAGCTGCTCGTAGGTCGAGCGGCTGTCGATCTGCCCGGTGACGACCGGGAGGCCGTCGCCCACGAGCTGGCCGGCCCGGACGACGTCCGGTTCGATCACGAAGTGGGGCACGCCTTCGGCCTTGAGGCGCCCCGTGAGGCCGGCCGCCACCTCGTCGAGTTCCGTGATGAGCACGTGCGCCGACGTCCCGGCCGGGACGCGGCGGGGAGCCCGGAGCCGGATTCTCGCCTCGAACCAGGGGGCATAGAAGAGCCGGATGAACAGAAAGGGCAGCAGCACGAGCAGGAGGACGACGCCGGAGATCAGCACGACGATGCTGAACGCGCGCCCGACGTCCGTCGTGAAGGTGATGTCGCCGAAGCCCAGCGTCGTCATCACCACGAACGTCCAGTAGAAGCCCGTGATCCAGGAGTGGCGCTGGCCCTCCAGGCTCACCATGATGACGTGGAAGAGCACGGAATGCGTGACGATGACCGCGGCCAGCAGCAGCAGGTAGCGCACGAGCGCCCGGACGTTCCCGCGCATCTCGCGCTCGCTGAGGAGATAGGCCATCTCGCTGCTGAGGAACTTCATGATGGCGGGATTCTACTG
>CAZBIP010000340.1:0-3811 GCA_964491885.1 uncultured Vicinamibacterales bacterium
TGGGCACAGGAGGGGCCGCCCGTTCGGTCGCGGTGGCGCTCGCCTCGGCCGGTGCCCGAGTCACGGTGTACGGCCGCAACCTCGAGCGGGCCTCGGCCGTGGCCGGCCTCGCTGGCGGAGAGGCCAGCACCGGGCTTCCGCGCCGCGGCTCGTGGGACGTGCTGGTCAACGCGACGCCAGTCGGCACGGCGCCGGATGACGGGGACACGCCGATCCCCGCCGGCCTCCTCGGCGGCGGCCTCGTCTACGACCTCGTCTACAACCCGGCCGAGACGCGGCTGCTCCGCGAGGCGCGCGAGGCCGGCTGCGCCGCGATCGGCGGGCTGGACATGCTCGTCGCGCAGGCCGCGCTGCAGGCCGAGTGGTGGACCGGCCGCGCGGCGCCTGTCGCGGCCATGCGCGAGGCTGCGGCACGCCGCCTCGCCGACGGAGAAACGGGGGCGCTCAGCGAGGGGGCGCAACCGGCCGCGTGCCCGGCGAGGGGCAGCGCGCTTGTCCGTGGAGCCGCGGGGAACGGAGCCGCATGATCGACGAACTGCGCACGCGCATCGACGTCATCGACGAGCAGCTCGTGGCGCTGCTCAACACGCGCGCCGCGTGCGCGATCGAGATCGGCCGGCTGAAGCGGGAGCGCGGCCTGCCGGTGTACCAGCCGGAACGCGAGGCGGCGGTCATCCGGCGCGCGCGCGCGATCACCGCCGGCCTGGGCGGGCCGTTGACCGAAGACGCGATCAGCCGCCTCTTCGAGCGGATCATCGACGAGGCGCGTCAGCTCGAAGCGGGCGGCGGGAGTGCCGGCGAGGCCGACGCGTCGGGCCCCGATTCCGCCGCCGGCGCGGGCGAGTGACGGGAAGAGCCGACAGCGACAGGAGGCAGCCGTGGTCGTCGTCATGGAAGAACGCGCGAGTGAAGCGCAAATCGGGCAGGTCATCGCCCGCCTGGTCGAGATGGGGCTCGCGGTGCACCGCTCGACGGGCACGTCGCGCACCGTGCTCGGCGCCGTGGGAGGCACGCGATCGGTCGAACCGGCTCAGATCGAAATCCTGGGCGGCGTGTTCGAGGTGCTCCGCATCACGGAGCCGTACAAGCTCGCGAGCCGGGCGTTCAGGCCGGACGGGACGATTGTCACGGCCGGGAACGTGACGATTGGCGCCAGCGAGGTCATCGTCATGGCGGGACCCTGCGCGGCCGAGACCGAGGCGCAGGTGGAAGCCACGGCCGCGGCGGTGAAGCGGGCCGGCGCGAAGGTCCTGAGAGGCGGCGCCTTCAAGCCCCGCAGTTCCCCGTACGCCTTCCAGGGCCTCGGCGAGGACGGGCTGCGTATGCTCCGATCGGCCGCGGACCGCCACGGCCTGAAGCTGGTGTCCGAGGTGATGGACGTCTCCCAGATCGACCTGGTGGGCCGCTACGCCGACGTGCTCCAGGTCGGCGCCAGGAACATGCAGAACTTCACCCTGCTCCGGGAACTCGGCCGCGCGCGGACGCCGGTTCTGCTCAAGCGGGGCATCTCGGCGACGATCGAAGAATGGCTGCTGTCGGCCGAGTACGTGCTGAGCGGCGGGAACGGCGCCGTCGTGCTGTGCGAGCGGGGCATCCGGACGTTCGAGAGCTACACGCGCAACACGCTCGACCTGTCGGCGATCCCCGTCGTCAAGAAACTGAGCCACCTGCCGATCGTCGTGGACCCCAGCCACGGGACCGGCCGGCGGGACAAAGTCGTGCCGATGGCGCGCGCCGCGGTCGCCGCCGGGGCGGACGGGCTGCTCGTCGAAGTGCACACCGATCCGGACCACGCGCTCAGCGACGGCGCGCAGTCGCTCGATCCGGCCCAGTTCGATCGGCTGATGGCCGAACTCCGGATCATCGCGCCGGCCATCGGCCGCCGGATCTGCGTCGAGCCGTCCGGGGGCCTGGGCCGGGACCGGGTCGGGGACCGGACGGCGGGATCGCCGCAGCCGCGGGACGCCAACGCAGACGGAATCGCGGCGGCGCTCACGGGCACGCCGGGGAGCGCGTCATGAGCGGCCGCGACCAGGCCGACGACGCCTCCGGATTCGACCGCATCGCCATCGTCGGCCTCGGCCTCATCGGCGCGTCGATCGCGCTGGGGGTCCGAAAGGCGAACCCGGCCGCCGTGATCGCCGGAGTCGACGCGGCCGACGTGCTCCGCGAGGCCGTGGATCGGGGCGTCGTCGACCGCGCGTCCGAATCTCTCGACACGGTCGCGGGGGCCGACCTGGTCATACTGGCGGCGCCCATTCGCCAGAACATCGAGCTCGTCCGGCTCGTGTCGCGCCGCGTCTCGGCGGCTGCGATCGTGACCGATGTCGGAAGCACCAAGCGGGCCGTGGTCCAGGCGGCGCGCGGCCTGGGAGGGTCGCTGACGTTCGTCGGAGGGCACCCGCTGGCCGGAGCGGCGTCCGGCGGGATCGCATCGGCGTCGGGCGAGCTCTTCGTTGGGCGGCGCTGGGTGTTCACGCCCGATCACGGCGCGCCTCGGGAGGCGGTGAACCGCCTGTGCGGCTTCGTGCGGCTGCTCGGCGCCGTCCCGCACGTGATGGACCCCGCCGAGCACGACCGCGTGCTCGCCTTCACCAGTCACCTCCCGCAACTCGCCGCAACCGCGCTCATGTGCGCGGTCGGCGAAGGCGCGGGGCCATCAGGTCTGGCTCTGTCGGGACCCGGCCTCGCCGACTCGACGCGGCTGGCCGGCAGCCCGTACGGCATCTGGCGCGACATCTGCCTGACCAATGCCGACAACATCCAGGCGGCGCTCGACGCGCTCGTGGCGGCGCTCGGCCGCGTGAGACCGGACGCCGCGGCTCCACTCGCGCTCCAGCGCGCCTTCAGTGATGCCCGGGCGTGGAGGGAACGGAGTCTCGTCGCGATTGGGCCAGACGACCCCGGTCGAAACGGGACGCACGGCGGCATGTGACCGGACATGGACCACATCACGATTGTTCCCGTCGGCCGGCCCCTCGACGCGACGGTTGCCGTGCCCGGCTCGAAGAGCCTGACGAACAGGGCGTTGGCCATCGCCGCGCTGTCGGACGGGCCGACGCTCCTGACGAACGTGCTCGAAGCCGACGACACGGCCCGCATGGCCAACTCGCTCGGGCGGCTGGGCTTCTCGCTGCAGCCGGGCCACTCCGGCCCTGGGACCGTGCTGGTGGATGGGCGTGGCGGCCTCATTCCGGCGGTGTCGGCGAATCTCGATGCCGGCAATGCGGGGACCGCGGCGCGATTCCTGGCGGCGCTCGTCTCGCTTGGATCCGGCGACTTCGTGATCGACGGCAGCCCGCGGATGCGCGAGCGGCCGATCGGCGATCTCGTGGAGGGCCTGAGGCAGCTCGGCGTGGCGATCGAGTGCCCGAGCGGCTGCCCTCCGGTGCGGATCCATGCGGCGGGCCTAGCGGGCGGGGCGGTCGTCGTCGACGGCGACACGAGCAGCCAGTTCGTCAGCGCACTGCTCCTCGCCGCCCCCTGCGCCCGGTCTCCGGTCGAGATCGCGATAGGCCGGCCGCTGGCGTCGCGACCGTTCGTGGACATGACGCTCGATGTCATGTCCGACTTCGGCGTCGAGGTTGCGCGCGACGGCTACCGGCGTTTCTCCGTTCCCTGCGGCCGGTATCGCGCCCAGGCCAGCTACGCGGTCGAGAGCGACGCCACCGCCGCGTCCTACTTCTTCGCGGCGGCGGCCGTCGCCGGGGGCACCGTGCGGGTCGAGCGGATCTCGCGGCGCTCGCGGCAGGGCGACATCGCGTTCCTGGACGTGCTCACGGCCATGGGTTGCCGCGTCGAGGAGAGCGGC
>CAZBIP010000341.1:0-3777 GCA_964491885.1 uncultured Vicinamibacterales bacterium
GACACCACACGGCAAGAGCCAGTACCACCCCGGGAATCCAGGCTCTCATGGCGACCCTGAAGAGCGCCCACGCGCTCGCAGCCAGTGGTGTTTCTCTTCTTCTGGAAGGCATCGGGTTCCTCACGGTCGTCCCCATGGCGCGCGCGATTGTACTCAGGGTGAGCGCGGACGATTCCTTCTCAGTCGTCGTCCCGCCCTTGATCTGAGCCTCGCGGCGCTGGGCATCGACTCGGCTTGGATGACGTTCCGAGTATGCGAGCGTGACCGGTCTCCGCCGAGCGGTGAACGCGGCGCCTCGCCTTCGCTGTGGCGGCGCAGTCTCAGCTCCAGGTCGTCGGTCGAGCCCGCGTCAAGCGAATCGTCAGCGCACCGGAGGACATGCACGCAGTGCATGACGACGATGGCATCGTCAGGCGAAGGAACGCAAGCGGAGGGGAGGGGGATGCCTTTCGACTCGCCTGCGGAGTGCCCGAAGGGCACCGTGAGCGAACCCATGGCTGCAGGCGAGTCGAATGGTGGAGGCGGCGGGAGTCGGACTTGACACGGTTCTCAGAAACCGGCCCGTTTCTGCCTTTTCGCCGAGAATCGCGCTCGCGCCACACGCGTGATCCGCCGAACACGCGTTCCGTAGCCCCAACTCAGACCCAGCGAAGTCGCTCGCGATCAGTGGGAACGTGGACCCGACCGTCGACGGACGCACCGTCAGCCACCCGCGATGATCTGCTGCAACCCGAGCCGGCAGACATCTCGAATCACTGGCGGCGTCAGTCCCCTGGGACCCGCGATCAACGAGGACTCACGGATCGTATCGGTAACCTCCTCGTACGTCGTCGTTTCCCGCCGAAGCGCGAGGCGCGCCGATTGGGAGAGCGTGGGAGCGATCCGCTCCAAGAAAATGGCATGCAGGGCTTCGAGATCCGCCGCAAACAGCTCGATGGTGTCGTGGACGTAGAGTGTGTCTTTGGCGCGATCTTCCCGCCTGCGTCTCGGGGAGATCAGCAGTTTCTGGACCACAAAGCTGGCCGGGTTTGGAATCAGGAGCTCCGCCGGCCGCGCCAGCGGGACGCCCTGTTCCTCGCCGATCGTGACGGTCCACGGTTCGACGAGCAGGATGTCGAGATAGCGCAGCTTCTGCGCAGTCACTCCCGCGATTCGTTCGGTGACATCACGCGAGCCGTCGCGGCGCCGATCGCCGCCGAGGAGGGGCGAGAGGAACTCCACATAGAAGCCCGACGCCTCGTCACCGAGTGCATAGTGCGTCACGGGCGGCCGGTCGTCGCCGAGGAACTCCTCCCGGAAGCCGCTGGCCGCGAGCCGCTCCCGGATTCCGGCGTCTCGTTCCAGCGCCCTGGGGTCGAGGGCGACGTCCACGTCGCCCGTCCGCAACGGCGAGTACGACAACCGGGCCGCTTCGGGTCGTTCTCTGAAGAGGCGGTGAGCCCACCCCCCGATAAAGAGGACACGATCCAGCCATGGTTCCAGCGCGTCCACCAGCCGCGCGAACTGTACGAGGTCGAGGTCAGTGCTGGTCATGGACTGAGCGGATCATCGGCTTGATGACCTTCCTGAAAATAAGGTCGGCCTGTTCCCGGCCGCGCGCCGGGTGTGGTGATACGTCCAGCCAGACCTGGAGCGGATCGGCGACCCGGACGCCCTCGACGGCGACGGCACCTCGGAAGATCGACTCCTTCTCTCGCGGGATCCGGAGTATCACGTCCGGCTGCTGACCGGGCAGCACCTCGGCGAGCCCCGCAGCCCGGATGGCGTCGGGTTCGACGGTCTCCGCATACACGTGGACGGGCACACCCTCAACGTGGCCCAGACCGAGCACGCGGGCCGCGGCGAAGAGCCCGAGGCACGCCCGGTCGCCAAACTGCTCCAGCGCCTTGCGCAGGTACTCGTGCTCTCGGCTTCGCAGCACCCATCGTACCGGCCATTCCTGCGGGCTCCGCGCAACCGATGCCTGCCACTGCTCGAGCAGCCGCTCAACCCTGACGAGCCGGATGCCAGCACCGCTCGACTCCAGAAAGCGCTCCCTGTCGAGTTGGCGGAGCAATCTGAACGCGCTCATGACGGAGACGCCGGCGGCCCGAGCGAGCGCGGTGGCGTTCCGGTGCTCGACGCCCGTCTGGGCCTTCGGTTTCAGCCCCGGCCGGTGGATGTGCGGGGCGAGCAGGATCTTCAACATCCACTGGTTGAGGTCGGAGAAGAGGTTGACCGGCGGCGCGGGCACGCGCGCGGTCGATGCGCGGGGGACCCGTGGCCTGACGTTGAGGGATTCGAGGCCCGGCCCGATGAACGCGCGCAGCCCGCGGCCATCGACCATGCCGATCGCCGAGTGCGGCACGTGATAGTGATGGAACTCGAACAGGGCACGCAGAACTGCGTCGGAGATCGACGGGGCAGCAATGATGGCCAATGGGGCCGCTTGTCGGATCCCGCTCGCAAGGGAGTTCGCTTGCAGGATGGCCTGGGACAGCAGACCGACCAGCCGGTCGCGACGGCCCTCGGAGGCGGACGCGAGTTCGACGATGTACCGGTGCTTTCCCTTGGCGACCACAAGGTCGGCTCGGCGATCTCCAACCTGCCGATCGATATCGACCCTCCAGCCCGCGGCGCGAAAGCCCTCCGCCACCAGAACGCCGATTCCACCCCGCTCATGGCGTACTCGCAAGGGGCTCTTGCTGAGTGGCATCGTCTCTGTCTCCCCGGGCTCTGGAAACATATCGTGGCCTAGATAATTAACATGTCCATGATAGCACGGCGTGCCGCGTCGGTGGGAGCCGATGCCTTCCGCTGCTACGGCCAGACACGCCGAACCCGCCCGCCTTCTGCGGAACATGCGGGTTATGCGTGAGAAAGTGGGCCCTTCGACTCGGCCCTACGGGCCTCGCTCAGGACACCATTCGGCTCGCCTGCTCGGTGCCCTCAGGGCACCATGAGCGAGCCCATGGCTGCAGGCGAGTCGAATGGTGGAGGCGGCGGGAGTCGAACCCTGACGGGCACGTCTCGCTAACTTACTGATGGCGTGGCGCTTCTGGTCTCAAGTGCTTGATGGGTCGGGACCTCCCGCTGCCTTCCCGGCCGCTGGCGTCCTCTCGCGTCCTCTCGAATCGACCCGGGTTGTGGAGACGTTGTGGAGTCGGAAAACGCCGTCGGTCACTCGACTCGCCGGGGGTCGCCAACCCGTCGCGTCCGTGGTGGCGAAATCATGAAGCAGCGGTGGTTGCCGGATTTTGACTATCCGGACGTCGAACAGCCTCGAGAGGAGGCGGATTCGACCGATGGCGGTCAGAGCGGCGCGCCAGAGTCCGCGTGCGTGCTTCCCGGTCAGACAGAGTTGTTCACAGCCGAGCACGAGCTGATCGGGCAGATCGAGGCGGCGCTGGCGTCAGGGCGTTTCGAAGACGCGCGGCTCTATCGGGACGCGCTGACCGCCGCTGAAGCGGTGTCGGTTGGCCTCCCGAACCTCGGACGACTGATGTGCGACGGCGGGCTATCGCGCGTGACGGAGCGGCACACCGCGGCCGATCTCGTCGCCGCCGCACCGACGATGCTGGCGGCGCTGGCGAACCGGATGTGCATGGCGGCGGACATCGATGAGGTCTGGTCCCGCGACCGGGTTCGCCGGTGACCCGGCCAATCCCCTGTTATAATCGCCGCCGTCGTCATGCCGACGCTTGCGCTCGCCCCGCGTCGGCCATCAACACACGTTCCCGAGGCCGGGCTCTTCTGCGAAGGAACCACCGTGAAGACATTCCTGTCCTGCGCCATCGT
>CAZBIP010000342.1:0-1795 GCA_964491885.1 uncultured Vicinamibacterales bacterium
GCCCCGGCCGGCATTGCAGAGCCAGGCGCCCGGCTTCAGCCTCGAGAGGAACGCGTCGCCGATCAGCCCGATGGTCGGGTCGGGGCCGTCGAAGGTCAGCGGCGTGTGGCACGTGACGATGTCGCAGTCGAGCAGGTTGTCGAGGGACCGGTAGCGATCACGTCCGGTTTCGCGCGCTTTCGGCGGGTCGTTCAGCACGGGCACCATGCCCAGCGCGCGCGCCTTCTCCACGACCAGCGATCCGACGTGTCCGACGCCGACGACGCCGACGCGCCTGCCGGCCAGCGTCTCGCCGCGCCGTGCCGCGAGCGTGAGCCAGGCGGCTGCCATGTACTCGGACACGGAGTTGGCGTTGCAGCCGAGCGCCGCGTAGAACGTGATGCCGAGGCGGTCGAGGTCGTCCGTCGCCACGTGGTCGGTGCCCGAGGTGGCGGTGCCGACGAAGCGCACGCGCGTGCCGGCGACGAGCGATGCGTCAACGCGCGTGACGGATCGAACCACCAGTAGATCGACGTCCCCGAGTTCGGCGCGCGAGATGCGCCGACCGTGCTGCAAGCGCACCTCGCCAATCGTGCCGAACGCCTCGCGGGCGAAGGGGATGTTCTCGTCGGCGAGGATCACCGGCCGGGTCATCTATTGCCTCGCGGCGGTGAGGCGGCGGAAGCGGGCGGTCTGGCGGGTGATCTCCTCGAGGGCTTCCTGCTGCGCCGCCGACGCGGCCGCGTCGCGGACCACGGGGAACGATCGGGTCAGGAGCGCCCCGGCGTCTCGCAGGCGCCAGTCTTCGTCCGGCGACGACGGCCGTGCCTCGAGCACGTCGAGCTGCACGCGCGCGACGGCCGTGCGGGCGACGGCAACATCGAACGCCGCCTCGGCCGGCGCGCCCGGAGTGCCGGCGAGCCGCTCGCGGGCGCGAACCGCTTCGCGGGCGTGGGTCAGCGCCTCGTCCAGCCGGCGCTGCGACCGGCACACCTCCGCCAGCGACGCGCGCGTATCCGCGACGATGAGGGTCGCCTGGGTGTCCGCCCCATCGGCATCGGCCACGCCCTGCGCGTCCGCCAGGGCCTGGGTCCACAGCGACTCGGCCCTGGCGTTGTCGCCGCGCCGCCGCGCCACGCCAGCCAGGCCGCTCGTCGACGCCGCGAGGTCGCGCCGCAACCCCGCATCGCCCGGGCTCCGCGCCAGGTCTTCGCGGTCGAGCGCCTGCGCCGCCGCGAGGCGCGTCCCGGCCTCGTCCGTCAGCCCGTCCTGGAGCAGGAACGCACCGAGCGCCCGAAGCCCGCGTGCGTAGTCACGGCGCGATGCCTCCGGCAGCGCACCCTCGGCGGCGAGCTGTTCGAACCCGGCGACGGCATACGCGTGCATCAGCCGCGCACCGGGCGGGTCGTCGGCCGCCGCACGGAACGCACCCAGGAGGGCGTACCCGGCGGACGCGGCCGCGCGCGCGCGCACGTCGCGCGGGTGGTCGCGGGTGAGCCGCTCGACCAGTTCCCGGTGCCGGTCGTCGGCCCGGCCGGCGGCCTCCCGCTCGCCGAGCGCCAGGCGCAAGGCGGCCAGCTCGCCGCAGGCCTCAGTCAGCACGACAGCCGCGTCCACGGAATGCGGGTCGGCGGCGAGTCCGCGCTCGCCGGCGGCCACCGCGGCATCGAGGCTGCGGGCGGCCGCCGCCCGGCCGGCTGGCGGCTCTCCCGGCGTCGCGGCCTGGAGCGCGGCCAGCCGCCGGTACGCGCCCGCGAGCTCCCGCGCCGCCGCCGCGCCGTCGCCCGCGTCGCGCGCGAGCGAATCCGTGTACTCG
>CAZBIP010000342.1:1895-3773 GCA_964491885.1 uncultured Vicinamibacterales bacterium
TGCCGGCGCAACAGCCGGGAGGCGCGGCGGCAGCGCCCGCCGGGACACGCCGCCACGGGCCGGCCGTCGAGCCACGCGTGCAGGTCGTCCGCCAGGGCGGTCACCGACAGGTAGCGCATGCGCGGGTCCTTGCGCAGCGCCTTCATCACGATCGCGTCGAGCTCGTTCGCCAGCGCCCGGCGCTGGGACGCGGGCACGACGCGGCTCGGCAGCTCCGGGTCCTTCTCGCAGATCACCTGCTTCATCTGCGGCGGCGTCAGGTCGCGAAGCTCGTAGGGCGGGTGGTCCGTGAAGAGCACGTACAGGAGCACGCCGACCGCGTAGATGTCGCTCGCCGCCGTCATCAGGTCGCCGCGCACCTGCTCGGGACTCGTGTACTCGGGCGTGAACAGGGACTGGCCCGTCCGGGTGAGCCCCTCGCCCGTGTCGGGCCGGCCGAAGAGCAGCCGCGCCACGCCGCAGTTCATGAGCCGCGGCTGACCGTCGGCGGTCACCAGGACGTTCTTGGGGCCGACGCTGCGGTGCACGACCAGGCGCTGGTGCGCGTACTCGAGCGCGGTGCACACGCGCAGCACCAGCCTGACGCGGTCCTCCAGCGCCACGTCGCGGCTGCGGCAGTAGGCGTCGATCTCCTCCCCGGTGACGTGCTCCATCGCCACGAAGGGCGTGCCGTCTTCCGCCACGCCGCCGTCGACGAGCCGCGCGATCCACGGATGGTCGAGCCCGGCCACGAGGTGGCACGCCGCACGGAACCAGTCCGTCCACCCGGCCGTGCTCCATCCGCGCGGCAGGACGCGCAGCGTCAGGCGCTGCGGCGACGTCCCCGACTGATACGTCGCCTCGTACACCGCGCCCATGCTGCCGCGCCCGATCTGCCGGACGATGCGGTAGGCGCCGAAACGGGCTCCCGGCGCGAGTTCAGGCGGCGCGTCGAACGCCTCGCCGAGCCGCTCGCGCGAGACGGGCGTCGGGCGCGGGGCCGCGTCCGCGGGGGGCGCGGCTGACGTCGAGGGCGAGAACGGCTTCCGGGACGGGCCGGGAGGCGTCGCGTGCGGCGCCGCCGACGCCGGCGGAAACGGTCTCGGGGCAGGTCTCGGGGGCGCGGGACTTCCCGGGCGCGTGGACCCGGACGCGGGCGATCGCGTCGGCGAGCCAGAGACGAGTGCAGCCGGGGGCTCCTCGCGGGGAGCGCGCGAGCCGCGAGCCGTTGGGCGCGGTGAGGGGATGTGGTCGCCCGACGTCGAAGCCCACGGGTCGCCCGGCGTCGGCGCGGCCGGCTGGCCTGCAGGTACCGGTCCCGCCTGCGCCGGCGTCCTGGGTGAGCCTGCCGCGGGGGCCGGACCCGGCGGCGCCTCCAGCGGAGGCGCGCTCGGCTCGTCCACGAACCACGGGTCGGTGTCGTGCTCGTGCAGCAGCGCCAGCACCTCGGCCCGCAGCTTCGCATCGCCTGTCGCTCCCGCGAGGAACGCATCGCGCTCCCCCGCCGGGAGCAGCCTCGCGGCCTCGAAGAGTTCGTCGATGCGTTGCCAGCCGGTCTGGTCCATCGGGTGATCCGAAGCGCCGGTCGCGCGGTGTCGTCCCGGAGGGTGGCGGACCCGGGCGAGCGCCCGTGCGCAATCCCCGGAACCGTCTCTATACTAATTCAGGTTCCATGAGCGAGACCGATTCGCGCGCGGCCGGGCCGACGAGCGGGACGCAACTGCCGCTGCCATTCGGTCTGCCCGCGGCGCCACCGCGCCGGGCCTCGCCGTCGATCGCGGCACCTCCGCGCCCGGCGGCACCGCCGCTCCCTCCCCCGGGTCCTCCGCACACGAGTCCGCGGCCCGGCCGGCCGTCGACGGACGCGAACGCGCCGCGCCGCCCTGCGGCCGCGCCGGA
>CAZBIP010000343.1:0-3752 GCA_964491885.1 uncultured Vicinamibacterales bacterium
CCTGGCCGCCAACCGGCCCGCCGCCCGCAAACACGATGACGGACACGCACGCCACGCCGCCGACGATGGAACGGAGCCAGGGTGTCCGCACGGGGCCATCCCTCCTTCCGGGGATCGCACAGGGCCCGCCCGGCACCGGGGGTTCGGCGCGATCCCGGCGGGGCCTGGCGTCCGGATGCCCGATGATATTACTCCCGACGGAACCAGCTGCAACTGGCGCGCGGCCCGCCGGTTCCATATACTCCGAGAACACCCGTTCGGCCTCCACGATCCCAGGGGCATCCCATGAGCGATACCACGGCGAACCCGCAGCCTCACCCGTCGAAGGCGCCGGAACTCGCGCGCGTCCTCGGCCTGTTCAGCATCGTCAGCATCGTCATCGGGACGATGATCGGGTCGGGCATCTTCATCAACCCCGCCAACGTCGCCCGCGACGTCGGGACGCCGGGCCTCATGCTGCTCGTCTGGGTGGTCGGGGGGCTCCTGAGCTTCTTCGGGGCCCTCGCCATCGGAGAGCTGGCCGCCGCGTACCCGCAGGCGGGCGGCATCTACGTCTACCTGCGCGAGGCGTACGGCCCGACGCTCGCGTTCCTGTTCGGCTGGACCATCTTCCTCATCGTCGAGTCGGGCACCATCGCCACGCTCGCGGTCGGGTTCTCGACCAAGTACCTGCCCTACTTCGTCACGCTCTCGCCCGCGCAGGGCAAGGTCGTGGCCGTCTCGCTGATCGCCATCCTGGCAGCCGTGAACGTGATGGGCGTGAAGAAGGGCGCGGGGCTGATGAACTTCCTGACGACGATCAAGTTCGTCGGCCTGATCGGCGTCTGCGTGGTGGTGTTCGCCTTCGCGTCCGGATCCGCGGCGAACTTCGTCGGCGGGGGCGCGCCACCGTCCGGGCAGGGCGGGCTGCTCGGCAACTTCGGCGTCGCGCTCGTGGCGGCGCTCTGGGCCTACAAGGGCTGGGAGACGAGCACGTACAGCGCCGGCGAACTGCGGAACCCGGAGCGCACGCTCCCGCTGGGCCTCTTCATCGGCACGCTCTGCGTCGTCGTGCTCTACATTCTCGCCAACCTCGCCTACCTCTACGTGTTCCCGGCGGCGCGCATGGCCGGCTCGAGCCGCATCGCGGCCGACGTGATGGAGGCCGCCGTCGGCCCGATCGGGGCGTCGATCATCGCGATCATCACGCTCCTGTCGATGGCCGGCACGGCGAACGGCCACCTGCTGACGAGCCCGCGTGTCTTCTACGCGATGGCGAAGGACGGCCTGTTCTTCAAGAGCGTCGCGAAGGTGCACCCGGTCTACCGCACGCCCCACGTGTCGATCATCCTCGTGGCGGCGTGGGCCAGCCTGCTGAGCCTCAGCGGCACGTTCGAGCAGCTCTTCTCGTTCGTCATCTTCGGCTTCTGGATCTTCATGGGGCTGACGGTGCTGGGCGTGATGATCCTGCGCCGGAAGAGGCCCGACCTTCCGAGGCCGTACAAGACCTGGGGCTACCCCGTCACGCCGGCGCTCTTCATCCTCTCGTCCGTCTTCCTGACCGCGAACTCGCTCATCCGGGCGTTCTGGAACTCCTTCGCCGGGCTGGCGATCATCGCGCTCGGCATCCCGGTCTACCTGGTCTGGAAGCGGCGGGCGAGCGGAAGGAGCGTCACGGGTTGACGGCACTCCGGCGCTACCTGCGGCCGCACCGCGGCCTCGTCGCGGTCACGCTGGCGCTCGCGGGCGTGGCGCAGGTCCTGGCGCTGGTCGATCCCCTGATCTTCGGAAAGATCGTCGACGAGTACGTCCTCAATCCCGGCGGGCTCCCCGAGCCGGACCTCGTCCGCGGCGCCCTGTTCTGGCTGGCCGTCGCGGTGGGCGTGGCGCTGGCCGCCCGCGCGGCCTCGACGATCCAGGACTACCTGCTCCGCCTCGTCGTCTCCCGGGTCGGGATGGAGATGTTCAACGACGGCCTCAAGCAGACGCTGCGGCTGTCGTTCGTGGAGCTCGAGGCGCGGAGCAGCGGCGAGACCATGGGGCTGCTCCAGAAGATGCGGACCGACACGGAGCGGTTCATCGACTCGACGGTCAGCGTCCTCTACTCCTCGGTCGTGGGGATCGGCTTCGTCCTGTGGTACGGCACGACCCGGAACTGGCTGCTGATCCCCGTGTTCGGAATCGGCGTCGCGGTCCTGGGCGGGCTGACGGGCCTGCTCAGCCAGAAGATCAGGACCATCCAGCGATCGATCGTGCGCGAGACCTCGCGCCAGTCCGGGACGATCACGGAGTCGCTCCGCAACATCGAACTCGTGAAGAGTCTGGGCCTCACGTGGCCCGAGATCCGCCGGCTCCAGGACCACACGCGCCGGATCTTCGATCTGGAGATGGACAAGGTCCGGAAGATCCGCGGCCTGTCGTTCCTCCAGGGCACGATCGTCAACCTCCTCCGGCAGTCGATCCTCTTCATCCTGCTGTGGCTCATCTTCCGCAAGGCGCTGTCGCCGGGCGAGCTGATCTCGTTCCAGCTCATCCTCGCCACGATCTTCGGCCCGCTGCAGCAGCTCGGCAGGGTGATCCTGACCTACCGCGAGTCGGAGGCGTCGCTCCAGGCGTTCGACCGGCTCATGGCGACGCCGATCGAGCGGCGGCCCGAGGAGCCCGTGGAGATCGGCCAGATCGAGCGGCTCCGTTTCGACGACGTGGTGTTCCGGTACCGAGGGGCGGTCGAAGACGCGGTCACTCACCTGTCCTTCGAGGCGAAGCTCGGCGACACCATCGCCTTCGCCGGCCCGTCGGGCTCGGGCAAGTCCACGCTGGTGAAGCTGCTGCTCGGGCTCTACGCCCCGACGAGCGGCGTCGTGTCCGTGGACGGTGTTCCGATCGATCAGTTGCGGTACAACCGGGTCCGCCGTCAGATCGGCTTCGTCGCGCAGGACCCGCAGCTCTTCTCGGGCACGATCCGCGAGAACCTCCAGCTCGTGAAGCCGGCGGCCACCGACGACGAGATGATCGACGTGCTGCGGCGGGCCTCGGCGGGCCCGCTGCTGGAGCGGTCTGGCCAGGGGCTCGACACGCGCCTCGGGGAGGGCGGCCTCCGCGTGTCGGGCGGGGAGCGCCAGCGCCTGTCCATCGCCCGCGCGCTGCTGCGCGAACCGCGCCTCTTCGTGTTCGACGAGGCGACGTCCGCCCTCGACTCGCTCACCGAGCGGGAGATCGCGGACGCCGTGCGCGAGGTGTCGCGCAGCCGCCAGCACATGGTCATCCTGATCGCGCACCGGCTCAGCACGATCGCCCACGCCGACAGGATCCACGTGCTCGAGCGGGGCCGCATCGTCGAGACGGGCACCCACGAGGAACTGGTCGCGGCCGGGAGGCTCTACTACGCCATGTGGCGGCAGCAGATCGGCGAGCGCGATCCGCGGGCCGTCCGCCCGGCAGCGGCGGAGGCCGAAGAGCCGGCGTCCTGAAGAGTGCGCGGTCGTCCCGGCCCGGAAACGGTAGAATCGAGGGACCGGGTGAGCCCGCCCGTCGTCCCCTGCTCGAGGCTGCCCATGTCATCGACGTTCCGGTGGCGGAACTTCGTCACCTACGCGCTCGCGCTCTCGTCGCTCGTCGTCGCCGTCTCGGGCGTCGTGCTGTTCCTCCGGCCGGAGGGCAGCCTCGCCCGGTGGGTCGGGTGGTCGGTGCTCGGCGCCGACAAGCCGCAGTGGGAGGCGCTGCACATCGCGTCGGTCTCGCTGTTCCTGGCGGCCGCGCTGGCGCACGCCTGG
>CAZBIP010000344.1:0-3752 GCA_964491885.1 uncultured Vicinamibacterales bacterium
AAATCTCGTACGGGCCGAGGCGGGAGCCGGCCTCGAGACACATGGGAGAGCCCTGCACCGATCATTCTATTGGACGGACGATGGGACCCGTCGGTTTCTGCCGAGACCGCGATCGCGCCCCCGGAGGCCGGAACCCGGGGTCAGATCTGCAGATCTGCGGACCCCGGCATCACGATCCTGCATTACAGTTCTGTCTCACAACAAGGCTCGGTTTGAGCCTTGTCTCCGAGCGGAGGCGCAGATGCCGGTCAGGTCCTGGAGAACCGTCGCGCTCGTCATCGTCGCAGCCATGTGCGCGCCCATCGCCGCGCAACAGCCGAGGCCGCAACTCGGCTACTACCGCCAGCCGGCCATCCACGGCGACAAGATTGTCTTCGTTGCCGAGGGCGACTTGTGGCGCGTCGGCGTCGGGGGCGGCGTTGCCCAGCGCCTGACGACGCACCCGGAGGAGGAGAGCCGGCCAGCCATCTCGCCCGACGGGAAGACCGTCGCGTACGCGGCCTCGTACGAGGGGCCGGGCGAGGTGTACACGCTGCCTCTCGACGGCGGCGTGCCGGCCCGCCTTACGTGGGACGCCGCCCGGCCGTCCTGGCTGTCGTGGACGCCCGACGGCGACGTGCTCTTCGCGACCCGCAGGCACTCGACCCTGCCGAACACGCAGCTCGTCCGCCTCGACCCGGCCACGCGCGCCAGGACGATCGTGCCGCTGGCTCAGGCGTCCGACGGAGCGCACGACGCGGCCGGCCGCGCCCTCTTCTTCACGCGCCTCGCGTTCCAGGGCAGCCACACCCGCCGCTACAAGGGCGGCACCGCGCAGAACCTGTGGCGCTTCGACGGAGCCGGCAAGGAAGCGATCCCGCTGACCGCCGACTACGCCGGCACCAGCAAGACCCCGATGTCCTGGAAGGGCCGCGTCTACTTCGCGTCCGACCGGGACGGCGTGATGAACCTCTGGTCCATGGACGAGCGCGGCCGGGATCTCGTGCAGCACACGAAACACCGCGACTACGACGTGCAGTCGCCGTCGCTTTCGAACGGCCGGATCGCGTACCAGCAGGGCGCGGACATCCGCGTGTTCGACATTGCCTCGGGCGCGGACAGGGCCGTGCCCATCACGCTCGTGTCCGATTTCGATCACCTGCGCGAGCGATGGGTGAAGAACCCCCTCGACTGGATCACCTCGGCGCACCTGTCGCCGTCGGGCGACCGGCTGGCCATCACGGCACGCGGCCAGATCTTCGTCGTACCCGCCCGGCAGGGCCGCATCGTCGACGCCACTCGCAACAAGTTGGTCCGCCACCGCAATGCCCGGTTCATGCCCGACGGCAAGAGCGTGCTGACGCTGTCGGACGAGAGCGGCGAGGTGGAGTTCTGGCAGGTGCCCGCCAACGGCGTCGGCGCCGCGATCCGCTTGAGCGGGGACGCGACAGTGCTTCGCTGGGACGGCCTGCCGTCGCCCGATGGCCGCTACATCGCGCACCACGACAAGGACCAGCAGTTGTGGATCTTCGACATTGCGAAGAAGGCCCAGACGAAGGTCGCGCAGTCGGCCAACGGGCGGTTCGCCGATCTCCAGTGGTCGCCGGACTCGAAGTGGCTCGCGTACACCGCGCCGGGCCCGAACCAGCTGACGCGGATCTTCCTGTATGAGGCGGCATCCAGCCGGAGCCTGCCTGTCACCTCGGATCGCTACGACAGCCGGAACCCGGTGTTCAGCCCAGACGGCAAGTGGCTCTACTTCCTGTCCGACCGCAACTTCGAATCGCTCGTGGGAAGCCCGTGGGGCTCGCGCCAGCCAGAGCCGTACTGGGATCGGCAGACGAAGATCTACCACGTCGCGTTGAAGCGCGGTGAACGCTCGCCCTTCCAGCCGGACGATGAGCTTCATCCGCCGAAGGCCGCAGACACGACCGACAAGACGAAGAAGACGGACAAGCCGGACACGGACGGGGCGGAGACGAGCAGGCCGGGCGCGACGAAGGCCGCGGCCAGCCAGGCGAAGCCGGGCCAGGCCCCGGAGAAGAAGCCGGCCAGGCCGAAGGTGCCCGACGAGCCGGCTTCAGACGAAGCAGCCGCCCAGAAGGCGCCGGAAGGCAAACCTGCGATCCCGCCGGTTGTCGTTGATGCCGACGGCTTGCAGGCGCGTCTCCTCGAGGTGCCCCTGCCGGCGGGCAACTACGGCAACCTGGCCATGGACGCCAAGCGGCTTTACTTCGTGTCGCGGCCGACCGGCCGCGACGGCAAGGCGGCGCTCAAGACGCTCGCGCTCGAGAACAAGAAAGCCGAGCCGGAGACGTTCGTGGAGGAGCCGGACGGCTACGAATTGTCGGCCGACGGCAAGAAGATCCTCTTCCGCAAGGGCCGCGAGTACTACGTCGTCGACGCGGGCGCGAAGGCGCCGGCCGACCTGGCGAAGCTGGCCGTCCCGCTGAAGGACTGGACGTTCAGCCTCGACCCGCGCCTCGAATGGCGCCAGATGTTCACCGAAGCGTGGCGCCTGGAGCGCGACTACTTCTACGACCGCGGCATGCACGGCCTCGACTGGCCCGCCATGCGGCGCAAGTACGAGCCGCTCATCGGCCGCGTCACCGACCGCGCCGAGTTGAGCGACGTGTTCGCCCAGATGGTGGCCGAACTGTCTGCCCTCCACATCTTCGTGCGGGGCGGAGACCTGCGCGACGCGGAAGACGGAGCGTGGCCGGCGTCGCTCGGGGCGGACCTCGTCCGCGACGAGAAGGCCGGCGGCTTCAGGGTCGCGCACGTCATTGCCACCGACCCCGACCGGCCTGACCGGAGGGTGCCGCTGGCGCGGCCGGGCGTTGACGTGGCGGAAGGCGACGTCATCGAAAGCGTGAACGGCACCGCGTCGCTCGGCGTGCGGGACCTGTCCGTCCTGCTGCGCGGGCAGGCGGGCAAGCAGGTGCTCCTGCGGGTCAAGCCGAAGGCCGGCGGCGCCTCGCGCGACGTCATCGTCGAGCCCGTCAGCGCGCAGGCCGAGGACGGGCTTCGCTACGACGAGTGGGAACACGCCAGGCGGCTCGCGGTCGAGAAGGCGGGCGCCGGCGACATCGGGTACGTCCATCTGCGCGCGATGAGCGCCGGGAACATGGCCGAGTGGATGCGCGAGTTCTACCCCGTCTACAACCGGGCCGGGCTCATCGTGGACGTGCGCCACAACAACGGCGGCAACATCGACAGCTGGATCCTCGGCCGCCTGCTGCGGAAAGCCTGGTTCTACTGGCAGCCGCGCGTCGGGCACCCGACGTGGAGCATGCAGTTCGCCTTCCGCGGCCACATGGTCGTGCTCGTCGACGAGAACACCGCGTCGGACGGCGAGGCGTTCGCCGAGGGGTTCCGCCGACTCGGGCTCGGGAAGGTGCTGGGCACGCGGACGTGGGGCGGCGAGATCTGGCTGAGCTCGAGCAACGTCCTCGTCGACCGCGGGATCGCGACGGCCGCCGAAACGGGCGTGTACGGGCCCGAAGGGCAGTGGCTCATCGAGGGCCACGGCGTGGAGCCCGACGTCGTCGTCGACAACCTGCCGCACGAGACGTTCGGCGGGAAGGACGCGCAGTTGGACGCGGCCGTCCGGCACCTGCAGGAGCTGATCAAGACGAAGCCGATTCCGGTTCCGCCGCCGCCGCCGTACCCGATCAAGCGGTGAGAAGGGCGTCAGCCGCCGACGAAGTTCGACAGCCGCGTGTTGACGACGTTGCTGAAGATGGAGCCGAAGGTGTAGCTGACGCCGACGT